>NZ_JBEBMH010000017.1:0-134225 GCF_040081985.1 Mesorhizobium yinganensis | reverse complement strand
TGCTCGGCTTCAAATCGACCACCTGCGCAGCGATTATCCTGTACGGCATTGAAATGGTTCACATGATGCGGAAACGGCAGGCGAGATACGCGCACAATCCAGCACCGTCACTTGTCGAACAGTTCAAAATGCTGGCCGCGTGAAAATTTGAGCAGGCAGCCTTTCCTCATCTCAGCTTCGAGTTTGCGACAGAACCCGAAATGCTCGGCATAGAGCCGCCCTACATGACGGGCTATCCCCAGCGATGCCGTGAGGCCCGTGGATCTGATGCCGGCAACCGTTATCCAGTTGCTGCCGGTCAACGCCTCTATCACATAGTCCTTGAACTGGCAGGCAGGCCTCAGGCCAGCATAGGTCGCGTTGACACCGACGTTCGCCAGGTTTGGCACCATTTCGATCGCCCGGGTCTTCAGGCGCTCCAACGTTGCCGTATCGGTGGTCGCGGTCTCGCGCTCCTCCACGTCCTCTGCAGTCGGGCCGATCGCCAGATTTCCAAAGCAGGTGCGGAAAAGCACAACGCCTTTGGTGCGCTCGGTGGGCACCGGAAGGATGATCGCGTTGACGAGCTTCGATGCCGGCTTGTCAAAGACGACGAACTGACCGTTTCGCGGCGTGATCCGGAAAGGCGATGGCCTTGCTATCGTCTCGACCAGGTCGCCGAAGTTTCCTGCGGCATTGACCACGATCCCGGCCCGGACTGTCCCGGTGGCGCATTTCAGCAGCCAGCCGTCCGGAATGCGCTCTCCGCCGGTGACCTCCGTGGCACGGACGATCACGGCCCCGTGGGCGATCGCCTGACGCGCATAAGCCAAAGGTGCCGACCATGGATCGATGATGTGCTCACCGGGAACCAGCACGGCCTCCCGCGCTGCCTTTGAGAGCGATGGTTCAAGCTTGCCGAGTTCGGTTCGACCGACAAGGCGTACGTCGCCGATCCCATTCTCGTGCGCTTTGCCGACTATGCCGTGGAGCTTCGAGCACTCTTCATCGGACCAGCCCACCACAAGGGCCGAACTCTTCACGATAGGAAGGTTGAGCTTCTCGTGGATGTCGAGATACTCGGCATAGCCTGCCTTGATGCATGCGAGCTCAAGACTGCCCGCGGGCGCGTCAAACCCGGTGTGGAGCAGCGCACTGTTACCCTTTGAAGCACCCGACAGAATGTCGGCGCCGCGTTCGAGCAATACGCACTTCAGTCCCGCGATGGAAAAATGGCGCAGTATGGCAAGGCCCACGACGCCGCCACCGATTACCGCCACGTCGAAGCGAGGTCCTGCGGTGGCCGACGCGGGGTAGTTCGGCGCGTGCCTATCGGATGTTGACCTGTGACCGAACATTCAACCCGGAAGCAAAATTTTGACTTGTCATGACCGTTCGGTCATGAGTAGCGTAGGCCTGTCCGTCACGCAATCCCCTATCGGTTAGCCATTCCGTTTGCAGCTAGTGTTTGCCCGGCGAGATCATTGGGCTGACGAGAAAGAAGCACAGCAGGCCGGCTTGCCTCGATGGGCGGTCTACGTCTGAAAACCAAACGAGGACAGGGAATGGATCCGGATCAAAGACGAGCGGCAATGCTGGAGCTGGCTTATGCGGCGGGCGAGCTGAAAGTGGAAGAGTTGGCGCAGCGCTTCGAAGTGTCTCGAGAGACTGTCCGACGAGACCTTGCGCAGCTTGACTCCCAAGGCCTTTTGCGTCGTGTCCATGGCGGCGCACAGAAATCGAAACTATCCGTCGAAGCGCCGTTCGTTCAGCGACTGACGGAGAACGCCTATCCGAAGGAAAGGATAGCTAGGCGAGCTGCAGCACTGTTCGAGGACAATGAAACGGTGATGATCGATGCCGGTACAACCACGGAATTTTTCGCCGCGGCACTGGCCGGCGCCGCTCGTTGCACGGTGGTCACCAATTCAATTGGAGTAGCACTCAAGGTTCAGGAGGGCGGCAGCCGAAGCAAGGTTTATCTCCTGGGTGGCGAATGCCATGCAGACACTAAGGAGGTGGTCGGCTCCATTACCCTGGAACAGGTGACACGGTTCAGGGCCGACCATGCCGTGCTTACCATCGGCGCGATCGATGGCAGCCTCGGGATCATGGACTTCGATGTGGAGGAGGCAATGGTGGCTCGCGCGATGATCGCTCAGGCGCAGAAGCTCACCATACTTGCAGATCACTCGAAGTTCGGTCGGGTGGGAATGGCGCAGGTCTGTCAGTTCGATGCCATCGACAGGATCGTGACCGATCGCATCCCCTCTGGGTCGATCATGGAAGCTATTCGCGACCACGGGGTCGAATTGTTTGTGGCGGAATAGGGCGTGCACTAAACAAGGTTTGACCGAACGGGCATTGCTTCTTCGGCTCATTAATCGGCTCGATGGAGCAGGAGCTGGACAGGTTGCGATAGCGCTCGGTCCGGTCGCGGAGATCGCGCGCGGCGCTGCGCCTGGGTTCGCGCGACTTCCGCCGCCTTGGCGTCCCACTGCAATTAAGCCCGGCAGTCGATCCAGGAACCCGGTCTAAAAGCGGACACTACTTCAGAAAGCCGATAGAGGTTACTGCCGTTTAAGGTAGCGGGGCAGGCATTGTAACAGGAGGAAGACAGGCGCTCCGAGAAAGGGCTGATCGGATCGGGCCTTAAGGCGGTCCTGCCGTCGACAATGTTTCGTTCGGTCTGGCGGCCGGCGAGACGCTGGGCTTGGTCCGGCCGTCGGACTCCGGAGGTTCAACGCCGGGACTATCCATCACCCGGGTCTATCCTATCACTACCGGCGGATCTGGTTCAGTGGCCAGAACCCCAGTCATTGTGCCGACGCAGGTTGGGTCGATATCATTGAATGGGGATATCCCTAACTTGCCTCTTTAAGAGATGCTATTTGTACTGGCGGCAAGGGTAACAATCGCTTGGTCGAGGAATAGCGGCTGTTCGCGCGAAACGACTTTCTTGGCTTCTACTACGAATTGGACGGCGTCTGGCATGGAAAGCTTATCCGCTTCCGAAATTTCTAATTTCGTCAGCAATCGGACCAGCAGCGTGGCCGAATTCCAGGAGCGTTGCGGGGTCACAGCATTTTCTGCGGGTCGCCGCTACTGATGTCCGCTCTTCGTGTCGGGTGTCCCGGCAACGAGACCGTCGGCTATCGGCTCCGCAGCAGGTGATGTGTGCGGGCGAATTAAAGGCTCTTGAGGGCGTGCTCCCATCGCGGATCTTGAAGGGCGGCGCGGGCACGCATCTGCTTCAAGGCCCCGAACTTGAAAAAGTCGAAATCAAGCGGTGACATGCAGTTCTGAATCATCGCCCAAGCCGACCATTTCAGGTCCCCGAGCCTCCGATAAAGGAAGATGCGAGCCTGGATCGCGGGGTCCACGCGGCCGAAATAGCTCTCTATGATCTCGTTTTCAGTCGGATAGGAGAAGAACATCTCTCCGCACCAGACGGCCAGATCGTAACAGCGGTCATTGTTAGAGGCATACTCGTAGTCGACGATCAGGATTGATCGGTCGTCCGCTATCAGAAAATTGGCCGGCGCGGGATCGTTGTAGCAGGGCACGAGGTCCAACCCGGATGCTTCCAGGGCCGACCTCGCCCGTAGATACTGATCATGAATGGCACTGAATTCGGCGGGAAGGCGGGCATCAAGCCTGCGAAGCTGATCGAGGTGCTCCTCGATCATATCGAACACGGTTTTGGTTAGGCCGAGGCGGCGCGATCCGTTGAAGGCGCGATAAAGCGAAATCGCCGTTGCCCTGACGTGACGGTTCCTGAAATCGCGGATTGTGCATGCGCGCCGGCCCTCTACGAAGTCGGCTATCTCCACGCCGCGATGGGCAAGATAATCATATGTGCGGGGCCCCAACCCCAGTTCAAACGCGCGGCGGCTCGCTTCCGAAGCAGCGCTATGATCGGCGCCGATGAGCGACGGCGAGCCGGATAAGCTCGAACCGCGACTATGGACGACAGCTCGCCCCAGGCGCATCTTATGGAGGTGTTGGCGGTGACTGGGCACCCGAGACTGAAACTCGTCGCGCCGCACGAAAAAATGCGGGTCGCGATCATGCCCAGTGCGGGGAGGGATGTGCTCGATTGACCGGCATCAGGCCCGCCCAGGTCCTTGGCCGGCATTGCTGAACAGCCGGTCCGGGTAATGTGCGACGCGGATGGGAAGCCAACTCATCAATTCAGGTCGACGACTCCATTGTTGCCTGGCGAGAGCTCCTGCCTCTCATTGGCTCCAGATGCGGACGCGGCGTACGAGCTCGGACGTTGAGATCCCATAGCGATCATGCAGCGTCGGCAGCGCGCCAGCGTCGAGGAACTCGTCGGGCAGGGCGATCTGGCGAAAGACCGGGGTCACGCCCTCCCGCATCAGCAGCGCGGCAACGCCTTCGCCCAGGCCACCAATGATGGTGTGGTTCTCCGCCACCACCACGAGCCGTCCCGGACGGCGCGCGGCGGCAAGGATCGCGTCCGTATCGAGCGGCTTGATCGTGGGCATGTGCAGCACCGCGCAGTCGATGCGGTCTGCTTCAAGCGCCTTCGCGGCCTCCAGCACGCGCATGGTCATCAGGCCGCTGGAAATGAACAGCACATCCGCACCCTCGCGCAGCATTCGCGCCTTGCCGATCTCGAACGTATAGTCGTACTCGTCCAGCACCACGGGAACCTTGCCGCGCACCAGCCGCATGTAGACCGGGCCCTTGTAGTCCGCGATTGCCTCTGTGGCCTGTTCGATGTCGAGCGCGTCGCAAGGGTCGATAATCGTCAGGTTCGGCATGCCGCGGAAGATCGCAATGTCTTCTGTCGCCTGGTGGCTGGGACCGTAGCCGGTGGTCAGTCCCGGCAAGGCGCAGACGATCTTGACGTTGAGCTTCTCCTCGGCAATCGCCATGCAGATGAAATCGTAGGCCCGTCGGGAGGCAAAGACAGCGTAGGTCGTGGCGAAGGGCGTGAACCCCTCCCGCGCCAAGCCAGCGGCAGCGCTCATCAGCACCTGCTCCGCCATGCCCATTTGATAGAAGCGATCCGGATGCTCCTGCGCGAAGACATGTAGGTCGGTGTATTTCGCAAGATCAGCCGTCAAACCCACGATCCCAGGCCGCTGATGGGCTAGCCTTGCAAGTGTGTGTCCGAACGGCGCGTTGCGCGTGGGAACGCCATCGGGCGCGATCGAGGCGATCATCGCCGAGGTGGTCTTGCGCTCACCCGCGTTGACGGCGTGGCGCGGCGCGAATTTTGACAGCCTCACTGCGGACGTCCCTTCTCCAAAGCTTCGAGCGCCAGAGCCCACTCATTGGGCTCGACGCGGATGAAATGCGTGATGTCGCGGGCCTCCAGGAAAGGCACACCCTTACCCATGCGGGTGTCACAGACGATGATACGTGGACGCGGATCCTTGAGACCCCGGGCGTTGTCGAATGCAGCGCGGACGGACTCGATGTCGTTGCCGTCAACGCGCTGCGCGTGCCAGCCGAAGGCCTCGAACTTGTCGGTCACCGGCTCCGAAGACAGCATAGCTGTGGAGGGACCGTCGGCCTGCAGGTTGTTGAAGTCGACGATGGCGATGAGGTTGTCGAGCTTGTGATGGGCGGCAGACATCGCTGCTTCCCAGGTCGAACCCTCGCCAAGCTCACCGTCGGACAAGAGGTTGTAGACGAAACAATCGCTCTGCTTGCGTTTCAGGCCCAGGCACATGCCGACAGCGATGCCGAGCCCGTGGCCGAGCGATCCGCCGGTGATTTCCATTCCAGGCGTGTACGCCGCCATGCCGGACATCGGCATGCGGCTGTCGTCGGTACCGTAGGTCTCAAGCTCTTCCTCCGGCAGCACGCCTGCTTCAATCAATGCCGCGTAGAGTGCGATCGCATAGTGTCCGATCGACAGCAGAAAGCGGTCGCGCTCCTCCCATTGTGTGTCATCCGGCCGGTAGCGAAGTGCATGGAAATAGGCCACCGCAAGCACATCGGCGACGCCGAGCGCCTGCCCGACATAGCCCTGGCCTTGGACTTCGCCCATGCGCACGGCATGTCGACGGATGCGATAGGCGCGTTCTGCAAGGCTGACATTGCTGCCCGCGCGTGGCATCTCGAATTCCGTTGTCTCGTCAGCCATGGATCAGCATCCCGCCATTGACGTCGATCACGGCGCCGGTGATGTAGCTGGCCAGATCGGAGGCGAGGAAGAGGTAGGCGCCCGCCACGTCACGCGCATCGCCCAGGCGACTGAGCGGGATACCCTTGATGATGTCAGCGCGCATGGCATCGGTCAGTTTGCCGCCGGTTATGTCGGTCTGGATCAGGCCAGGCGTGACGCAGTTGATGCGAATGCCGTCAGGCCCGAATTCGCGTGCCATGGCCTTGGCGAGCCCGAGCACACCCGCCTTGGCGGCTGAGTAATGCGGGCCACCGAAGATGCCGCCGCCGCGTTGCGCTGAAACCGACGACATGCAGATGATCGAGCCGCCGCCATTTTCACGCATATGCGGGATGAAGGCCTGGCTGAGATAGAGCACGCCGCGCAGATTGACATCGAGGATGCGGTCCCAGTCGGCCGGGCCGATGTCCAGTGTCTTTACGGGCTGCGTGATCCCGGCAATGTTGCACAACACCTCGACCCTTCCAAACGCTTCGGTCACTTCTGCGGCAGCCCTCTTGCAGGCATCGAGGTCGGCGACATTGCAGGCGAGGCCGATGTGCTCGGGTCCAAGCGACGCGGCGGCGTCACGGGCTTGTTGCTTATCGAGGTCAAGAATAGCAATGCGCGCGCCTTGTTCCGCCATCAACGTTGCCGTGGAGCGGCCTATACCGCGAGGGCTCGCGGCACCCGAAATCACCACGGCCTTGCCCTTCAGCAACATTTCAAAGTCTCCTGCTGTTTCAATTGTCTCGGCGGATGATCTAGAGCCGGTAGTAGCGAGCGGCATTGTCATGGAACAATGCAAGCCGCTCCTCGTGTGTGTAGCCTTGCGTGATCTCCTTGAAGGCGTTCACGACCGCGTCGAAGCTCGAGAACAGCTTGTCGACCGGAAAGTTCGTCGCGAACATGCTGCGGTTGACACCGAAGGCCGCGATTGCTTCCTCGACATAGGGACGGATCGACGCCGTGGTCCAGGACCAGTCGCCCATACCCAGGCCGGAGATCTTGCAGGCGACGTTCGGCGCTTGCGCCAATCGGTGCATGCCTTTTTTCCAGGCGTTGAAATGCTTAGGGCCGTCGACCTGCATGCCGGTGTGGTTGAGAATGATCTGGACGTCGGGAAAGTCGTGCGCGAGCTGGAGAAACGCTTCCATCTGCGGATAATAGAGCTGCAAGTCGAAGCTTAGCCGGCGCTTTGCCAGTTCCCGGAAGCCGCGCCGCCATTCTGGCGTCCGGCTGACCTCTGGCCGCGCCTGATAGGTCTTGGCGCGGTCTGCATGATAGTTCATCGACTGCCGGATACCCCGGAAGTTCGGATACTCCATGTGCCGGTCGAGGAGTTCGCCGACATCGGGTTTGGACAGGTCGGCATAGCCGACGATGCCATGCGGAAAGCCTCGCTTGTTGGCGATCTCCTGCAGCCACCGCGTCTCCCCGACCGGATCGCTTGGATCGAACCCAACGTCCAGATGCACCGATTTGACGAGGTTCTGGTTCCTGGCGTCCTCAAGATAGTCGTCGAGACGATAGCTCTTGCGGATCGCTTCGTAGTCGCCGAAGGCCGACGGCTTAACCCCGTCGGTCAGCCACGGATAGTAATTGGTCTCCAGATCCCACAAGTGATGGTGCGGATCGATGAACGGCAGCTCGGCCACGGTCAGGATTCCTCGCTCGGGATATGGACCCGCCGGGCTCTCCCGGCGGGTCCATTGGGTGGCGGTCAGTTGCTCGGGGGAAAGACGCGGGCGATGACCTTCTTGGCCTCGGGACTGTCGACCTTGTCGGCGGTAACGAGTGGCATGACCAGAGCCAAGTCCTGGGTCACCGGCGCGCCCGTCAAGGCGTTGTAGACCTGCTGGGTGCCGTCGATGCCTTGGCCGACCGCCTCCTGGAAGAAGATTCCCTGGATCGCTCCCTTCTTGAGCAGCGCGATCGTTGTCGGCGAGCCGTCTGCAACGGTGATGCCGATCTTGCCGGTCAGGCCGCGGGTCTCGGCAACCTTGGCGGCGCCGGTGCCGGCTTCGTCATACATGCCGTAAATGGCCTTGACGTCGGGATTGGCGGTTAAGAGGTCGTTTGCCTGGGTGACGGCTTCGTTGATAGTTAGGCCGCGTGTTTCCAGTATCTGGACGAGATCGCACCCGTTGGCGGCGAAGGCTTCCTTGGCGCCCTTGAGATATTTCTGCGCATTCTCCCGATCCTGCGGCAGCGACAGCATGCCAACCTTGTTGCCGCCACGCTCCTTGGCGAGTTCGCAGGTAAATTTGCCTTGCGCCTTGCCGGTCTCATAGTTGTTGGCGGTGACCGAGGATGTGTAGTTGGTGAGGCCTGGCTGCGGCCCGATGCCGGCGAACGCGATCGGCACATTCTGCTTCGCCAGATAGTCGAGCAGCGGCGGTGTCGATGTCGAGCTGACGGGGCCGATGACGATGGCCGAGACGCCTTTGGTCACCGCGGTCCTGGCATTGTCCATCTGCTTGGCGGGCGAGTTTTCCGACGTGTACTCGACATAGTCCATGCCGAGTTCCTTGGCCTTCTCCTTCACGCCGTAGCCGACCCATTGCCAATAGGAGATGTCGAGCGATGGGGCGATGTATGCGACGGTCTTCTTGTCGTCAGCGTGCGATGCGCTTGACAAGGCGGACGTCGCCAAAGCTGCAATCAGGATGCTCTTCAACTTCATCTTGGTTCCTCCCGTTGATGATCTAGATGCGGTTCTTGTTGCTGAAGCGGTCGATCAAAACCGCGAGCAGGATTGCGGCGCCTGTGACGGAGCCTTGCCAGAAGCTGTTCACGCCAATGAGGTTCACACCGTTCTGGATGCAGGTGATCATCAGCGCGCCCAGCACGGCGCCGATCGCGCTGCCGGTTCCGCCAAAAAGGCTGGCCCCGCCAATGACCACAGCGGCAATCGCCTGCAGCATCAGGCTCGCCCCTGCCGTGGCTTCGGCGTTGAGGATGTAGCTGACCGTCAGCAGGCCCGCGAAAGAGGCAAGCAGGCCCGAAGCGACATAGGCCGCGAACTTGATGCGCAGAACCGGGATGCCAAGCAGCCGTGCCGCAATTGCCGACGAGCCGACGGCATAGAACCAGCGTCCGACCACGACCTTGCGCAGCAAATATTCCAGCGCGACCATCAGTACGATGCAGAACAGGAGATGGTTGGGCATGCCGGGGACGATCTCGCCGGAATTTAGGAGCCAGAAATCCGGTGCGCCGATCGGCATCGAACGTCCGTTGGTGACGATGAAGGCCAGGCTGCCCGCTACCGCGTAGGTGATGAGCGTGACGACGAACGGCGCGAGCCCGACGACCGTGACCAGAAGACCATTGATCGCGCCGAACCCCAGGCCGACCGCCAGGCCAGCGCCGCTGGCGGTCAGTCCGTCAGCGCCATTGGCCATCGCCAGCGCGGTCACCATCCCGGTCAGGGAAAAGACTGAACCGACCGAAAGATCGATGCCGCCGGTGACCACGACCAGCAAAACACCGAGCGACATGATGATGAGAGGCGCGGCGGCCTGGACGATGTTTTGCAAGTTGCCCATGCTGAGTGCGGCCGGCACGAACATGCCAACGGCCAGCAGCAGAACCACGATTGCAGCAGCAATCGCGGCTTCCGTGCGGTAGGACAAAAGAACGGCTGGGACGCGTGACGTGGCGCTCCGGCGCTTGTTGGTGGTCGTGTGGCCGTTGGTTGCGTCGGTCATGCCGCCATCCCCGTCAGTTCGGCGAGCCCGTCTTCGGTGTAGTGCTCCTCAGGCAGGAATCCCTTTGGCTGCCCATCGGTGTCGAAGGCGAAAATGGCATCGCAAAGCTCGAGCAGTTCGACATTCTCGGTCGACCACCAGATGATGATCGCGCCGGCGTCGGCCATCTCCCGGATCAAGCCGTAAATGTCATGCTTGGTGCCGATGTCGACGCCTCGCGTCGGCTCTTCCAGCACTACCATCTTGAGCGGCAACCCAAGCCAGCGTGCGACGAGAAGCTTTTGCTGGTTGCCGCCGGACAGCGAAGCCGGCAGGTCCCAGATCGAGCCGGCTTTCAACTTCAGTGACGAAACGAGATTGCGACATTCCTGCCTCTCGGTCGCGGAAACGATCCGCCGCCTCTCGCGAACCCTGCGTGCTGCAAGCACGTTGTCGACGATGGGAAGCTGAGAAAGGATGCCCTTGGTTGCCCGGTCGCCCGAGACGAAGCCAATGCCGGCGCGCGCCGCTGCCGCTGGAGACGAGAACCGGTCGGCAAAACCCTCTCCGGAAAGGCGCCATCCAGCTCCAGGCCCGGCGCCCACAAGGGGCGCTATGAGACCGGTCGGACCCGCGGGTGCGCCGGCCAGTCCCAGTATGGTGCCAGACGAAATAGCGATCCTGACGTCTCCGGGGCCAAGGAGTTCGACGGGTGCGTCCTGTCGGGGGCGATTTTGCCGGTTGCGGCGCATCGCCGGACCCTGTGCGGGCTGTCCCATCTGCTGGACGATCTCGGCGTCGCTGAGCAGGGTAAGTGACGTGGCATTGGCGATCGTGACGCCATCGCGCAAAATCGTGCAGACATCGCAGAGCTCGCGGATTTCCCGCATACGGTGAGAAACAAAGACGATGCCGATGCCTTCCTCCTGCACTAACCGCTTCAGCACCGAGAAGAGTTTGGCTGTCTCGCCAGCGGTTAGGTTGGCCGTGGGCTCGTCGAGAAGCAGGACTTCTGCTCCAGTGGAAAGGGCACGAGCGATCTCGACGATCTGGCCTTCGTGAAGCGACAATTTGCGTGCCGGCAGATCGATGATCTCCTCGCCGATCGCCGGGTCGATCAGCCGGAGCGCTCTAAGCGCAATTTCGCGCATGCGGCGACGGCTGATCTGCGACCAGCCCGACCTTGCATGTACGATGCCGATGTTTTCCGCGACTGACAGCTCGGGCAGCAGCGCCAGCTCCTGATGCACCACCGCGATGATCGGGCGAGTGCGGCCGGCCTTCGACGAGGCGACGTCAATTTCGCCCGCATCTCGTGATGTCAGCCCCGTGATGATGCGGATGAGAGTGCTTTTGCCGGCGCCGTTACCGCCCAGGAGCGCGTGGATTTCGCCAGCCCGGACCTGAAAGCTCACACCCCGAAGTACGCGGGTTGCGCCATAACTCTTTTCGACATTGGCAGCTTCGATCAGGGGCTTCCTGGTCGATACCTGTCCTATTCCCGGCAAATTGTCGGCGCTACCCAAGCTCTGGGTTGAACCCGGTTCCATTCTGTATCTCCTCCCGAGACCACAGGATCATGCGGCTGATTGACATTCGGCTCAATTCTCGTTTCTTAACATTCTGTGTAGCTGAACTTAACTGACTGACCGGAACGATGTCGGATTTCAAGTTCAATTCGATGACTCATTTCGAGGCCGTCGCGCGGCTCGGGGGCGTGGCAAAGGCCGCGCAGGAGTTGCAGGTGACACCTTCAGCGGTCAGCCAGCAGCTGCGGTTGCTCGAACACCAACTCGGCGTGCGGCTTTTCCAGCGCGAAAAGCGCCATCTCTCGCTCACGATCGACGGGGAACGTCTCTTTCAGACCACGACCCAGGCCTTCGAATCCATTCGTGAGGTGCGAAACGCCATTGTTCGGCAGCGCGAAAGCTTCCAGCTCAGCCTTCGCGTCAGTCCCTCTTTCGGCGAGAAGTGGTTGGCGCCCCGGTTGGCTGAGTTCAGCAAGGACTATCCGAGCTGGAACTTGCGGGTGGACGCCACGCCCAATTTCTCGGACTTCGAAACCGAGGTCATCGATCTCGATCTTCGTTATGGCGACGGCGGCTGGGCCGGCCTCTATTCGGATTGCGTGGTCAACGACCTTATTTTACCGATGTGTTCGCCGTCCTATCTCGCCGAACTGCGCGCGATCTCATCGGATCCGCGCGAGCAGCTTCGGCATGCGCGGTTGATCGACAGTGTGAAGGCCTACTTCCGCTGGGATTATTGGCTGCCGCGCAATGGCGTCCAGGGCGCCCGCATGACCTATCCTTATCGTTTCGACCGTTCGTCAATGTCGGTTCAACTGGCGAAGGACGGAGCCGGTGTCGTTCTGGAAAGCACCTCGATTGCATTGGAAGACCTGGCGTCTGGTTCCCTGGTGCCGGTATCGACCGAGTTCGACGTCATCGAGTTTCCGGGATACTGGTTGGTCTGTCCGTCGCGGCATATGAACCGACGCGCGGTTCGCCTGTTTTCGGAATGGGTCTCACGGATCGGAAAGCGCGACACTGATCTGGCTCGACACTTTTTGTCCGCGAGGGGGCTGAGCATATCGTTTGAACGACGTCCGCATTTCGGGACACGGGACGACAAAACGGCGCCAATGGCATGAACGGAAGCCTAGAGATCGTCGTTGGTCAGGTCTTTTAAGGACGTCGGTTTAGCAATCTGTCGTCGAACGCGGGAGAAGCTAGCGTCGAAAATTGCGACTTGCCGGTGCGGCGAAAGGCGGACGCCATCTGGCCTCCAGTGTTCAGATTGGTTCGCTCGCTGTTCGAGGCGATTGCAGCTCGCGCCTATGGCCGGTCCCGTGGGTGTTCCGTCGCCGCGTTGTTGTCCTTACGCCATTCCTCCATTTTCAAACGGGCGTCGTCAAGCGTCAGCAACCAGTGGGCGTTGAGGCATTCGCTGCGGAACTTGCCGTTGAAGGACTCGATGAAGGCGTTATCCGTTGGCTTGCCCGGCCGCGAGAAGTCCAGTTCGACGCAGCGCTGATAGGCCCACAAGTCGAGATCACGGGAGATGAACTCCGATCCCTGGTCGACCCGGATAGTCCTCGGATAGCCGACTGAGCGGCAGGCCCGCTCCAGTGTCGCCACGAACATCTTCTCCTCGGTAGCTGAACCCGCGGATCGACCGCCGGCGAGAAGCGCCGACGACGTAGCGGGTTGAACCGTTTCGGGTTCAGCATTTGCGGCACGCCAAGCGGTCACGCGCCGGGCTTTTTGACCTGCAGTCCGCCTATTTCTTACCCAATCTTACTCAATTCGATCTCCGAAACCTACTCGTTGCATCGACGCCAGGTGTAGCTTTCTGATGCCGCGGGCCGGAGTTGGGGGCGCGGGGCAAAAAGCTGGGACGTTGCGCCCTTGGGAGGAGATCATGTTGGCAAAGCTCGCCGCGCTTCGCGGCCATTCAACCAAGATTGCCAGAGGCACACTTATGTGTTCTCTGCTTATCACAGGCGCAATCGCGGCGGAACAGCCTGCGCATGCGGAAGGCATAAACTGGCGTCAGTTCGAAGGCACATCCATCGTCTGGGCCTATGACATTCATCCGTACGCGGACGCCGTTGCGGCTCAACTTCCCGAGTTCGAAAAGCTCACCGGCATCAAGGTGACCCCGGAACTCTATCCGGACGACTCTTACTGGAACAAGCTGACGATCCAGTTGACCACAAAGTCGCCAGCCTGGGACGTGGTCGGCACCGGCATCCAGCCGGCTTGGGATTTGTCCCCGAGCCAACTGCTCGAGCCACTGGACGGCTACCTGAACGATCCGAAGCTTACCGATGCGGCTTACGACTACCAGGACTTCTTTCCGGCGCTCCGCACCGCGCTGACGTGGAACTTGACAGATGGTCAGATCGAGCCGGGAACCGGCCATGTCTGGGCCATTCCACATGGTTTTGAGAATATTCAGCTGTTCTATCGCAAGGACATCCTCGAGAAATACGGCCTCAAGGTGCCCACCACGCCGCCCGAGATGTCGGCTGCTTGCGAGAAGCTGAAAGCTGCGGACCCGTCGATTACACCCTTGGGCGTTCGCGGCGTTCGCTTCTGGAGCAGCATTCACACCGCGCCGGTGTCCATCGCCAAGTCGTATGGCGTGCACGACTTCTTCATCAAGGACGGCAAGCTCGACACAGGTCTGGACGCGCCCGAATCGATCGCCTTCCATAAAGACTATGTGGATATGATCAAGAAGTGCGCAGCGCCGTCCTTTGCCAACGACAACTGGTATCAAGTTGTTGATGGCATTTCCTCCGGCCGTACGGCCATGGCAATCGACTCCAACATGTTCGGCTTCTGGAATGACGTGGCCGGCAAGCCTGCCTCTGGCAAAATCGCTTTTGCGCCCCCCCTGCATGCGCCGAATGCACAGAACTTCGAATCGAACATCTGGATCTGGTCCCTGGCGATGAACGCCGCTTCCCAGAAGAAAGGCGCATCGTGGCTGTTCATCCAGTGGGCAACCTCCAAGGAAGTTGACCTGAACGGCGCAGTAGCGGGCAAGCTCGTCAACTCGCCGCGCACGTCAACTTGGACAGACAAGGCGTGGCTCGACTACGCGAGCAAACCGGAGTTCAATGACTTCGTCGATACGTTCAAGACGGTCCAGGACCGGGCGGCGTTGGCCTTTACGCCAAGGGTCGGATTCGGGGAGGCAATGAATGCCTGGGCAGTTGCCATGCAAAAGATGGTCAATGGCGCAGACGTGGAAAAGACGCTTCACGACCTCGCCACTGAAATCCGGTCCTCCCTGTGACCGCGGAAAGGGGCGGCGTTGGCGGACCGCCGCCCCTTTCATTCTAACGGAATTACCCGAGATGGAAATTCGTGGTTCAAGCGTGAGTGTATCGGCCCAGCCGTCCAAGTCGCTTGTCGCAGCATCAAGAGCAAGCACTGTGAGAAAAGGCGCGGAGCGGGGTATCGAGTGGTGGAGCATCGCGGCGGTCGCTCCGGCCGTCATCATCCTGCTCGGCTTCCTGCTGCTCTTTTTCTATGGCGTCTACCAGTCATTGACCGACCTGAAACTCGGTCGGCCACTGGTTCGCTTCATCGGCTTCGCCAACTACTCTGCCCTGATAGACGACGATGATTTCTGGAACAGTGTCCGGGTGACGCTCACCTACGGCGTTTCGGCGGTGCTAGTGCAGGCAGTGCTTGGACTTTCCATTGCCAAGCTGTTTGCATCCGAAGTGGTCCTCGCGCGTCTGTTACGTCCCGTTATTCTGCTGCCGCTGGTCCTCCCGCCAATGAGCGTTGCACTGATGTGGACCACCATGATGGATCCGCAGCGCGGTATCTTGAACTATCTCCTCTCGCTGGTGGGTGTCGCCCCGTTCCCCTGGATATCCGATCCCGCCACGGCCTTGGTCTCGCTGATCCTGATCGATGTCTGGACATACACGCCATTCTTTGCGCTGATTATCTTCGCGGGACTGCAGGGCATCACCGACGACATTCGCGAGGCCGCCCGGGTGAACGGCGCCAGGGGCTGGGCGACCTTCCTGCACATCGAGCTGCCGCTGGTAGCGCCTTACATCCTGATTGCTGCGGTCTTCCGGCTCATCGAATCCTTCAACCAGTTCGACATCGTCTTCGGAACCACGCAAGGGGGGCCTGGAAACAGCACCGCGGCACTTTCGGTTCAGGCCTATATCACTGCGTTCCAGAACCTTAACTTCGGCCGCGGCGCGGCGATTATGGTGGCCAACTGGCTGATCGTGCTGGCGGGAGCATTCCTCACCGTCAGGCTCTGGCAGGCCGTCCGGCGACGGGTCACCTGAGGAGCCACGACATGCGCGTTTATCGATCTGGTTTGACAACGCTGGTTCTCAATCTTCTGGTCGCTCTTTGCGGGCTCGTGCTGGCGTTTCCACTGGGGTGGATCGTGATGATGTCGCTGAAGGGGCAGGCCGACGTCATGGCTTGGCCGCCGAATTTCATCTTCACGCCAACCTTCGAGAATTTCCGCGTCCTGTTCGACTTCGCCCAGGCCGGCGCAACCAGCTACGGTACGATCAAGGTCGATTTCCTGACGCCGATCACCAACAGCGTGGTGATCGCGCTTGGATCGGTGCTCTTGTCACTCGTGGTCGGCGTCCCCGCCGGCTACGTGCTTGCCAGGCGCGACATCCCCTTCAAGGAAGACATAGCCTTCTTCATCCTCGGCTTCCGGTTCGCGCCGGTGCTGCTGGTCGTCATTCCGCTCTTCAACATTTTCCAGGCGATCGGGCTCTATGACACCTATCTCGGCATGATTTGGGTCTATCAGGTCGTCACGCTGCCGATGATCGTCTGGCTCAGCCGCTCCTATATCGAGGACATTCCGAAGGACATCGAGGAAGCAGCCGCAATCGACGGCGCCAAACCGGTGCGCATCGTGCTCCACATCGTGTTGCCGCTGCTCAAGCCGGGTCTGATCGGCGCCTCCCTGCTCGTATTCCTGCTCGCCTGGCACAATTTCGCGCTCGGCCTGATCCTGACATCGACAAGGGCACCCGTAACCGTTGCCCTCCTTAAGCTGCTCAATCCGGGCGTGCAATTCTATCCGGTAATGGCGGCGGGATTGGTGGTCACCATGATCGTTCCGGTCGTCCTGATCGTCGTCGGTCAGCGCCATCTGGAGCGCGGTCTCACCTTCGGAGCTGTGAAATGAAGACCCGACCCTTGATGTTCTTCGGAACGACAAATCTCGACTTGTGCTTCAACGTCGAGCGCCTGCCGACGCCTGGCGAAACCCTAATGGGCATACTTGCTCGAAACCCTGGGGGCAAAGGCGCCAATCAGGCGGTCGCCGCTGCTCGGCTTGGGCTTCGGCCGCATTTCTACACGCGGCTCGGAGACGATGAAGCTGGCCGGCGGCTGCTCCAGTCGCTGGCGGAAGCGGGCGTGCGAACGGACGCGGTCGAGATCTGCCAGGGCGAACCTTCCGGCACCGCAATGGTCATGGTTGGAGACGACGGCGCCAACATGATCGTCATCGACCCCGGCGCCAATCTCAACGCGACAGCACTCACGGTCGAGAAAGCCACTGGCTTCATCGAGCCAGATGCAATTGTCGTGGCCGAGATGGGTATCCCGGTTCCCGCGCTCGAACGCCTTTTCGAGCTGAAGGCCGACAAGGGCTTCGAAGTGATCTTCAATCCTGCCCCAGTCAGGCCCGGCCTTTCCGCCGCGGCTTGGCGAAGCATCGATTACCTTACCCCGAACCAGTCTGAGACCTTCGAACTGACCGGCGTTGAGGTTCGTGATTTTGGAAGTGCAGCGCGGGCGGCGAGCAAGCTTCTCGAGCTCGGCACAAAGGCCGTGCTGATCACTTTGGGCGCCTGTGGCGCTTATTATTGCGACGAGAGCCGCTCTTTCGGCCTGCCGGCTTTTCCGGTCAAGGTCGTCGACACGACCGGGGCAGGCGATGCTTTCAACGGCGCCTTCGCTGCCTTCCTGTCACAAGGCGTGGCCGTGCGGGATGCGATCAGAAAGGCCATGGCTGTCGCGGCCCTTTGCGTCAGCCGGCGCGGCGCACAGGATTCCATGCCGACTGCTCGGACAGTCGATGAATTTCTCAATCAGCAAACCGTATTGGAGTTGGAATGAGCGGACAGTTTTCAGTCGCAGGCCGCACCGTGCTGGTGACCGGTGCAGGTGGCGGCATCGGCTCGGCTATCGCCGACGCTTTCCGGGCCCAAGGCGCGAACGTCGTGGCGACCGACGCCGATCTGGAAGCGCTGAAGCGTACTCTAAGCCAACTCGACCACGGCGCAGAGATCGTGCCGGAGGCCATGGATGTCACGCGTGAGGACGACATTGCAAGGGTGCTGACTACCGTCGAGCAACGCTTCGGCGGTCTGGACGTACTGGTCAACAATGCGGGTATCAAGTCCGCTGAGCCGTTGCTCAACGGTAGCGTGACCAAGATCGACCGCACCATTCAGATCAATTCGGTCGCGGTGCTGCTATGCTGCAAGCTGGTCGTCGAACGCTTCATGAAGATCAATGGCGGCCGGATCGTCAACATCGGTTCGTCGCTTTCCTCGCAAGGCGCCGTGTTCAACTATCAGGCCGGTGGCGCGGACTATTGTCTGTCCAAGGCAGTCGTGCATGACGTGACTAAGCTGCTGGCCTATGAATGCGCGCCGCTGCGCATCAACGTCAACGCGATCGCACCGGGCATCATCGACACGCCGATGCACGGTCGGCCGCGCGAGGAAACCGAGGCTCGCCATAGCGGTCGAATACCCTTGGGAAGAGTGGGCGTCCCGCAGGATATCGCCGGCCTGGCGGTATTCCTGGCGAGCCCTGCCGCTGACTACATCACCGGCCAGGTCGTCCATGTGAATGGTGGGATGTTGATGAATGGCTGACCTTGGCGCGCATCAGAACTGGTCGCCGATAGAGGGCGTAATTTCCGACCTGGATGGGGTCATCTACCGCGGCAAGGCGCCAATCCTGGATGCGGTCGAGACGTTCAACCGCTGGCAAGCGTGCGGATTGCCTTTTTGCTTCGTGACGAACAATTCCACGCATACGCCAGAAGATGTTGTCCGCAAGCTTGCAGGGTTCGGCCTCGCCGTCGACGCGCGAAACGTCGTGACCAGCGCCATCACAGCGGCCGAGCTCATCCGCGCCAACTATCCGGAGGTGACCCGGGTCTATGTGATCGGCGCTCCTTCGCTGGTGGCCGCTATCGCGGCCGTCGGCCTGGAGGTCACGGACCGCACTCCAGAAGTCGTGGTGATGGGCCTCGATCGTCAGATCACGCATGAAAAGCTGTGCGTCGCGGTCAACGCCATTCTGGGCGGCGCCATATTCATCGGCACGAATCCCGATCTGCTCTTGCCGACCGAAGATGGATTTGAACCCGGAGCCGGAGCCGGGCTGGAGGCGGTCGCCGCTGCCACGCAGACCAAGCCGCTCATCGTCGGCAAGCCCGAAGTGCACATGATCGAAACGGCGCTGGCGCGTCTGGGAACGGCTCGTATCTCGACCTTGATGATTGGGGACCAGATTGCAACCGACATCCAGGCCGCCAAACGGGCCAACCTTCGCGCCGTGCTAGTGACCACCGGCGTGCCGTCACGGCGCGATCCGATGCTGATCCCACCTGATCTCACAGTCTCCAGCCTGACAGAGATAAGGCTGGATAATGACGGCACCCGGAGCGGCCTTAAGGGGAGGATATGATGGCAGAGGTTCGCCTGGAACGGATCAGCAAGGCCTACGGCAACGTCCAGATCCTGCGCGACATCGATCTTGACATCGCCCACGGCGAATTCGTTGTGTTTGTCGGGCCCTCCGGGTCGGGCAAATCGACCCTTTTGCGCATGATTGGAGGGCTCGAACGCATAAGCGACGGCCGCCTCCTGATCGACAACAGGATAGTCAACAATATTGACGCTTCGGAGCGAAACCTCGGCATGGTGTTCCAGAGCTATGCGCTTTATCCGCACATGACCGTGCGCCAGAATCTTGCGTTTCCGTTGCGTATGGCAAAGGCCAGCGCCGAAGAGATAGAAGCCAAGGTAAAGGAGGCCGCCGCCCTGCTGCAGGTCGATCATTTGCTTGACAGGAAACCGCGGCAGTTGTCCGGCGGTCAGCGACAACGAGTGGCTATCGGCCGCGCCATCGTGCGCGAACCGAAGGTCTTCCTATTCGACGAGCCCTTGTCCAACCTCGACACGGAACTCCGGGTCCAGATGCGGGTGCAGATCGCCAAGCTTCACAAGCAGCTCGGCAATACTATGATCTACGTGACGCACGACCAGGTGGAAGCCATGACCATGGCCGACAAGATCGTCGTGCTTAAAGACGGCAATATCGAACAGGTCGGTACGCCCCACGATCTCTACCACAAGCCCGCGTCTCAGTTCGTGGCGGGCTTCATCGGTTCGCCGAAGATGAACTTCCTGGACGCGACGATCGTCTCGGCACATCAAGATCGAGTTGAAGTCAGACTTGAGACGGGTGTGACCGTCTCCTTACCTGTCGACGCGGATGCGCAGGCGGTGGGCAAGCACGTGACCTTAGGCATCAGGCCCGATGATTTCAGGGCACCCGCAGATAGTGAAGACGACCTGCTGGTCGAACTCGACGTCGACTTTGTCGAGCACCTCGGCAATGCCACCTATCTCTACGGCAATGCCGGTGCTGCAAGTCTTGTCGCTCGTGCACCAGGGCTGACCGCGGCAGGAAGAGTAGAAAAGATCGGCCTTGCAGTGGCGCCCTCGGACTGCCATCTTTTTCTTCCCAACGGCAAGGCACTGCGCAGATTGCGCGCACCGACGAGCTGGAACTGATTGCTCCCTCGCGAAGCGCCGGCTGCGAGTGGAACGGGGGCGTGGATGAAGCAGGCGCAAGGCGGCAGCATCAGACAGTTCCTGGGAAATGCCCGTTCCTTCATGCTCGGCGCGGGCATCGGATCGGGAATGACAGCGCGCGCGGCCGAGCGAGCCGGTGCGGATTTCGTACTGGCGCTCAACGCTGGCCGATTCAGAGCGATGGGCGGTTTTTCGCCGGCATCGATCCTTCCCATTCGCAACAGCAATGAGTTCGTCGCTGACTTCGGTAGAACCGAGATCCTGCCGAACACGAGGCTGCCTGTCTTCTTCGGGGCGAGCACATTCGATCCAAGGCTTGAGATCGATAGTTTTCTCGACAAGATCGTCAGATGGGGATTTTCCGGCGTAACCAACTTCCCATCCGTCATCCATATCGACGATCACCGTAGGGCGATCCTCGAAAAACACGGTTTGGGCTACGGTCGCGAGATTGAGCTCCTGGTCAGGGCCGCGGCGCGCGGCCTCATGACGATCGGCTACACGCGCACCCAATCTGAAGCACGCCGAATGGTCGAGGCCGGTGTCCAGGCCATCTGCATGAACTTCAACCTCAATCCCGATGCCGAAAGCGGGGCCCAGCCTTCAATCGGACTGGCGGAGCTCGCTACGCGCACGCGCGACATCGCGCGAACGGTTCACGCAATCGACAAAAGCGTCGTCTGCCTGTTGGGCGGCGGTCCGATCACCAAGCCGGACGAACTCCTGGACGTGTGCCGGGAGACAGCCACACAAGGCTTTATCGGTGGGTCCTCGCTGGACCGCGTTCCGCTACAGACGTCGGTGCTCGAAGTGACCTCCGGTTTCAAGACGATTCACCTCCTGCGGGAGAAGGTCGATAT
This sequence comes from Mesorhizobium yinganensis, assembly GCF_040081985.1. Lineage (NCBI taxonomy): Bacteria > Pseudomonadati > Pseudomonadota > Alphaproteobacteria > Hyphomicrobiales > Phyllobacteriaceae > Mesorhizobium > Mesorhizobium yinganensis. The sequence continues at coordinate 113,186 of NZ_JBEBMH010000017.1, read as the reverse complement.
CCTGGAGCGGCAACTGCAGCTAAGCGGCTACAGACACGGCATCATCGCGCAATCGTCGGCGATGAACCGGGTTCTGGAAACGGCCAAACGATTGGCGGGCGGTCCCAATCCGGTGCTTGTCAGGGGTGAGCCAGGTTCGGGCAAGCGACGCTTGGCAGGCCTTGTCCACGCTTTAAGCGAACGGAAACATTTCAAGCCGGTGGTGTTTGCGTGTCGGGCCGGGCCTTCGGATGAAACCGTCGGCACCCTGTTCGGCATCGAACGCGACGAAGCAAGAAAACGTCGCATGTCGCTGCTCGAGACCGCTGGCGACACGTCAATTCTGCTGTTGCACCTTGATCAATTCTCCGCCGACGGACAAGAGCGTCTGGCCGACTATCTGGAGACTGGCACCTTTGTGCCGCTGAATGGGATATCGTCGTTGCGCTCCAAAGCCAGGGTTGTTGCGACTGCGACTGTGCCCCGCGGAGCAACTCTGGACAGCGTTCTTCACCCCAGGCTCATCGCTTTGTTCACTGGTATGGACATCGCGATACCTGCTTTGCCAGATCGTCTTGAAGACTTGCCCCAGTTGCTCAACCACTTGACGGTCGAAGCAAAAGGGGATGCCAATTCCAAAGCTTTGGCGATAGAAAACTCCGCGTTCCTGGCACTGGCGAGCCATCGTTGGCCTGGGAACGTCAGAGAGCTGCGGCACTTGGTCAACCAGCTGGTCACACTACCTCCCGACACTCACATCACGGCAGAAGTGTTGGCGCCGTTGCTGGAGTCATCGAATAAGCCGTCGACCACGCCAGCCAATGCCCTGTCCGAGCGTGACTGGATCATCGAGGGACTGAAGCGCAACCGGCTCCATCGCGGCAAGACGGCCCGCTATCTCGGCCTGTCAAGAAAGACGCTCTACAACAAGATAAAGAAACTGCGGATCTTGGAGTGATGACTTCTTGCTTTGCGGTTGAGGATCAAGCCCTATGTCCGGCGAGCTCAAAGATTGGGAGCGCATGCTCCTTGGTAGACGGCGCATCGCCAGTGACGAGTTCTAACCTGTCTGAGATTGAGATCTCAAGGGCAGCCGGCTGCACATGGAGGATGCCGTCGAGCGACATCTTTAGCCGCTCCTTGGCAGCAGGAATTATAGAAGAGGTGAAGGTCGCAAAGATCGTTCTGAAGCCCAAGCTTCCAAACCATTCGAGACGTCGAAGCTCGAGGTCCTGACCAGGCTCGATTGTTCCGCCCGCGGGCGGCTGTTCGTTGACCGAGGCAGGCGGGAAATTGATGACGCCGGTTACGTCCCTGTCCCGCAGGGCGTCGGCAAAATCCTCCCAGCAGGCAAACGGATCAACCATCGCCATAGCTGCGTAGGCGGAAAGCTGCCTTTTCTCGCGATGGGTGCGTAAAGCTTCTAACAGGCAGTCGTTCCAGTTAATCACAGGCAAGCTCGCCAGCACCAACGGAGAGCCTTGAGGCAGGTACGCGAGCGACGGCGCATAGATTTGCAGGTCCTGCGCTTGCCCCTTGTCAAGCAAGTCCGCTGAAAGCCAGCCGGAACGAAGACCTGTCACGATGCTACCCAATTTTACCCATCCAGGAGTGCGCCTAATCTTATCGGCTAAGCGGCTGAGGTCTAGACCCTTACCGGAGATCACGGAATTTGGGAGAACATTTGTGACCAGTGGGTTCGCCCCAGACCAAGGCGCCGCCCGGTTCGACGCGAGGTTCGAGCAGTGACCGCGTCGAGTTCAGGTGCCGTGGCAATCGTTGCCACCCTCGACACAAAGGCACAGGAGGCGGATTACCTCTGCGACATCATTCACCGGTCTGGACGAGAAACCATCCTCGTCGACGTTGGCACGACGAAAACCGAGGCTAGGCCAAACGATATGACGGCTGGGGACCGCGTGGCAACGCCTGCAGAATTGCTCCAGAAGATCGCGGCCGCGACACGACCCCGAATTGCCGCCCTCCATGCATCAGGAGTGATCAGCGCCGTCATCGGCGTTGGGGGCGGAAAGGGCAGCAGTCTGTTCGGCGAAGTGGTCGCGGATCTGCCATATGGTTTTCCCAAGCTTCTGATTTCGAGCGCCAGACCAGCGCTCCTGGCCGAGCTAGCTGCCAAAAGTGATATCATCATCTACCCGACGGTCGTCGACCTCTTCGGCGTCAACGGCTTTACAGGCAGGATATTGGAGAATGCGGGGCAGGCGATCGCGGCCATGCACTATACGCCGCCGCCTGTTCGCCGCAGCACTAAGATCGTCGCCATAACGGCCTTCGGTGTCACAACTCCGGCGGCCAGCGGCTGCGTGGCGCGGCTTTCGAAGGCCGGGATCGAAGCGATTGTGTTTCCCGCAAACGGAGCGGGCGGACGCAAAATGGAGGCTCTTGTTGCCAGAGGCGAGTTCGACGCTGTCCTGGACCTGACGACAACCGAATTGGCCGACGAGGTGGTCGGCGGTACCGCAAGCGCGGGCCCTGATCGGCTGAAGGCAGCTGGCAGCCGTCCGGTTCCACAACTGATAGCCCCGGGCGCCGTCGACATGGTCAATTTCGGGCCGCCCTCAACGGTGCCAGATCGGTTCAAGGGCCGGCAGTTTTATTCGCACACGCCATACACGACGCTGATGCGAACCACGGCCTCAGAAAACCAAGAGATCGGCCGCCTGACAGCAGAGCGCCTGTCACAGGCCGAAGGTCCTTGTCTTGTACTTTGGCCGGCCAGGGGCGTGTCGGATTATGACCGCGAAGGAGGCATCTTCCACGATCCAATGGCGGACGCCGCGTGGCTGAGCGCCGTGAAGTGCGAGCTGCCGACCAAGATCGAATGCCGCGAACTGGATTGCCACATTAACGATCCCGAGTTCGCGGACACCGCGGTCGCCTGGATTGTTTCACAACTGCAAGGAAAACCCCACGCCAATGCGCATGTTTGAACGCGCCGAAATTCTGGAGCGGATCGCTGCTCAAGTGCAAGCGGGAAAAGCGGTTCTGGCCGCAGGCAGCAGTTGTGGCCTGGTGGCGAAATGCGCCGCTCTGGGCGGTGCCGACATGCTGGTCGTCTACAGCACCGGATTGTCGCGGCTGATGGGATTGCCGACAAGCCGCATTGGAGATTCCAACGCCCGCACGCTCGAACTCGCCGCAGAAATCCGCAACGTCGTCTCATCCGTTCCCGTCATCGGCGGCGTCGAGGCCTGGGATCCGGTCCGGCTCGATCTGGACACGCTATTAGACCGGTTCTGGGCCGCGGGCTTCTCTGGGGTCATCAACTACCCCACGATCTCGACCATGGGCGAAAAATGGCGTGAACGGCGTGGGCGCGTCGGGCTCGGTTTCGAGCGCGAGGTCGAAATGATCGCGCTCGCCCGCAAGAAGAACATCTTTTCCCTCGCTTACGTCGCCAGCCCTGACGATGCCGAGGAGATGGCGAAGGCAGGTGCCGATTGCATCGTCCCGCATGTCGGCGCCACCCGCGGCGGTCTCGTCGGCCATGAAGCCGGTCAGCCTTTGGCCGATGCCGTGCGGCGGATCAATGAGATCAGCTCTGCCGCTCGTGCCGTCCGACCCGAGATCGTGCTGCTTTGCCACGGTGGAGCGGTGGCTGAGCCTGAAGACACGCACGAGGTATACCAGTCGACCCAGTGTGTCGGTTTTGTCGGGGCTTCGTCCATCGAGAGAATCCCTATCGAGCGCGCTGTCAAAACCGCCGCGGAAGCCTTCAAGGCGGTTCCGCTGTCGCGACCTGTCTGAATTCCAAACATCTGAACACGAGGACCGGCATGGATACCCCGATCAAAAAAGCGGGCAGTCACGCAACCGTATCGACGGCACAAACCCTGGCCGATGCCGGCCGGAACGTGCGAGCGGATGTCCTAGTGATCGGAAGCGGTGCTGCTGGACTGTCAGCCGCGCTCTACGCTGCAAAGGCAGGGTTGAAGGTTATCGTTTGCGAAAAATCAGCCACCCTGGGCGGCACGACAGCGTTGTCAAACGGCATAATTTGGGTGCCTTGTTCGCCTCAAGCGGTGTCCGCCAAGATCGAGGATTCCGTTGAGAAGGCAAGAACATACCTCCGGCGCGAACTCGGCAATTACTACAGGTCCGAATTCATCGATGCCTATCTTGAGGACGGCCCGCTTGCGATCGAAGAATTGGAGGCGGATACAGAGGTCCAGTTCACGCTAGCCACCGCGCCAGACTATCACTCAAACCAGGTTGGGGGAGTCGACAAGGGCCGCGCGCTTAGCCCAGCCCCTTACGACGGACGAAAGCTCGCCAAGGATTTCGATCTCATCGGTGATCCCATCCGGGTGGTGCTGGGAGGAATGATGATCTCCTCCGGCGAGGTCGGCAAATTCCTCAATCCATTCCAGTCAGTAACCGCCCTTAGCCATGTCGCCCGTCGCGTGGCACGCTACGCGGCGGATCGCTTCGGTTATCGGCGCGGAACCGAGCTCAGCGGCGGCAACGCATTGATTGCCCGGCTGCTCGTCAGCCTTCGTCGGCGCGCCGTAGAGATATGGACAAACGCGGCCGCCACGGAACTGATCACGAATGGCGATCGCGTCAACGGTGCGTTGGTAAGCCGCAACGGCGAGAAGTGGCGCGTAGAGGCCTCACGCGGCGTGATCCTGGCGACTGGCGGCTTTGCGCGCGATGCCCGTCTGAGACGCGAATTGAGCGGTGCCCACCAGCATGATGAAACGCTCGCGCACCCGGATGTGACTGGCGACGGCATCGAACTAGCCAGAGAAGTCGGCGGGATGGTCGACACCGATGTCGCAAGCGCCGGCTTCTGGACTCCGGTGTCGCTGCTCAAAACCCGGCAGGGACACAAAACCGTTCCCTATGGATGGCTGGACCGGGGACGTCCGGGCGTGATTGCCGTAGGCCCGAACGCCAGGCGGTTCGTCAACGAATCCAATTCCTACCACGACATCTGCCTGGCGATGTTCCAGGAAGGCTATCCAAAGGATCGACGTTTCTTTTTCATCTGCGATCACGAGTTCGTCCGCAAACGCGGCATGGGTCATCTGCTTCCATGGCCATGGACTCTCAGTATTAGGAAATACGCGCGCAACGGCTACATCCAAGTAGCCCCCACCATCGGCGAACTTGCACGCAAGATCGGCCTCGACCCGGCGGCGCTGGAACAGACAGTTGAGGAACACAATCGGAATGCAGAGGCAGGCAAAGATCCCTATTTCCAGCGAGGCGAGTCCGCCTTCAATCGTATGCTTGGCGACCCGAGCGTAGGTAAGAAAAACCCTAACCTCGGGCCAATCCAAAATGGTCCCTTTGTGGCGCTGAGAATTGTTCCGGCAACGCTGGGCACCGCCACGGGTCTGGCAACCGACACCGAGGCCCGAGTTTTAGACAAAAACGGAAAGCCCATCGCGGGTCTCTATGCCTGCGGGAACGACACGACGTCGCTGATGCGAGGCCTCTATCCCGGAGCCGGCATCACGATTGGGCCTGCCATCGTGTTTGCTTATCGGGCGGTTACGAATGCCAGCGCAGCGCATTGACGGAACCGGCCGCATACCATGACGCTGCCGGAACGCCTAGACACAGCTCGAATTAGCGGCAAAGCGTAAGGGAGCAGCGTCCTCTAGACCAACTCCAGTTGTGGAGCCTCAACATGTTGTCCTCGGGCAATTCCGAGGCGACGATAAGTATGGGCGGGCGACGGTGCAGATGCGTCGAGCCGCCCAACGGGGAGCACGGCGATTTGAGCTCTTGCCGGCTCTCGGACAGGCCTCATGATAGGGTCTGTATGAATCCCCCGCCTTGGCTCGGATGTAGAGACCTACAGCTTTTGCAGACGTCAGGCGCGGGTCAACAGTCGCCGTTTGATCGCTAATTGGTGGACAAGACGTTCGGATGGTAGACGATGGCTGCTCAAGGCGATGCGGTTGCATCGTCAACAGGACGTGGGTCGAACTCCTAGCCCGACCCGCCTTTGCGGGAAATCGTCGTCGCCTTGGCCGATGCTATCGCCATTGATGCGATAGCCGATACGGGCGAGACGCCCGAGCGTCCTATACGGGTGTGGATCGTGTCGCTGGGCTCGTCAGGCCCCTATCCACTCCAGGCTCAAGGGTATGTCGGCCGCGACAGTCCGCGCCAATTCGGGACCGGCTCACCGCCGTCGTCGAGACGGCACATTTGCAAAATCTTGCCGTGAGGCTCCGGAGCGGCAGCGCGCGAGCCCATCGAATAAAACCCGTTCGGTTCACTCGGTCCGCGCTGCGGTCGCGACGAGCCTCGGCATGCTTCATCGGCCCTTCTAGCGCGCCCCCCTCGCTTCACGACTGTACCGTCCGGAGCCGGACGCAGCCAGTGGTTCGGACTAGGGCCGAGGCTCTCTTGCTCAATTTTACTCAACTGTCACTGAGAAAGGTCTGTGTGAGACAAAAACATGACGGGTAGCTTACGCCGGTGCCGACAATGAGAGCACGTGGTCAACGACAAAACGAGGGGAGAGCTCCACTGATGTCACGCGATGGGCAGCAAATTAACAGACGCCGATTTCTTCACAATTTTGCATTCCTCTCGACAGCCATCGCGACTGGCCCTGGTAGTTGGGTTATTCGCCCAGAATGGGCAAATGCGGCGGAAGGCTCCGTCAAGATTGGCATTGCTACTGACCTGACAGGCTCGCTTGCCTTCAATGGCAATACCGATGCGAATGTGGCGCGCATGCTCGTTAAAGAGATCAATGATGCCGGCGGTCTGTTGGGGCGGCCTGTCGAACTTCTGATCGAAGATACAGCTTCGAACGAGTCTGTAGCTGTCGGCAATGTCCGCAAGCTCATTCAGCGGGATAAGGTGGACCTGGTGGTCGGCGGCATCGCAAGCTCTATGCGCAATGCCATCAAAGACGTCATCATTTCGAGGGGCAAGACACTTTACATCTATCCGCAGGCTTATGAAGGCAAGGAGTGTATGCCCTACCTGTTTTGTACCGGCCCCGTGCCTGCACAAAATTGCGATAAGTTCATCCCGTGGCTGATCCAGAATGGCGGAAAGCGTTTTGCTTTGCCCGGTTCGAATTACATCTGGCCGCAGACAATCAATGCCTATGCAAAAACCGTTATCGAAAAACACGGCGGAGAAGTGATTTTCGAAGAGTACTATCCAACTGACCAAGTGGACTTTTCCGAAACGGTGAGCCGCGTCGTCTCCAACAAAGTGGACGTGGTATTCAACACCATAATTCCTCCGGGCGTTGGATCATTCTTCAAGCAACTCTACCAGGCCGGATTTTCTAAAAATGGCGGCCGGGTGGGATGCGTCTATTACGATGAGAACCTGCTCGACATGAATCAGTTTGAAGAGATCGAGGGTCTTGCCAGCAGTCTCGACTACTATAAGTCGCTGACGGCGGAGGATCCCGTGAGCGCCAGGATCCAATCTGCTTACGAGAAGCAGTTTCCTGGCAAGTTCCGGTTCTCCGCCGGCAGCGCGGCGACCGGCGTTTATCGCGGCTTGAAGCTATGGGAAGCGGCCGTGAAGGAGGCCGGCACAGTTGAGCGCGACGCGGTGGCCGCGGCACTTGACCACGCCAAGATAGCCGAGGGTCCGGGCGGTCCAGCGGAGATGGTACCCGGGAAGCGTCACTGCAGGATGAAAATGTACATAGGCGTTGCGAAAAACGGTCAATATCAAATTGCGTCGAGGAGTGGTGGCCTGGTCGAACCGAAGGAGTGCTGAATGACTGAGGCAACTCCGATGGGAACAGAAATCGATAATGTATTGCCGCATTCTGCAGATAAACGATGGTTTGGTAAAAGCGGCGCAATGATCGGCCTAATAGAAATCATCCTGCTCGTTATGGGTGCGTTGGCGCCGCTTGCTTTGCCGGATTACATAACCATCTACGCTACTCGCGTTCTTGTACTATGTCTGTTCGCGCTATCGTTTGATCTGGTATGGGGCTACGCCGGAATACTCAGCCTGGGCCAGTCACTTTTTTTTGGTATCGGCGGATACGCGGTCGCCCTTATCGCACGTGACGCAAACATAGCCTCGATATTCGTCGTTTTGCCCCTCGGGATGGTTGTCGGGCTAGTCGCAGCTTTGTTACTCGCGGGCTTCTTGCTGCTCGGGCGTCATCCTACGAGCGTGGTTTTCGTCTCACTAGGGACCATGACCGGCGCCTATGCGGCAGATAGGTTTGCCAGAGGCTCGCAATACCTAGGTGGGCAAAATGGAATACCTTCGATTCAGTTGATGACCATCGGCCATTATGAATTGAGCGAGGGTCCTGTATTCTACTATCTTGCCCTCGGCATTCTGGTGTTCTTTTATCTCCTATGCCGCTTCATGTTGCGCTCGCAGTTCGGTCTCGCACTCGCCGGCTTGCGCGAAAGCGAACAGCGGATCGCCTTCTTCGGGTACCGAGCACAGCACCTTAAAGCGATTATCTTCGCCGTCAGCGGCGCGATCGCTGGTGTTGCCGGGAGCCTCTACGCATTCCATGAGGGTTTTGTATGGACGAACATGCTGGGTGTGGTGATGTCCACCCAGGTTGTTCTCTACGTTTTGTTCGGCGGCTCCGGGACTCTTATTGGCGCTGTAATCGGCACACTCGTCATTGAGGCATTGGGCTACTGGCTGTCCAATGCCTTCCAAGATATCTGGCCAATTATTCTCGGCCTGCTCCTGCTGCTCGTTATCATGTTCCGGCCTGCCGGGCTGATTAGCTTTGTAGTGAGCGAACGCGAGCGCGTTGGAAGTTTCGGACGACCAGTGAGGCGAGGCGGCCATGGCTCTGCTTGAGACGACCCCCATCCAAAAGAGTTTCGGAAAGCTGGTCGCGTTGGACGGCGCGACACTCACCGTCGGCGAAAGCGAGTTCCATGGTCTTATCGGACCAAACGGATCTGGCAAGAGCACCCTTATGAAGTGCGTGGCCGGCGCCGAGACCCCTTCCAAAGGCCGGGTCAAGTTCTCTGGGATCGACATCACGCGCCACTCTCCCGCGGCGCGCGCGCGTGCCGGCCTCACCCTTAAGTTCCAGATCACAAGTGTCCTGCCTGCCCTTACCCTTTACGACAACATCTTGCTTGCTCTTCAGGCAAAGTCGTCACTGATGGGGCTGATGTTCTCGCGAAGTCGCGGCGCTCTGCATGACCGTGTGATGGGGATGCTGGAGCAGTTTCGCCTGGCGGCCCGTGCATACCAGCCCGCCTCGGCACTGTCCCATGGCCAGCAACAGTGGCTTGAGATCGCTATGGCGCTGGCGACCGATCCCAAGCTCCTGCTACTCGACGAACCAACGGGAGGTATGAGCCTTGAGGAGCGCCGAGTCACGGGCGACTTGCTGCGACCTATCAAACAAAATTGCTCGCTCATCATCGTCGAACATGACCTCGACTTCATCCGGGATGTCTGCGACCGCCTGACTGTGCTCGACCAGGGCACCGTCCTCTGTTCTGGCACGGTCCAAGAAGTCCAAGCCGATCCTCGCGTGCAAGAGGTTTATCTGCGCCGTGCCTGAAGAAAATTTGCTCGTTATCACCGACCTCGACTCCGGATATGGCGGCAGCCAGGTTTTGTTTGGCGTGGGAATGCAAATACCTCGGCGGGGTGGCGTCGCAGTACTAGGCCGCAATGGCGCAGGCAAAACCACGCTGATGAAGACGATCATCGGGGAACTGCCGCTGCGCGGGGGCGCCGTGAGCCTCGAAAATCGTGAACTTGGGCCACTTCGAACCGAACAGCGTGTTCGGCTTGGTCTGGGTTACGTGCCGCAAGAGCACGCGGTGTTCGCGCGCCTGACGGTGCGAGATAATTTGGCTGTTGGTATGCTCTCGACCCGAGACCAGGACGCGCTCGACCGGGTTCTTGCAATATTCCCAAAGCTCGCTCTCCGATTAGGTCAGGCCGCCGGCACGCTTTCAGGCGGTGAGCGTAAGATGCTGGCGATCGCACGAGCCCTGCTGGCCAATCCGCGAGTACTGCTGCTCGATGAGCCCACCGAGGGCGTCTGGATTGGTGTGGTCGAAGAGATCACCGAACGGCTGATCGATCTAGCCAAGGACATTGCCGTGATCGTAGTCGAGCAGCATCTCGACCTTGCACTGCGCGTGGCGCAGCGGGCCTATGTGCTTGACCGCGGCCGCGTGGCTCTTTCGGCTCCTTCACTTGGCCTGCGCGAAGACCCGCGCTTGATGGCGTATTTGGCGCCGTAGACCCTGTCACCGAGACGATGGACCCAGTCAATAGCGGAGTGCTCAGATCCATGCCAGCATCAATTCGGGAATTCGTCGAAGCGTGCGAAGTGGTCGACGTCCATGAGCATCATATGCCTCAGATCACACTTGCACGCGAGGTGAATCTGTTGCGCCTGTTCAGGCAGAGCTATGCGGCTTGGACAACCGATGTGCTGCCGTCGGAGCCGAAAGCGACCGGCGACATCGTCTCGACCGCGGTTGAACCAACCACGTGGGAAGCTTTATCCCCCTACTTGGACCGATGCTACCCAAACGCGTTCGTGCGCAACTTGGTCGGGGGTATTTCGCGGCTTTACCAAGTGGGCGAGGAGGGGATCACACGTCAGAACTGGGAGGCGATAGACCTCGCAGTACGCTCTCGTCACACCGAGCTGGAATGGCCAAGGGAAGTGGTTAGACGCGCCGGCATAAAAAGGATCGTGACGGACTCTTTCCTGGACCCCGTTTCGGACTTGCGTCCTCAGTTGGGTGATTGTTACGACGCGGTGCTCCGTATTAACGCGTTCGCGTTTGGATGGCACCCGGACTCGGTCGATCACAACGGCAATTCGGCTCAATCAATGTTGGCGCGCCTCCACATGGAGGTGAGAACCTTCGATGATTATTGTGCAGCCATTCGCGAGCTTGTGGCGGGATGCCGTGGACGACATCAAGTTGCACTCAAGAACGCCCTTGCCTACGACCGCGACGTAAACTTTGATGAGCCGGATGAAGAGCTCGCTCGCCGGGCCTGGGGCCAGATTTCTCCCTCTGCTGCCGAGCGGAAGGCGTTCGGGGACTTTATCGTAGATCTGTTCTGCCGGCTCGCCGGTGAGATGGATTTGCCAGTCCAGACTCACCTGGGAACTGCGATCTTGAAGGGCTCCCATCCACTACGCATCGCAGGGTTGATCGAGCGTCATCCCAGGACGCGGTTCCTCCTTATGCATCTGGCCTATCCGTGGAGCCGCGATTTGTTGGGCATGGCGTTTGTGTACCGAAATGTCTGGCTCGACTTGTGTTGGTCATTTCTCTTGAGCCCGTCCCATTTCAAGCTGGCATTGCACGAAGCCATCGAAGTCTTGCCTGATCACTCGCGCATGATGATCGGAGGAGATTGCGTGCACGTCGAGGAATCGTACGGCGCCATAAAGAGCGCGAGAAGACTTATTGGAGACGTGCTGTCCGAGAAGGTTGCCGATCATTATTTCCATTTGCGCCATGCGGAGCGCCTGGCGACCCGGATACTATCGGAAAACGCGACGGACTTTTTTGGATTGGCTGAGTAGCCGGAAGATTTGGGGCGCACCAATGCCGCTGGCGTACGGCCTATGAACCCGGAGCTATATGTAGAACCCGGACCGCGATTGATTGAACGGCATTTTCTTCCAACCTCGAGGCCATCAACATGGACACGCTGATCGTAGCTCTGTTCGAGATCGTTAGCTTTGGCGCCATCGTCGTATTGGTGGTGCTAGGGCTCGGCATCATCGCCAGCATGATGGGCATTTTCAATTTCGCACAAGGAGAGTTCGTCTTGCTAGGCGCCTATGTCACGTATCTCGTGCAAAGCGCAGGTTTGCCGGTTCTCGTCGGCATGTTGGTTGCGCCTTTTGTGGTGGGAACCTTAGGTTTTGCGCTTGAGAGACTGGTGGTGCGGCGCTTCTACTCGGCACCTATCGTTGCAATGCTCGGCACCTATGCGCTGGGCTTGATCATAAGAGAGGTCGTTCGTGGCCTCATTGGGGGGCTCTACCTCTCGGTACCCGAGCCGATCAGCGGATCGATCGAAATCGGCACCTTGCACTTTGCAACGTGGCGCTGCCTGATCATCATCGTCACGGCTCTTGTCATGGCGGGCAGCTACGCCTTTCTAGCGTATACTTCTTTCGGGTTGCGTATCCGTGCCTCGCTCGAAAACCCCTCGCTGGCGCGTGCGTCCGGAATTTCGAGCAGCGTAGTTTACAGCGTAACGTTTGCATTCGGAGCTGCGTTGGCAGGGCTCGCAGGTGCGTTGATCGTGCCCGTTTTCTCGCTGTTTGCCGATCTTGGTATCCGCTTCCTCATCCAGGGTTTCGTCGCTGTCATGGTGGGCGGCGTCGGGTCCTTCGCTGGCCCGGTTGCCGGAGCTAGCGTTATCGGCACTCTCAGTGCGGCACTACCTTGGGTGATGGCACCTGTCATCGCAGACGTTCTCGTGTTCGTGCTCGCGATAATCTTTGTCAAATACCGCCCACGGGGTTTAGTGGCGGGGCGGGCGGTCTAGAGCAATTCCAGGAAAGTGTGAGCGGTTTTCGGTCCGGATTGAGTCAAAACAAAGAGAAGGCGCTTCGCCGTTTCTGTGAAACGGTGAAACGCACTACAACGGATGCCGCATCGATCGGAGCGAAGACAAGTCTTTGGCCGGCGAGCGATCGGCCAAATGACCCAGCAACCTTATCGCGCGGCAGGATGAGAGGCCCGCACCAAGTCGAGTGATAGCCGCAACTCGCGGACCATCAAACTTGCCGGGCGGCCTTGCCCCATAGCATCAAGCCGAACCTATTTCCGGTCGTCGTCCCAGCTTCGTCGGAACCCCACACGACGGGCGCACTTCCCCTCTGGCTGGCTTGGCTGCGGCCGGCCGCCCGCGAGGTGCCGGCCGCAAAGGCCATTCAAAACTTCGGCTCTTCGGAGGGCAGCGGCAAGTCTAGCGAAATCGGTCGGCCGCGCGCCTCGTTTGTGAGCCAGACCATCCCAGCCCAGGCCGGCTCGCTACGATCATGAGCGATATTCCAAAGGTCAGCGGGCCGTGCATGCACAGAGATGCTGCACGGCGTTTGTCTGAGCCTTCAACAGGCTTGGCGACCCTCACCACGACGCTCCATTCCTCGGTTGCGATCAACCTTGGGAATGTGGGACGGCAAGTGCCGCCTAAGACCGACAGCCGCACGCAGTAGCGGAACCGTCTTAAGTTGCTCAACTTTACCCAAAGGGCAGGCTGAAAGCCTGGTTGAGTCGAAAAGCGGACGGATAGCCTACTCCAACTGAAGTATGCAGGTGTATTAACGAAATAGAAGAGAGGGGTTTTCTGATGTCAAACAACGCACACCGAATCAATCGACGCCGTTTCCTTCACAACTTTGCCTTCGTATCTGCCGCCATCGCGACAGGTCCTGCTAGCTGGGTTATTCGACCAGAGTGGGCAAACGCTGCTGAAGGGCCGATTAAGCTTGGAATCGCTACTGATCTTACGGGTTCGCTCGGCTTTTTGGGAAACACTGACGCTAACGTAGCCCGCATGGTCGTCAAAGAGATCAACGATGCAGGCGGTCTATTGGGGCGCCCGATCGAACTGCACATAGAGGACACGGCGTCAGACGAAGCAGTGGCGGTCGGCAATGTCCGCAAGCTGATTCAGCGTGACAAGGTCGACGTGGTGCTTGGAGGTATTTCGAGCTCAATGCGAAATGCCATCAAGGATGTGATCATCTCGCGCGGCAAGACACTTTACATCTATCCGGAAGGCTATGAGGGTAAAGAATGCACGCCTTATCTGTTCTGCACCGGCCCCGTGCCTGCACAGAATTGCGACCAGTTCATCCCTTGGCTGATCCAAAATGGCGGTAAGCGATTTGCGATGCCCGGTTCCAACTACGTGTGGCCGCAAACGATCAACGCGTATGCGCGGACGTTGATTGAAAAGAACGGCGGCGAAGTCGTTCTGGAAGAATACTATCCAATGGACCAGGTCGACTTTTCGTCCACTGTAAGCCGCATCATTTCCAACAAGGTCGATGTTGTCTTCAATACCATCGTTCCTCCAGGGGTAGCCGCCCTGTTCAAGCAGCTTCATCAAGCGGGATTCACCAAGAACGGCGGTCGGCTGGGCTGCACCTACTATGATGAGATTAACCTGGAGATGAACCAGGCTGACGAGATCGAAGGTCTAGCCAGTAGCCTCGACTACTACAGGGCCTTGGCATATGAAGATCCGGGTAGCGCCCGGATACAGGCTGCCTATGAAAAGCAGTTTCCTGGCAAGTTCCGGTTTTCGGCAGGCAGTGCTGCCACAGGCGTCTATCGCGGATTGAAGCTGTGGGAGGCGGCCGTGAAGGAGGCTGGCACTGTTGAGCGCGAGGAAGTAGCCGCCGCATTGGATCACGCTAAAATTGCGGAGGGCCCGGGCGGCCCAGCCGAGATGGTGCCCGGCAAGCGCCATTGCAAGATGAATATGTACATTGGCGTAGCAAAAGGTGGCAAATACGAGGTCGTGTCTCGCAGCAATGGCCTGGTCGACCCAAGAGAGTGCTGAAAACGACGAACGCTGTCTGGCGGGAGGTAAGACAGCATCTTAAGCAATTAGCTCCAGGCCACCGTTGTAAATCGGGAAACTTGGCCACAAGGGAGAGGGGCCTCGCCCCTCTCACCTCAGCAGGCGTCGCTTTCGTCACCATCGGCCACGGAGTTGTGCATCAATGTGGCCGACGCCAACCCCCGTGCCTTACCTTCTTGCCTCAGCGGCAACAATTGCCGAGTGCAGCGGCAGGGAAGCTGATCCAATCTTTCAAAAACGTCGCAAACTTCAGAAGGCGCTCGCGTCTCTTCTCACCCGTCGTCTTTTTGCTGATATCAGATTTGCAAACCGGGCAGACCGATGCAAGCAGGGGAATCGTGGTCGCGCATTTGGGGCAGCTTTTTGAAAGCCCGATCCGGCTCGAATTCACCTGATCGCGGCCCGCGGCATTGACGCCGCGCTCCTTGTGATGGTGGGGCTGGTGGCAGCAAACATCGCGATTGCCAGCTGGATGCTGCGCCGGGCAAGAGCAGAAACCGCCGCAGCTTCGCGAAACTCCTAAATTCTGTGATCAGATCGCCGACACGGAAGCGTCAGGGAAAAACCCGGAGATAAACTCGACACCGCCGACGACTGTCGAGACAGCCAAGATCATCGTGCTGTGTGAGCTTTTGTTGCAGATCCCGAACAAACCGGGCCGTTTCCTTCCCACCCTTCGGGACATTTCTGTTTTGCCGAAGTCGGCCGTCGAATTGTTGCAGCTTTATTGTCGCCTATGGCTTATCCGATTGCCAATGATGTTCGACACGGAGTTGCGACCAATTGAGCGTAGCCTTTGCCAAGGAGGAAAGCGTCGAGACAGCATCGGAAACTATCCTGCCGGCTCGCACTGTCTCCGATCGGATCAATCTGGTCACGGAGGCGGGCCTCAAGATGCTGCAGGACGAACTGGCTCGGGCTCAGCACGCTCTCGAGACTGCCAACGTGCTGGAGGATCTCAACGAGAGGCGACGGCGGTAGGCGGTTCCGGTTCGAGATATGCGCTAGCAGCTTCGCCATACGAGACTGATCGACAGTGTGAAGGCCTATTTCCGGTGGGACTATTGGCTGCCGCGCAACGGTATCCGGGGCGCCCGCATGACGTATCCCTACCGTTTCGACCGTTCGTCAATGTCGGTTCAATTGGCCAAGGACGGAGCAGGCGTGGTCCTGGAAAGCACGACAATCGCGTTCGAGAATCTCGTGTCGGGCTCCCCTGGTGCCGGTATCGACCGAGTTCGACGTCATTGAGTTTCCCGGCTATTGGCTGGTCTGTCCTTCCAGGCACATGAACCGGCGCGCGGTCCGTCTGTTTTCGGAATGGGTTTCACGGGTCGGCAAGCGCGACACTGATCTGGCTCGCCGGTTCTTGGCCGAGAAGGGGCTCCGCATATCGTTCGAACGACGGCCGCATTTCGGGACACGGGATGACAAAGCCACGCCAATTTCGTGAACAGTTCGGCAATCAAGACACATGGCACAACGCGGCTGCCTCGACGGGCGGCGCGACACAGATCGTCGCCGACGTGTCGGCGACTGCGACGCCGCTCTCGAAATTGCGACGTGGCTTCTCTCGATCATCTCGTGATCACGGTGGGAACGGCACGGCTTCTGCCCCTGAAAGGTGATCGTTTTCGGGAACAATGGGCGGCAACGCAGAACGTACTGAGATGTCTTGGCGTAATGATTGCTGGTCATGGAGCTGCGCCTATCTACGCGCAAGACACTTGGGGACGCTTGCGCGTTTTGAAGGGGCGCATGACCTGAAGTCAGGAGGGTCCAACTTTTTTGCGGTGTGCGAAGCCCTAATTTTGCTCCTACAATCTTTTGCATGCAGATGACATCGGACGCAGCAAGGTCGCGAAAAGGATTGAGTGATCGAAGGCTGAACGTTCGGTTCTTCGAACCGTGTCAGAGAAAGTTCAAGCGACGATCAGGCGCCGAGCCGCCTGCTTGGCAGAGAAGAATTCATGTATCCAACATGTGAAGAACGCTAGCCCAACCTAGCAGCATTAGACCAGATCCAATGCCCAGTATTGCAACGCCTGTCGGACTGGCGAGAGCCTCTCGATGACATTCGGCAAACCAAAAAGGGGAACAATATGCCAGAGGTTACCAGACGTCGCGTTGTTACCTTGTTGGGCGGAACTGTTCTTGCTGCCCCGTTCGTAAGGCGTGCGCGGGCCGCAGGCTCACTGAATGTGTACAACTGGGCCGACTATATCGGCGAGACGACGGTGGATGATTTTGAGAAGGCGACCGGCATCGCGGTGACCTACGACAATTTCGCCTCGGTCGAGGAGATGGAGGCCAAGCTGCTGGCCGGCTCGTCGGGCTACGACGTCGTTTTGCAGTCCGGACGCTCCGTATCCAAGATGATCACAGCCAAGATCTATGAAAAACTCGACAAGTCCAAGTTGTCGCTTTGGGGCAATCTCGATTCGCTGGTGCTGAAGCTTTGCGAAGGCTGGGATCCCGGCAATGACCACGCTATGCCATATATGTGGGGTTCGGTCGGTATTGCCTTCAACGTGGATATGGTCAAACAGCGCCTGCCGAATGGGGACATGCAGTCGCTCGACATCCTGTTGAAACCGGAAAATGCCTCCAGGCTCGCCGATTGCGGAATTTCAATTCTCGACGCGCCTGACGACGTCTTCGCCATGGTGCTGAAGTACATTGGCAAGAACCCAGATGACGCCACGGAGGCGGACTACCGGGCCGCGGCCGAGGTGCTCAAGCCGGTCCGAAAGTACATCAAGGCGTTTGACAATACGAACATGCTGAACGCGCTGCCCAACAAGGAGCTCTGCGTCGCCAATAGCTGGGCCGGCGACTATGCGACCGCAGAAGCCCGCGCTGCGCAGGCCGGCGTGAAGATCAATCTTGCCTACTATGTTCCGAAGACCGGCGCGCCGGCTTGGGTTGATTGCTGGTGCATCCCTTCAGACGCGGCAAACAGGGATAATGCCTACAAATTCCTGAATTACCTGCTCGAGCCCGAGGTGGTGGCCAAGTGCACCAATTTCACCAACTACGCCAATGCCAATAGCAAGGCGCTCCCCTTCGTCGACAAGAATATCGCCTCCGATCCCGCGGTCTATCCCGACAAGGAGACGATGAGCCGTCTCTATGCGCCTCATTCGCCGACTGAAGAGCAGGAGCGGGCCTATACTCGCGTCTGGGCGGATGTGAAATCCGGCTGAGGCGATCGCTGATCACCTCGCTTTCGATCCGCCAGGAGGGATGATGAATCAAGCGCAAGAGCCCACAACTGGGATCGATTTTGTGAAGATCGAGCACGTCACGAAAACTTTTGGCAGCGTGCCAGCAGTGCAGAACGTCTCGATCGACATCGGCAAGGGCGAACTCTTCGCCCTGCTTGGAGGCTCGGGTTGTGGCAAAACCACGCTCCTGAGGATGCTCGCCGGGTTCGAAACTCCGACTTCTGGCAAGATCTATATCGACGGCAAGGACATGACCAACGTGCCGCCTTATGAGCGGCCCATCAACATGATGTTTCAGTCCTATGCCCTCTTTCCGCATATGACTGTCGAGAAAAATGTGGCTTATGGCCTGAAGCATGATGTGATGTCAGCTTCCGACCGCAAGGATCGCGCGAGGCAGATGCTGGACTTGGTCCAGCTCTCCGACCTCGGTCATCGCAAGCCACACCAGCTCTCAGGCGGTCAACGCCAGCGTGTGGCCTTGGCGCGGTCCCTCGCCAAGCACCCCAAGGTCCTTCTGCTTGACGAGCCGCTCGGTGCCCTCGACAGGAAGCTGCGAGAGCATACTCAGTTCGAAATCGCCAACATCCAACATAAGACTGGCATCACCTTCGTGGTTGTAACACACGACCAGGAGGAGGCGATGACGCTCGCCACCCGTATAGCAGTTATGGACCGCGGCGCGGTCCGCCAGATCGGAACGGCGAGCGAGGTCTATGAATATCCAAACTGCGCGTTCGTCGCCGGGTTCATCGGATCGATCAACATGTTCGACGGGCGAATCGAGGCCATCAACGGGGCGACGCGTGTTGGGGTGCCGAGACTCGGCGCGATCTTCGAAGCTCGGGAGAATTCAAACTTGGCAGCCGGCCAGAACGTCAAGGTCGCCGTCCGTCCAGAGAAGATTCACATCAGTAGAGATCCACCGCCGGCAGGCATGAATACCATCGAAGGCATGGTGGACGACCTCGCCTATTTTGGAAAGGATTCAATCTATCGCGTAAAGCTCGCAACCGGCGCCGTTTTGCAAGTTAACAACGTCAATCGCCATCGCACTGAAGAAGGCGGTCGTGTCGCTCAATGGGGGGAAAAGGTCTGGCTCTCCTTCGACCCCTCATCGGTAATCCTACTGAGGGATTAGGAGTTGCACCCCCCGCTATGACATCCTTGAAGCTCCTGGGCAATGAAGCGATCCTTTCGACGCCACCGCTCAATTCGACCGTAGGCGGGCCTGCTGTGGAACTTCAATCGAGCAGTCCCTCGGCGAGGCCGACGCAGGCGATCGCCGCAATCAATGGAACCAGCCACGGAACGGCGCTGTCGCGCTGGTTCAACGGCAGCGGCTGGCGCCAGATCATTATCATCTCGCCCTACCTCTGGCTCATCGCCTTCTTTTTCGTTCCCTTCCTGATCATCATCTGGATCAGCTTGGGCAAGACCGCGCCAGTTTCGCCCCCTTTCGCTTTCAAGCCACAGTTTCCCTTTGTCTATTGGGAAGGCTACGCACGGTTATTCACGGACACGCTTTACGTCCACGCCTACGTCATTTCGGCCCGCAACGCAGCCGTCGCCACAGCGCTTTGCCTGCTGTTCGGCTACCCCATGGCCCTTGGGTTGACACGAGTTAGCCGCGTCTGGCGCAGCTTCCTTCTCACTTTGGTCATTCTGCCGTTCTGGACGTCTTTCCTGCTGCGTGTGTATGCCTGGATGGGGTTGATGGGCTCAAGCAGCTGGTTCAACAGAGGGGTGACCGCTGTTTGGAACATGCTCGTCGCCCAAGGGTGGGAACTTAACTCCATTCCCATGATGAACTCGAATTTTGCGGTGATCCTGGTGATGGTCTATACATACCTGCCGTTCATGATCCTGCCGCTCTACGCCAACCTCGAAAAATTGGACAACACTCTAAACGAGGCGGCAATGGATCTCGGGTCCCGGCCCAGACAAGTCTTCCGCGACATAACTCTCCCCCTGTCGGTTCCTGGCATAGTGGCGGGGGGGCTTCTGGTTTTTATCCCGGCGTCGGGTGAACTGGTGATACCAAGTCTCGTCGGCAATGCCTATGATCCTATGATTGGCCGAGTCATCTCGGATCAATTCTCCTCAGCGCGCGACTGGCCCATGGCGGCCGCCGTCGCAGTCGCCCTCTTAGTTCTGCTTGTGGTTCCTACGATGGCTTATGCCCATTTCGAGGCGAAGGCCCAAGCCGCACGGCGGGAGGACTGAGATATGCGGCAGAACCACTATTTCCTGAAGGTCTGTCTCTTCGTCGGCTTCGCCTTTTTCTATATCCCGATCTTCTCGCTCATCTTCTTCTCGTTCAACAAGTCGCGGCTCGCGAGTGTGTGGGGAGGGTTCTCGGTTGAATGGTACCAGAAGCTGTTCGCCAATCGACAGGTAATGGACGCAGCCATCCTGTCATTGGAGATCGCGTTGACCAGCGCCACGATCGCCACGATCCTCGGCACCATGGCGGGGATCGCCCTGGCGCGGTTCCATAGTTTTCGCGGCCGCACCCTCTTTTCTGGTTTCGTCATGGCCCCGCTGATCATGCCCGAGGTCATCACAGGCATATCAATGCTAATGCTCTTCATCTTGATGGCGCAATATGTCGGCTGGCCGAGCAAACGCGGCTTCACGACCGTCACGATCGCGCACATAACCTTTTCCCTGACCTTCGTCACGACCATCGTGAAGTCGCGGCTTTCTTCCATGGACATATCTATCGAGGAGGCGGCTTTAGACCTCGGCTCGAAGCCCTGGGAGGTCCTAAAGGACGTCACACTGCCGATCATCGCACCAGCCATCGTTTCGGGTTGGTTGCTAGCCTTCACCATCTCACTTGACGACGTCGTCATCACCAACTTCACCACAGGACCTGGCGCGACCACGTTGCCGATCCTGATCTGGTCGAAAGTGAAGCTCGGCGTAACTCCGGATATCAACGCACTGGCGTCGCTCATAATCTTGGTCGTGACTGTCTGCGTCGGCGTGGCCGCAGTCTTGATGAATCGCGCCGAGGGCCGGCGCGAGCGCGACATCCATATGGCTCAGCAAAACGAATGATTGAGAGTGTCAGGCGCTTCCGAGAACACACACCCGACCGGTGCCGCTCCCATATCGTTCGACACATGCCATGGCGGCTACCCATTACGGCAATTTTGCAGGTGAAAACATGAAGATCCTTGTGCCCGTGAAGCGGGTTGTGGACGCCAACGTCAAGGTCCGGGTGAAGACCGACGGACTGGGCGTCGAGCTCGCCAACGTCAAGATGGCGATGAACCCGTTCGACGAGATCGCGGTAGAAGAGGCGATCCTTCTCAAGGAAGGGGGCGACGCTCACGAGATCATCGTCGTTTCGATCGGGCCTAGCCAAGCGCAGGAAACCCTGCGCACCGCGCTCGCCATGGGCGCCGACCGCGCTATTCTGGTCAAGACCGACGAACAGACCGAGCCGCTCGGCGTCGCCAAGGTGCTGAAGGGCGTCGTCGAAGCCGAACAGCCCGGCCTCGTCATCCTCGGCAAGCAGGCGATCGACGATGATTCCAACCAGACCGGCCAGATGCTGGCGGCACTGCTGGGCTGGGCGCAGGGCACCTTCGCCTCCAAGATCGAGCTCGCCGGAGACAAGGCCAAGGTGACGCGCGAAGTCGACGGCGGCCTGCAGACGGTGGAACTGAAGATGCCGGCGATCATCACCGCCGACCTGCGCCTCAACCAGCCGCGCTATGCCTCTTTGCCCAACATCATGAAGGCCAAGAAGAAGCAGCTCGACGAAAAGACCCCGGCCGAATACGGCGCCGACGTCAAGCCGCGGCTGAAGGTCATCAAGACCGAGGAGCCGGGCGGCCGCAAGGCAGGCGTCAAGGTCAAGAGCGTCGCCGAACTGGTCGACAAGCTCAAGAACGAAGCCGGCGTTTTGTAAGCGATCGGGAAAGGAACAGATAGATGGCAATTCTCCTCATCGCCGAACACGACAACGCCAGCCTCTCCGACCAGACCGCCAAGGCGCTTTCGGCGGCTCTGCAGATCGGCTCGGACGTGCATGTGCTGGTGGCCGGCAAGGGCGCCAAGGGTGCGGCGGACGCCGCGGCCAAGCTCAAGGGCGTCAGCAAGGTGCTGCTCGCCGAAGCCGATGAACTCGCCGAGCGCCTCGCCGAACCGACGGCGGCCCTCGTCGTGTCGCTCGCCGGCGGCTACGACACCATCATCGCCCCCGCCACCTCGTCGGGCAAGAATGTCGCGCCGCGCGTGGCCGCCCTGCTCGATGTCGCGCAGGTCTCCGAGATCATCGAAGTGGTCTCGCCGGATACGTTCAAGCGGCCGATCTATGCCGGCAACGCCATCCAGACGGTGCAGTCGACCGACGCCAAGAAGGTGATCACCGTGCGCACCGCATCATATCCGAGCGCCTCCCAAGGCAATGCGGCTGCCGTCGAGCTTGTCTCGCCGGCAGCCGACCCGAGGCTCTCCATTTTCATTGAGAACAAGCTTTCCGAGAACGACCGTCCGGAGCTGACCTCGGCAAAGATCATCATTTCGGGTGGCCGCGCGCTCGGCTCGTCGGAGAAGTTCCAGGAAGTCATCCTGCCGGTCGCCGACAAGCTCGGCGCGGCGGTCGGCGCCTCGCGTGCCGCGGTTGATGCCGGCTATGCGCCGAACGACTGGCAGGTCGGCCAGACCGGCAAGGTGGTCGCTCCTGACCTCTACATCGCGGTCGGCATTTCCGGCGCTATCCAGCATCTCGCCGGCATGAAGGATTCCAAGGTCATCGTCGCCATCAATAAGGACGAGGAGGCGCCGATCTTCCAGGTTGCCGACTACGGCCTCGTCGGCGATCTCTTCGTCATTCTGCCCGAGTTGCAAAAGGCGCTTTAACGATCAACCCAATAGGTCAGACAAAACTCGGCCTGAAAATCGCACCGATCGGCGCGCCATCGTTAAAGTGTTCGGCCAATGGGTGACCCATCAGCGCTCTCAAAACAGGTGCCGGTGAGGGGCGCCTGGTTACTGGAACGCTCCTCCCGATCGAGGTCGGGTTGCATCAATGGACTGCATCTTTGCCAATGTCTCATCTTTGGCCGTGCAAGGCGACGGGAGAAAGTCGCGTCAGACCAAGTTCAAAGGATCACCCGCTCGCGAGCGGGTTCTGTGTCGCCCGGATCCCCGAATTGCCTGGCATGGCGATGGCCGTCATAAACGGCTTGAGCAATGATCCCAGGGGCGCTGCAATCCCCCACACGGCAAAGACTACGGAGACCAGCGCCTTTGAGATCATGCCACAGCCCATCGATGGGTTCGCGTGACGTGACGGGGACAAAGACATCGCAGGCCAGTGCCCGCCGTGTGCGCGAGAAGAGAGCATCGATTTCGA
The DNA here is from genome assembly GCF_040081985.1 of Mesorhizobium yinganensis. Lineage (NCBI taxonomy): Bacteria > Pseudomonadati > Pseudomonadota > Alphaproteobacteria > Hyphomicrobiales > Phyllobacteriaceae > Mesorhizobium > Mesorhizobium yinganensis. Next base: position 90,053 of record NZ_JBEBMH010000017.1, on the reverse strand, counting down.
CCTCACGGTCCCCTACGCCGGTCACGATCGAGTTTGTCAGGATTTCAACGCCTAGCGACGATAGCTGTTTGTGTACGAGGCTTTGCTCGGCGGTGTGGGCTGACCAGTGGCTTGCACGACCTTGGGAGGTTACAAGGACGACCTTATGGCCCGAGCGAGCCATTAGCTCGGCCAATGCGGATCCCATGTAGTAATGGTCGTCATCAAAGATAATGATCCTGAGCTCGCCCTCACCAAGTTGGGCCGCAGCCTCCACCGAAATGGTGATCGGGTTGGCATAGGACGATACGCCACCCGGAAAGGTTCGCCCCTTTCCATTGGTCCGCCAATGGCTGCCCGTGGCAATCATCACATGTTCAACGCCAAGCTCAGCGATTGCCCCCTTGTCCATGAGGCTCTCGCGAAAGACCTGCACGTTGGACAACTTAGCGAGTTGCTCCAAGCGCCAGTCGCGGACGCGCGCCCATTCGGCGAGACCGGGCAGCTTGCTCTCCATGTTTACGCGGCCGCCAAGATGTCTTGTTGCCTCGGCCAAATAGACGTCAACGCCGCGCCTACCGAGAGTGACCGCCGCTTCCAGGCCCGCGGGTCCAGCGCCGACGATGAGAACGGGGCCAGGATCGTCGCTCCTTGCGACCCTTTCGGGATGCCACCCGCGCCGCCACTCTTCTCCCATCGTTGGATTTTGGGTGCATCGGATCGGAACACTCAGCGAGTTGTGCGCGTAGCAGATATTGCATCCTATGCATTCGCGGATGTCCTCGCTGCGTCCTTCGCGAATCTTGGTCGGCAAGAATGGATCGGCGATTGAGGGACGGGCTGCACCAACAAAGTCCAATACCCCCCGTTTCACCTGCGACAACATTGTTTCGGGACTGGTGAAGCGGCCGACGGAGACGACGGGCTTGCCCGTCAGCGCGCGGACGTGAGCGACTTCTCCCTCCAGCGATCCTTCCTTGACGAATCGGGAAACCCCCATCTCCTGTTGGTAGTCGGGCACGGTGACATCGAAGAGGTCCACCAAGTGCGATATTGAAGCCAGAAGCTCGTTGCGCTGCCCCCGCGATGCCTCACTGCCCACGGCAATTCGCAGAGCCACGGCGCATTTTTCCCCTATCGCCTCTTTCATGTCCTGAAGTATTTCGACCAAGAGCTTTGATCCGTGCGAGGCGGTTCCATACTCGTCATCCCGATTATTCACCTCCGGATCGAGGGACTGGCCGAGAAGATAGCCATGTGCGGCATAGGCGTAGACGATGTCGAAACCTGCCTTCATTGCACGCAGGGCCGCGTCGCGGTGCCACCTTCGAACGTCTCGAATATCCTGCAGGTCCAAGCGTCGCGATTGCCAGGGGGCCTTCGCGACAGGCATGCTCTCGAAAGACACGGGCGTCATTCGGGAGTGAAGGTTGGCTGGCAGCGCGCCCCCGTGCCAGAGTTCGACGCCCGCCAGAGATCCGTGAGCGTGGACGAGGTCCGTCATATAGGCCATGTTGGCGACGTCGACGTCGTCCCATAGGCTGGCGAATGCCTGAGGCATGTCGTCGGACGTCGCGTGTATCGAGCAATATTCGGTGTTGACCACGCCCCAGCCGCCTTCCGCCTTCACCCCACGCATGGTCGCAAGCGTCCTGGGGAGGGCATATCCCATACCGGTACAGTGGGGCACCTGATAGAATCTGTTCGGCGCTGTCACCGGGCCGATCTTGACGGGCTGAAAAAGCAATTCGAAGCGATTGTCCACCGTTTTCCAATCAAATCTAGAGACCGTCAGTCATGAGCAGGAAGCATTCCGCTCTCTTGTAGGAAAGCCCTGAATTGTCATAACCTCATGATGCTGGGTCATGAGCCGAGCAATAGCTCACGGTTTGTCCTCACATCCGCCCCGTGACCCAGAGCGGGGCAAGGTCCAATGGAATTAGGTCATATGTCGCTTAGGAAAGCTCTGCCTTCGCCCGTCGCGCTGTTTATGTTTGAAGCCTCCGCCAGGCACCTCAGTTTTACGAGGGCCGGGTCGGAATTCAATGTGACGCAGTCGGCCGTCAGCCGAATGATAAAACGGCTGGAAGTACATCTTGGAACAGAGCTTTTCAGGCGGACTCCGACCGGATTGGAGCTGACTGCCCATGGCGGCGAGCTGTTCAAGTCCGTTAGTATAGGGTTCCGCAGCATCGAGGCGGGGCTTGACGAACTGCGCTCTCGTCAAGGCAGCACGCGTCGCGTGACGATTTCGCTATCCTCCGCATTTGCAATGCACTGGTTCGTTCCTCGAGTGGACAAGTTTCAGCAGACTTTTCCCGAAATTGACCTTCGCTTCCAACTCGTAAAGGGAGAACCGGTCGGCCCGTTTGAGGATGTCGATCTCGCTGTTCGATATAATCACCCGGCGAATGCGGAACACCACAGCTGGAAGCTGGCTGACGAGATCATCGTTCCCATAGGCAGCACGGGATATGTGGCGAGCCATGGCGGTCTGGACGACAATCGAGCCGGTCATGTGCTGGCTAATCAAACGAACCAAGCGAGGGTGCCATGGGCGGCTTTCTTCGAGCAAACAGGCGCAGCGGAACCTGAACAGGCCAGATTTATGACGTTTTCCGACTACGCGCTGGTGGTCCAGGCAGCGCTGAAGGGGCGTGCTCTCGCGCTTGGGTGGCTCCACGTGGTTGGTGACGAAATTTTGGAGGGAGGGCTTGTTCGGGCGGGGGCTAGGGAGCTCAGAACCGGCTTTAGCTATGACATCGTGGCCGCCACCAGTCGCCCCCTGAGGGATGTTGCGGTTGGCGTAAAGGACTGGATCATCGCCGAAATGCGGAACATGATTACAGACTTGAATTAGGCATGACTTGAAGTCATGACCTCCTCACATTTTTGAGACTTCCAGACGTCGTCCAACATAATAATATCGATCGCGTTGAAACTCGGCACTGATGGGGAGTGAAAGCCGCCTGCCATTTTTCGGGACACGCCATTGGCCCCGGCGAAGCCGGTTTCCTCAGGAACGGCGGTCTAGGTCCCGATTTTTCGCTAACAAAGAGCAAGCCAAACGCTGACAGAACTGCAGTTTGGACGGGCATGGCAGGCGACATTCGCCCGCCAGCGGCGCGCTTGCTGCGGGCCGTGGGGGAGCGGGCTCGGCCCCGCGCTGTTTGGGCTCTTCGACAAGTACAAGCAAATGTATCTGTGCAAGGTGCATTGCAATGAATTGAGGTGGAGGGCCTGTCTGCCCTGGCCTCCATTTGAGAGAGCCAATGCGCAACAGAGATCCACGATACGACATCCTCTTCGATGAAGTGCAGATCGGACCCAAGAAGACCAAAAATCGCTTCTATCAAGTTCCGCATTGCAACGGCATGGGCCATCGCTATCCAAGAGCCATGGCCGAGATGCGCGGCGTCAAAGCCGAGGGCGGTTGGGGGGTAGTCAACACCGAGGAATGTTCAATCCATCCCTCGAGCGATTTGTCTCCGCACACGCTCATGAGACTGTGGGACGACAGAGATCTCCCGGTTCATGAGCTGATGGTTCAAAAGGTTCATGAACACGGATCCTTGGCAGGCATCCAACTCGTCCACAATGGGCTTTCGGTCGCCAACTACTACTCGCGCCTTCCACCGCTCGCGCCTTCCAACACACCGACCGAATCTTTCGCGCACGTCCAAGCCCGCGGCATGGACAAAGCCGACATCCGCGAGTTTCGTAAGTGGCACGTCACAGCGGCGAGGCGAGCCAGCAAGGCCGGCTACGATATCATCTACGCATACGCCGCCCATGGCAGCATGACACTCCTGTCTCAGTTTCTGCTCCGTCGCTTCAATCAACGGACGGACGAATACGGTGGATCCCTCGAAAATCGAATACGTCTCGTCACTGAAGTGCTCTCCGATGCCAAGGATGCCGTCGGAGACAATTGCGCGATCGCATTCCGGTTTGCTGTTGACGAGCTGATCGGCGAGGAGGGAATGACGGTGCGCGAGGCTGAGGATGCCGTCGGTCTGCTCGCCGAACTTCCGGACCTATGGGACGTGAATGTCGCTGACTGGAAGAACGACTCACTAGCCTCCCGATTTGGACAGGAAGGCTTTCAGGAAGAGTACATCAAGTTCGTCAAGCGAATGACGACCAAGCCCGTGGTTGGCGTGGGCCGCTTCACTTCCCCGGACACGATGGTGCGGCAGATCAGGAGTGGGGTCATGGATCTCATCGGTGCCGCTCGACCTTCTATTGCGGACCCGTTTCTTCCCTACAAGATCGACAACGGACTTGTCGACGAGATACGTGAATGTATTGGCTGCAACATGTGTACATCGGGAGATACTCTCGCGACCCCGATGCGCTGCACGCAAAACCCGACCATGGGCGAAGAGTGGAGAAGCGGCTGGCATCCAATGCGCATTGACAAGCGCCACGCAAACGAGAAGGTCCTCGTTGTCGGCGCTGGTCCCGCCGGCTTGGAGGCCACACTTGCCTTGTCGAACCGCGGCTATGAAGTTACGCTCTCCGAAGCCGACGACGAATTGGGCGGCCGTGTTCTTCGGGAAAGTTCCTTACTCCCGCTTCGTGAATGGCGCCGCGTGGCGGACCATCGCGCGTACATGTTAGGGAGCCGGGCGGGTGTCCAGATCTTCACGCAAAGCCGCTTGTCCGCGGAGGACGTGCTCTCGGCCGACTGCGAGCATGTCGCGATAGCCACTGGCTCAAGGTGGCGAGATGATTTGATCGGCCGCGCGCATCGAACCAAGCCGAATGTGGACTCTCAATACCGCGTCCTTACGCCGGACCACATCATGGCCGGCGAGAGACCCACGGGACGCGTCGTCATTTTTGACGACGATCATTATTACATGGCCAATGTGATCGCCGAGGTACTGGCGGCTGATGGATGCGGCGTCACGTTCGTCACGCCAGCGGCAGACATCTCCACATGGTCCCATAATACTCTTGAGCACGAGCACGTAAAAACGCGTCTACTGAGGTCAGGCGTGAAGCTCGCGTGCAACCGGGTGATCAGCGAGGTCAAGGTTGGTGGGGTCGTTCTCGAATGTCCCTACACTGGCAACAAAGAGGAAATTGAATCCGACGCTTTCGTAGCGGTCACCTCCCGCGTTCCCGAGGATGGCGTTTACCGTCAGTTGTTGGCTGCCTCTGATCTTTGGCGAGAAGCTGGTCTGAAATCATTGACGGCGATTGGAGACTGCTATGCTCCAGCGACCATTGCGATATCCGTGCAGGCCGGTCACCGATACGCGCGCGAACTTGGTAGAGGTGAAGATATTCCTGCCTTCAGACGCGAGGTTGGCTTCGGAGGCGAGTGAGTCCACGGCTTGCCCAAGAAGCAATAGGAAAGGCTCCCCGGCGGAGCTTGCACCTAGATTGTCAATCGGGTCGTCACTCGCACGGTTGGTTTTGACGGTAGATCGCCAAGCCAACTATTTATCGGAACATATGATGCTTCGGCATCGCTAGGACATGGTCCGTAGCAAGCAGCGCTGATGACGATATTGAACTCCGAGGAAACGCAATGACTCTTCCCAATCAGGTCCAGGTCGTCATCGTTGGAGGCGGCATCATCGGCGTCAGCATCGCCTATCATCTGACCAAGCTGGGATGGCGTGACGTTGTGCTTCTGGAACGTGGCCAGTTGACCTGCGGCACGACCTGGCATGCCGCCGGGCTGGTGATGCAGCTTCGCACGACCCATACCATGACCGAGCTTTGCCGGTATGGGACGCGCTTGTTCGACGACCTTAAGAAGGAGACAGGTCAAGACACCGGCTTTCGCCGCACTGGCAGCTTGCCGATTGCCCGCACTGCGGACCGCCTGGTGGAAATCTCCCGCCTTGTCTCGCTGGGAAAGTGTTTCGGCGTAGAAGCCCACATGCTTTCGCCGCGTGAGGTCAGGAACCTCTATCCGCTTCTCGATGAGTCTCGCATCGTTGGAGGCGCTTTCATTCCAGGCGATGGTCAAACCAACCCAGTCGATTCCACACAGGCTCTGGCTAAAGGCGCCCGCACCGGCGGAGCGCGTATATTCGAGGGCGTGTCTGTCACAGGCTTTGAAATCGAGCGTGACAGGATCAAGGGCGTCGTTACGGACCAAGGCACCGTGAAATGCGAGGTAGCCGTTCTGTGCGCAGGCGCCTGGTCGCGTGATCTCGGCAAGCTGGCTGGTGTCAACGTGCCCCTCTACGCGGCCGAACATATGTATGTCACCACGGAAGCTGACGCAGCGATTCCGAAAAGCCTTCCGGTTTTGCGCGACACGGACGGCTATCTCTATATCAAGGAGGACGCCGGCAAGCTGCTGGTTGGCGCATTCGAGCCGTTGGCGAAACCGCTGCCGATGGAGAAATTGCCGAACAGGTTCGAGTTCGGGGAGTTGCCCGAGGACTGGGGCCAGTTCGAACTGCCGATGTCCAAGGCAATGGAAGTGGTGCCGCTATTGCAATCCATCGGCATTCGCCATTTCATGAATGGGCCTGAAAGCTTTACCCCCGATAACAAATTCATCCTTGGCGAGGCGCCGGAGGTCAGAGGCTTTTATGTGGCCGCAGGCTTCAACTCGCAAGGCATCCTCAGCGCTGCGGGCGTCGGAAAAGCCCTTTCGGAATGGATTGTCGCGGGCGAGCCGACGATTGACCTGTCGGAGGTCGACGTTGCCCGCTTTCACAGCTTCCAGACCAACCGCAAGTATCTACATGAGCGCATTTCCGAAAGTTTGGGCCTCTTGTATGCGATGCACTGGCCGCACCGCCAGTTCGAAACCGCCCGACCGGCCCGCGAAACACCCCTGTTTGCGCGTCTCAAAGCCCGCAATGCGGTGTTTGGAACCGCTGCGGGATGGGAGCGGGCGAACTGGTATGCGCCGGAGGGAAGCAGCGCTGAATACGTCTATTCCTATGGCCGGCAGAACTGGTTTGACGTCGTCGCGCAAGAGCACCGTGCCGCGCGCGAAGCGGTGGCCCTTTTTGATCTCTCTTCGTTCGGCAAAACCTTTATCGAGGGCCCCGATGCCGAAAAGGAGTTGCAGCGCATTTGCGCTAACGACATGGCAGTGGCCAACAACAAGATCGTCTATACGCAGATGCTGAATTCCCGCGGTGGCATCGTCGCCGACGTCACCTTCACAAGGCTTTCGAAGCAGCGCTACATGATGGTGACTGCCGCAGCGACCCAGGCTCAGGATATGAACTGGGTGAAGCGCAATCTGTCCGATGACGCTCGTATGACTGTCACGGACGTCACTTCAGGTTTTGCTGTCTTGTCGGTAATGGGGCCTTGTTCGCGCGAACTTCTCAACATCGTTTCAAATGCCGACTTCTCTAACGAGGCGTTCCCGTTCGGCACGGCGCAGGAAATCGAGATCGGTTATGCAAGGGCACATGCGCTTAGGGTTACCTATGTCGGTGAGCTCGGATGGGAGCTTTATGTGCCCACCGAATTTGCTGGCCCGGTCTTCGATGTTTTGGTCAAGGAAGGCCAGTCTTTGGGGTTGCGGCTCGCGGGTTATCATGCGCTGGATTCGCTGCGCAGTGAAAAAGGTTATCGCCATTTTGGCCATGACATTACGCCGGGCGAAACTCCCCTAGAAGCCGGGCTCGGCTTTGCGGTCTCGTTCAAGAAAAGCGATTGTTTCATTGGACGCACGGCGCTGGAAAAACAGCAGGACGAAGGATTGAAACGCCGGCTGGCCTTTCTGCGGCTGGATGATCCGGAGCCTATCCTGCTGCATGACGAGCCGATCTTGCGCGATGGCAAGATCATCGGCAGGACGACTTCGGCCGCCTTCGGCTACACGGTCGGAAGTTCGGTCGCCCAAGGCTATGTGAGCGTGCCTGGGGCCGACTGGAAGTCGTGGCTGTCGGAGGGGAACTTCGAGGTTGAGCTTGCCGGCGTCCGGCATAGGGCTGTGTGCCAAGGCCGGCCTTTTTACGACCCCAACAACGTTCGCATTCGTTCATAGGCGTGTACATCGGTGCTGGGCCATAACGGCCCAAAATCTTTGGCAATGAGCTATTTGTGAAGCAATCCGGAGCGAGCCAGCAGGCTTTGCAGATGGCGCAGGGTCCACAATGAATATATTGGCAAGTCGCGAGACTAACGGGCGCCGCCCGTGTCGTACCTCGCGCGTGAGTGAACCTGTACCTCATGGCGCGACCGAGGCAGAGCCGCTTCCGCTTGAGGACGTTGCTCGGGAGGTATCACTGTCACGTCGCCAAATCGAGCGCCTCTTCGCGGAGTATCTCAAAACCACACCATGGCAACATTGTCTGACGCTCAGATTGCAGAAGGCAAAACAACTCCTCGAAATGACAAACATGCCGGTGATCGGTGTGGCGGTGGCCTGTGGATACGTTTCCTCGTCCCATTTTTCGAAGAGCTTCAAGGACCATTTTCAGATACTGCCAAGCGCTGCCAGAATGGCAGCCACTTCACCAAGCAGCCGTTCGGCCGCGTGATCGCCAAACCGGCGTGTCAGGACTGGACTAGTTTGGACAACGGAGCGGTTATGCGGCGTATGCCGGAGGGCAGTGCGCCTCGGCGGCCAACTTTAACCCAACGCGATGTACACGGGAAGGTTGAGGTGATGATCCGTCGATGAGCCAGGGAAAGAAGCTGAAAGTGGTGCTTGTGGAAAGCAGCACGCTGATCGTTCTGGCGCTGCAAAACTTGATCAGCCACGATCCTCGCTTCCAACTCGTCGAAAGCCTGACAAGCGGCGGGACGTTCATCGCAGGGCTTTCCGAGGGTCGATTGAATTGTGACGTCATCCTCGTAGGCTGGCAACTGATTGACATGGATGCAGGCGAAGTTCTCATTGAGCTTCAGCGCACAAACGCCGCGGCTCGCATCGTCGTGTTCTGCAATGAGAACAACGTGAATATTCTCAAGCGATGCGTCCGCCTCGGTGCGCAAGGGTTCTGTTACCAATTCGGCGACCCAGACGTTCTACTTGACACTTTGCTCGCCGTTGCCAAAGACCGCATCTGCATTCCGCGTATCGATCTCGGCTGTGTGGATGAATCGCCGCTATCGCAACTTACAGTGCGTGAACACGAGCTGTTGGCGGCTTTATCCGACGGCTGGTCGAACTTTCAGATAGCCGCGCGCACTGGGATCTCTGAAAACACCGTGAAATATCACCTTAAGAATCTCTACGACAAACTTGGTGTCCGCAACCGCGCCATGGCTGTGTCTGTGTTTTCGGGTGAGCGAAAGTATTCCCCGCGCTCGCCGGCGGGGTCGGGCAGATAGATTTCTGGCCGTCTTTGCCGAAGTCTTGAACGACTGGGTACGATTGAACCAATGGCGGAACCCGATGGAGGCGACGCTTCGTGCGGCGGGGGTAGTGAAGACGCACGGGACTTCCTCATGCCGATCTTGTTGGCCACACCGTTTTGGCCCGTCGCGCGGCGCGCATCTACGGTGCTGCTACCGCGCGCCCAAGGGAAACGCTAACGGCGCCGCCCTGCCACCCTCGCACAGAGCTGCCTTTGTTGATTTTCGCTGAGAGCTGACCCGGGATTTTCGCCGAGAAGTGACCCGCCTTCATGTATGCTTCGGGTCTCAGGTTTTGGTCAAGGTGGGTGTTTCTCCTTCTTTGCGGCAGTGGTCTGGGCTGAGCTGTTCTTGAAGCGGAAGCTGTCGTTTCCGGTCTCCAGGATGTGGCAATGATGGGTGAGCCTATCGAGCAGTGCCGTCGTCATCTTGGCATCGCCGAAGACGGTAGCCCACTCGCTGAAGCTGAGGTTGGTGGTGATGACGACGCTGGTGCGCTCGTAGAGCGTGCTCAGTAGATGGAACAGCAGCGCCCCGCCTGATGCGCTGAAGGGCAGGTATCCGAGTTCGTCGAGGATGACGAGATCGGAATGGGCGAGCCGATTGGCGATCTGGCCTGCCTTGCCCTGGGCCTTCTCCTGCTCGAGCGCGTTGACGAGTTCGACAGTCGAGAAGAAGCGTACGCGCTTGCGATGATGCTCGACCGCCTGCACGCCGAGAGCGGTGGCGATGTGGGTCTTGCCAGTGCCCGGGCCGCCGACGAGCACGACGTTATTGGCATCCTCCATAAACTCGCAACGATGGAGCTGGCGCACGAGCGCTTCGTTGATCTCGCTGCTGGCGAAGTCGAAGCCGGCCAGGTCACGGTAGAGCGGGAAGCGGGCAGCCTTGAGCTGATAGGCCGTGGACCTGACCTCCCGTTCTGCCATCTCTTCAGCAGTTGCGACAGGATCGGGATGGCGGCCTCGAAGGCGGGAGAAGCCTGCTCGGTGAGTTCGGCGACGGCAGCCCGATGACAAAATCTCCGCATGTCTTGGCCCGGATGCCAGCCGCGATCTCGCGCAGGAAGCGCAGGCGATTTTCCACGCTGCCGCCATACAGGTCTTCGCGCCGATTGACATTGGGGTTGAGAAATTGCGCCGGCAGATAACCCTGGCTGGCGACGATTTCGCATCCATCGAAACCCGCCTGCATCAGTCGTGCCGCGGCGTCGCCATAGCCGGAGATGATCTCGCCGATCATCCTGAGCGACAGCGGAACCGGCATCACATGAAAACGCGAATTCGGCACGGCGGAGGGCGCATAGGCGACAGGAGCGGTCCCGTCCTGCGTCTCCATGATCTCGCGCCCCGGATGGAAAAGCTGGCCGCAGATCCTTGCGCCGTGGCTGTGCACGGCGTCGGCAAGCGCCCGATAGCCGGGGATCGCATCGTCCGAGGTCGCCATCAGAGCATGGGAGGTGTAACGCGCGGTCTCGTGCACGCCCGAGACCTGGACCACGATCAGTCCGGCACCACCCTTCGCGCGCGCCTCCTGATAGGCGATCAGCCTGTCGGTGACATGTCCGTCACGGGCCATGACCGTGTCATGGCCTGTCGACAGGATGCGGTTTTTGACGTCCATGCCGCCGATCCGGAGCGGCGAAAAGAGATGCGGAAACGAGGTCACAGCGCCTCACGACGGACGGTGCGGGATTTCCAGTCGACCGGACTAAGGGCGTAGAACACCTTTGCCCCCACTCCTTCGTAGTGCAGTTGCGTGCCCTCCGGGATCCAGATCACGTCACCGGGACCCGCCTCGATGGCCCTGTTCTCGCTGCCAAGCTGTAGCCGAAAAGCCCCTTCGAGCACGACGATCAGTTCATCATAAAGAACGGTCCATTCGATCGAGCAGTTGTCAAAGGTGGCGATCCCCCCGCCCATGCTCGACGACAGCTCGGGTCCGACAAGGCGCGCTATCGTAGCCTGGCCAGGAGGGCCGCCATAGGGTTCGAACTTCATTTCGCGGGATGGGAAGTGCTTTGCGCCTGACATGATGATCCTCCGAATTGGGTTCAGGTTCTCGCGTCAAGGCTGTCCAGCACCCGATACCACTGGCTGAGCGTGAATACCGCCAGCTTGCGGAACGCGTGAAGCGGGATCGGATGCGGCGCGGTTACGGGATAGGGAATGTCCTGCGGCTGTGTGCCAGACGCGAGCCGCGCCAGAAGCCTGCCCATAACGGTGCAGGCCGCGACACCTCGACCGTTGCAGCCAAGCGCAGCATGTATACCGGGCGCGAGCACATGCAGATGCGGCATCGTATCCTTGGTGATGGCGACCTTTCCGCTCCAGACGAATTCCAGCGGCGTTCCCGCCGCCTGCGGGAAGATGCGCGCAATCGCCGCTTCCAGCGTCCTTGCATCCTCAAATCGCGGGGCGTCGTCCACCGGAGATCGCCCGCCCATGACGAGCCGGCCTTGATGATCAAGGCGAAAATAAAGAAGGAGGCGCCTGGTGTCGGCTACTCCCTGCCCGCCAGGCAGGATCGTGGCGCGGACGGATGCCGGAAGCGGGCGCGTTGCCGCCTGGAAACTGGCGACTGGGATTACGGTCTGACGCAGACCCGGCCAAAGCGAGTCTGTGTAGGCATTCGTCGCGAGGATGACCTGGGCTGCCCGTACATTGCCCCCAGCTGTCTTGACCTCCCAGCTGTCATGGTCGCGCCGCAGCGCCTGAACGGGCGATCGCGGGTAAATCTCCGCGCCTTCTTCGACAGCCGCTTTGGCCAGCCCCCTCGCATAGGAGAGAGGCTGCAGAACCCCACCGCGGGGATCAAGCCAACCGCCATAATAGGCGTCCTCGCGTGACCCGACCAGCACGGACATTTCGGCCTGATCGAGCAGCTTGGCTTCCACACCTTGAGCAGTCCATTGACGGCAGCGGGGCCCAACAATCTCCTCAAACCCCTTCTTGCCGTGGGCCCCCTGGATCCATCCGCTGCGCTGCGCATTGCACTCGATGCCGTAGCGGTCGATCAGCGAGAACACGAGGTCGGCGCTGCTGCCGAACTCTTGCGTGACACGCAAACCCAGGTGTTCGCCCAGGGCCTTTTGAAGCTTTTCCGGATCATGCTTGAGGCCGGCAATGATCTGTCCACCATTGCGGCCGGATGCACCCCAGCCGGGTTCCGACGCTTCGAGGACGACGACTTTCTTTCCGGCCTGTGCAAGATGCAGGGCCGCGCTGAGGCCCGTATAACCCGCGCCGACAACGGCAATATCGGCAGTTCTGTCGCGATCGAGGTGTGCGTAGGCGCCGGCGGGAGACGCAGTGGCGGCCCACAGACTCGTCGGTAGGGGTTGAACCATCTTACTCGCTTTTCGATTTGACGCTGGGGACAAGATGCCTCCGGCGCCGCGGCGCGGGAGACATCTGCGGCTTACTGCAGCATCAGCTGGTTCCACTGTTCTTCGTATTGCTGCATGTATTTTCGAGCATCCTTCTCGCTGATCATCAGCATGTTCTTCAGGTTGTCCGGGGCCATGACCATGACCTTCAGGGTTTCGGCGTCGGCGGTCGCTGTGGCTGAGCCGAGTACGGGGCCATAGGTCTTGAGTTTCAAGAGCTTGGCCTGCTGCTCGGGCGCGAGGCTGAAATTGATCAGTTCGTGCGCGAGGTCGACATGAGGCGATCCCTTGGGGATCACGAACCAGTTGGCCCAGGCGATGCCGTCCTTGAAGGCAAATCCGACTGGCGCGCCTTCCTGGGATGCTGCAAGGACGCGGCCGCTCCACGCCGACGAGAGCGCGAGTTCTCCCGACGAAAGGAGTTGCGGCGGCTGTGCTCCGGTGCCCCACCAGACCGTGACATGGGGCTTGATCTCCTTGATCTTGGCAAGCGCCTTCTCCGCCTTCTCCGCCGTCAGTGGATAAACCTCCGTGGGCTTCACACCGGCAGCCAGCAAGGCCGCCTCGTAGTTGTAGTAGAAGTACTTGTAGAGACCACGTGGTCCAGGGAACCGTTTGACGTCCCAGAAGTCGGCCCAGTTTTGCGGCCCCCCGTCCGGAAATGCGGTCGTCGACCATGCCATGACGGTGGCGCCAGTCGACGTCGCGATTCCATTCGGTGCGACCCAGCCCTTTTCAAGGTTGGCGGCATTGGGGATCTTGGCGAGATCGAGTCTCTCCAGAAAGCCTTCCTCGTCCCCCTGCCAGACCGAGCGGCCTCCAACGTCGACAAGGTCCCATTCGACCGCGCTGGCCTCGACCATTGCCTTGATCTTGGCTGTTTCTGTCGGGGAGGTGTTGACGATCTCCACCCCCTTCAACGCCGCGAACGGGTCGGTGAATGCCGATTTCTCGGCGTCGGAAAGCGCACCACCCCAGGAGGTGAAGGTGAAAGGTCTTGTCTGGGAAAGAGCCGGGCGCGGAAACCCGCCCAATCCAGCCAGCATTGTGCCCGCCGTTGCGGACATGAGAAATGTGCGTCTATCCATTGTGTTCCTCCTTTTTCTAGCTCTTCAAAACCACGAGCGCGTGCCCCGGCTTCCACGACAACGTCACTTTCGTGCCGGTTTGAAGCGATCGATCTGTTATCTGGCGCGCCGTGACGATCTGGCCGCTTTCGAGGGCCAGCCCGTATTGGCTCAGTTCGCCGAGATAGACGGTTTCGACGATCTCGGCCGGGATGCCGTCGCCGGTTTTGTTGAAAAGCAGGTGCTCGGGGCGCACCAGCAGTCGGGCAGGTTTTCCGGCTTCCACCCCCGGCCCCATCGAAGCCACGATGGTGCGGCCAAAGGGTTCGACATCCGCGGTGGCCTTGCCCTCGGCCACAGCTGTGACCTTCGCCGCAAGCAGGTTCGATTCACCGATAAAGCCGGCGACGAACGCGTTTGCGGGTCGGTCATAGATGGCTTCGACCGAGCCAAGCTGCTGGATGCGGCCCTGGTCCATCACGGCGATCCGGTCGGACAGCACGAGTGCTTCTTCCTGGTCGTGCGTGACGTAGATCGTTGTGCGGCCCAGCCTCTGGTGGAGCCGACGCAATTCCAGCTGGACGGTACGGCGCAACTGCTTGTCCAGGGCGCTCAGCGGTTCGTCCATCAGCAACACGTCGGGCTCGATGACCAGGGCCCTGGCGAGCGCGACCCGCTGCTGCTGGCCGCCGGACATCTTTTGGATAGGTCTGTCGACGAATTCCTCAAGCTGCATGAGCGAGAGAATCTCTGACACGCGACGTTTGCATTCGTCCTTGGAAACGCCTCGCACGGCAAGGCCATACCCGATGTTCTCTCCAACCGTCATGTGCGGAAACAAGGCATAGTTCTGAAAGACCATGCCAATGTTGCGCTGCCGCGCCGGAAGGTGTGTGACATCGCGCGTGCCGATCTCGATGCTGCCTGTCGTCGGCTCGACATAGCCGGCGATTAGGTTCAGCAAAGTCGTCTTGCCCGAACCCGAGGGACCGAGCAGCGTGAGAAACTCCCCAGCGACCACATCGAGATCGGTCGGCGTTAGAGCAGGGAACGTTCCGTAGCGTCTCGAGACGCCCGCTAGCCGAAGCGGCAATCCTGTTCTCGTCATCGTGTCGGGGTCTCCCTGCCGCTGCTGGCAAGCTGCGCTGCAGCGAACAGCACAAAGGCTAGAACCATCATCATTGTTGCCGCCACGGCGATCACCGGAGTGAACTCCAGACGGATCGACTCCCAAATCTTCACCGGCAGCGTCTTGTTCGAGTAGCCGGCGAGAAAGACTGCCATGACCACCTCGTCGAAGGAGGTGATGAATGAAAAAATGGCGCCGCCCACAATGCCGGGCGTGATGTTTGGCAAGGTGATCGTGCGGAACACGGTCCACGGGCTGCCGCCCAGGCCCGCTGCAGCCTTCAGCCAGTTCTCATCGACGGCGCGCAAGGCGATGCCGACATTGATGATCACGAAAGGCAACGCCAGGATCATATGTCCAAGGCTCATCCCGAGAATCGTGCCGCTCAGTCCAACATCGAGCGCGCTGCGATAGAGCGCGACCGCAGTGACCACGACCGGCACGATCATTGGGGCGAGGAACAGGGCGGTGATACCGGCCCGCCAGCGCCCTTCCAGCCTGCGCAGGCCTATGGCGGCAACGGTTCCCAACACGACGGCGATGACCGTAGCGAGAAATGCCACCTGAAGGCTGTTGATAAGCGAAGTCCGCCACTCCGCGTCTTCGAAAAAGCGCTCGTACCATACCCCGGAATAGGCGTGAGGCGGCAGGTATATGAAGCTGGCCCTGTTGATGGAAGCCGGTACGACTGCGAGGATCGGAAGGACTAGGAAGCCTAGAATCAGGCTGGCCGCCGAATTTCCGGCGATACGCAGCCAAAGGGGCAATTTGCTCATCTTGCAAACATCCCTTTTTCAAGCGGCAAGGTTTTGGCCGCCAGGCCTATGACCAGCAGGACGACCGCAAGCAGAACCAGCGAGGCCGCCGCGGCGAGCGACCAGGCGAGCCGATCATTGACGAAGCTGGCAATCAGCATCGAGAGGGTGATTGCGTTGGCTCCCCCCAGCAATGCGGGGGTGATAAAAAAACCCAGCGAGAGTAGAAAAACAAAGGTTGCTCCGCCAGCAAGTCCTGGCATGCAAAGCGGTAGATAGATGCGTCGGAATGTGTCGGTCAATGCGGCCCCAAGGCCATCGCTAGCCAGGAGGAGGCGGTGGTCGATCCGGGACATCGCACTATAGAGCGGCAGGATCATGTAGGGCAGCAGGACATGCACCATGCCGATCAGGACACCCTTGCTGTTGAACAGCATTGGGATCGGTCCATCCGTCAGGCCCGAGCCGACCAGCATCCTGTTCAGCGGGCCGTTGCGCTCCAACAGCAGCATCCACGAGAAGGTTCGAACCAGGACGGAGATCCACAGAGGAAACAATACGCCATATAGGGCAACGACGTACCAGACGCCCTTGAGCCGGCTGAGGATATACGAAACCGGCCAGGCCAGGATCGCGCAGATCGCGGTGACGACCAGAGCGACAAGGAGGGTGTTGAGAAGGACCTGCCTGTAGACCGGGCTCTCCATCAACGTCGCGAACGGGACAAAGGGTCCGGCGGGATCGGTGAATGCAAGCGAGAAGAGCCGGCCAAGCGGAATCACGAACACAGCAGCGAGAACAAGCACCGCTGGGGCCAGAAGCAAAACCGTTTGCAGATGGTAGCGTGAAGTCACGATTGCGCCTTCTCCCTTTGGATGAATGGCCGGCTAGACGACCTCAGTGAACACGCCGATGCCGCGCTTGCGGATATGTCCACCACGACACGCTGAATTTCAGAGGTGCCTTCCCAGATACGGTCCACGCGAATGTCGCGGTAGAGGCGCTCGACCGGGTTCGCGCGCATGTAACCGTGGCCGCCCAGCACCTGACGGCGCGCAGCATTGTGTTTCCCGGCGTGTTCGCCTTGAGGGATGCCCCCTCAAGGGCAATCGAGGCCGACTTCAGGAGGGCGTCCAGTGGATGTCCAGCCGCAGGTTGGACGCGCATAGGGGGCATCTGGCTAATGCATGCGGTCATGCTCGCTGTGGTCCTCCCAACCAATCGCGCCTACGTCTCCCACGCAAGTGCAAGCATGATGCTATGCGGAAATCTCCTATTGTGAATGTTTAAAAAAGTTGGGTAGACATGACTGGAAGTCATGACGCCTAAAGTCAGGCGGCTAGAATTTTCCGACGCAGCAAGCTCATTTCCTCCCGCAACCAATCAAGCACCATCGTCGCCGGCTTCCTGAGCGGCCGCCGCTTCGTGGCAAGCGATGCGCTTTGGCCCACGCCTGCGGTCGGCATGGGGTGAGCCAGCGTCGGGCGTGCAAGGGTTTTTTCGTCGATCACTCAAGCGTTCGCTATACTAGCATCCAGCCGGAAGATGCCGTCGTTCGAGCCGCGATGAAGACGTGGCTACCTGCCTGGCAAACATCCACATCCGGTTCGCGACCCGTTAGGTCACAGTTATCAATGCGACCCGGTGACCTTTGTTGCCGTCAAGGAGTCGCTTGGCTCAAACGTGTCCCGATGGGGAATCGACCTTTTCAACCACGGCTATTAACGGGAAGCTCATGAGGCTTGGGGCCTCTATGGCATGCTGCGAAACAAAGCGCCCAGCATCGCCTGTTCTTCAAGGGATTGATCTTGTTGGCGGCGGCGGGGATAAAGATCCGCGAGGGAAAACATGTCCCTGCCGCGCGCCATGCGGCAAGAGCTGCAGCGCTTTTTCGTCGGATGGCCCTTCTGCCGAGCCCGCCCTTTGAGGGCGCACTCGGAATCACACCTGCCGCCCTGGCGGTAGAGGCCGAAGCGGCCACAACGTTCCCGACTGCTTTGCGAGAGCCGGCGGCTGGCCAACTGCCTCAGCCCGTCTATTATTTCATTCTCGCACCCAAATCCGGGAGAGGCTGATAGGCGTCACTCTACAGTACGGTTCAATCATCTTCATTGACTGGATACACTGCCGGTCTCTGAGTTCGACAAGGGCAGTTTCAATCCTGGAGCAGTCGACCTACCCTATACCTTGCTCTGACGGAGCACCCAAGGCAGGCGCCGTTTCCATCGCTGACCTCGCGGCAAAGGAATATCTTTCTGCCAGCGCTTCTTCTTGCGGGTTCGTCTGGCTCCGGTCTGTGCCTTCGATGCTTCCGGCATCGGCGCTTCCTCAACAGCCATCGGCTTAACAAGCGATCCGTTGGGTACAATCTCGTCCTTAGCATCGGACGCGGCTTCGCCGGTGGGAGGCATGGGCTGTGGACGACCATCTTCGGCAGAAATCGGTTGCGGCATCGCTTCAGCGATCGCACCTTCCGTCTTTGCTTCGGCGACTTCTTTCGCGATGGCAGCCATGTCGATGCCGCCCCAGATCGACTGTGGCCGCTTCACAAGCCCGCGCTTCTGTTTGATCTCGACGACAAAGGGTCGCTGCTGCTGCCTCATAGTGATCTCGCGGACTTAGGGGAGTTGTGAGTGTCCTCTAGGCGGAGCGCACGCCTTCGTCCACCCGCAGCCACGCATTCTCCAAAGGTTTTCGGAGACGTTGCCGCCGTCCAAGCCACCGCTCCAGCGGCTCGCCGCTGGCACCCGGGCCTACGCTCCCGATCTCTTGTCCTGCGGTCAGCATGATCGTCACGACGATCATATCGCCCACGCAGTCGCCATTGCTGGGCCTATCGCAAAGCCGTAGGAGATTCAGAATGCAATGAAGTTGATGACCGCTCCTATCCATATTCCCATGTTCCCGAGTGCATCGGACGCGTCCAACGCATTTTCGGAATCGATCACAAG
Organism: Mesorhizobium yinganensis; assembly: GCF_040081985.1. NCBI lineage: Bacteria > Pseudomonadati > Pseudomonadota > Alphaproteobacteria > Hyphomicrobiales > Phyllobacteriaceae > Mesorhizobium > Mesorhizobium yinganensis. The sequence continues at coordinate 71,484 of NZ_JBEBMH010000017.1, read as the reverse complement.
CGACCGATTCATGCCGTTGATGGACCTGCAGCGTCGGCATGCGGGCCAGAGCGGCCGATCGTCGGCAATCGGATCGGAGCGACAGCGAGATGCTGGGTGGGTCACTGCAGCATCGTGGCGATCCGAGCGGGATAGGGACGCATGATATCGATCCGATTTCGATGGCTTCATTGACGTCGTGCGCGATCCTCATACAAACGCTTGGCCATCGCATCCTAATTGCGAGGTCTTCGGGGAGCCGCGGCAGCGGATCGGCCTGCTAGGCTACCAATCCAGTCTGCCAAATGCCCCCTGCTTTCCTCTTGAACCGTCATTGCCCTCAGCACATTCCGCAATCGTCGGCGGTGCCGATGAAGCGCCTGTTCTCGCGGACCAGTCGTTCAGTAGGTCAGGAGGGCCCAATGAACCCTGATGCTTTTAGCAGCCCAGTTTTCGTGAAGCGTGCAACCTACATGGTGCAGGAGATTGCCAGCCTCGCGGACGCTGTCGATTTCCTTAATGAATGGCCAGAAGATTGCAGAGACCTGATCCACGAAGCCGCCCTCTGGGCCTGCTATGATGCATACGATGGGCGAAAACCTGTAAGCGCAGCGCGCAATGTCTTTTTCGGCTTTGCGAAACGGGCAGCCATATTGGAAGATGCAATTTCTGCGATGCAATGGCTTGCTGCCTGCAAGTCGGGCCGTGGAAAAGTGGAGGCATAGGCGTCTGGCACGGGCACGCCGAGGGGGGCATTGTGTTGAGCTTTCGCGGATATCAGAAAGCAGAAGCCGGTTTCGGCGTTAGCGGCGCAATCCAGCCATGAATCAGGTACCGCACATCGATCGCGAGGAGCCAGGTTCTGCGATCAGCGGAACAGTTCGGCTGGGCAAGAGGTGCGATCGAGGCTGTTTGCCTCACAGGAGCGGAGAGGACCGGCGTGCGCAGATTTGAGAGGCCAGTCGTTGTTCAGGTTAGCCACCACAGCCCAGAGCGGATCGTGTTCGAGGTCAATGAGGCGGCCGCTATCTTGCTGCGTGATCTTCAACGTCAGACCGTGAAACGGAAGGCGGCGATGGACGCCTGTCTGCAAGTGTTGCGCGGTGAGGCTTATCCAGCTGCAGCTCGAAGAGCTTTCGTGGCAGCCGCGCTTGAAGCAAAGATACTTCGCTGCGATTAAGAAAGCTTCGATGCTCAGGAACTGCTGACTGACCATCACCGGGACAGCTGTTTGGGTTGGAACGATGATGGCTCTTCAGTTCAGATTCAGTTCTCGGGTGGCGAGCGGAAGCTCGAGAGCAAAGATCTGACGGCTGCCATGCGGACTTTGTTGGGGTTTCTGAGAGCGCCTACATGCCATCATCGTTGACAATCCCGGCTTAGCCGGGTTTTCCCCGAAAATGACAAGGATTCGATGAGATGCGCGCAGCGCAGACCGCCACGCCTCGTCATAGGCTGGATCGGCATAGCAGGCTTGGGCGAGCTCCAAGACGGAAATTCCACGACCATCATCCGACTAGCATCGCGTCCCTCTGCCAGCACGAGCGCTTCTTTCACTGGTTTCACTGGGTTGGAGCGATTGATATTGTTCGCCGATAGGCTTCCTCAGGCGGCCGGTCGAACCGAGCCTTGCATATTTCTCGCTTTTGCTGCCCCAAAACGCAGAAGTTTCGGTTATGAATCGGGACTGGCCTGACGGCCTGCCCACGTTGCAATTGTTACAAGGAAAACGCTTATGGCGACTGGAACGGTAAAGTGGTTCAACAGCACCAAGGGATTTGGATTTATCCAGCCCGACAATGGCGGTCAGGATGTTTTCGTCCACATTTCCGCTGTTGAACGAGCAGGCCTCTCGACCCTCGCTGATGGCCAGAAGATCAACTATGAAATCGAACAGGACCGGCGCACCGGCAAGTCCTCGGCTGGCAACCTCAGCAAAGCCGGCTGAATTTTCTCCCGCCTGGCAGCGGATGGACGCGATAGATCCAGGGTGGTCTGGCGTCGCGTGATCAGAGCGGGCGACCACAGGGCTCGATCGGACGGCTTGAGCAGCAATCTGGTGTAAGCCCGCGCGAAGTCTTTGGAAAGCCAAGCTGGCTGAAAGCGAAGGCGGGGGTAGACCCCGCCTTTTCATATTCCGTTCAGATGCAATTTATCTCAATGGCAACTGCGCGTTCCTAGAACAAAGCTCGGTTGCTGAAATTAAGCTGCGACGTTCTTGCGGGTACGCTTAGCCGGCGCTGGCTTTCCGGCTCCACAGGTTTGCGGCCGAGCCCCATCGTCTTGGCCAATGCCGAGCGCGCAGCGGCGTAATTCGGCGCGACCATGGGACAATCAGACGGCAGAGCCCATTTGGCACGATATTCGTCCGGCGTCAGCCAGTAGTGGGACGAAAGATGGCTTGAGCGACTTGAACGTCCTCAAGGCAGATGATGTAGTCCGGAGTCACTGACTTTCTGATACGGCAGGCTTGAGAACCTCCGGTTCTTCTGCGGAAATACTGGCGCCGGCCGTGCCTTTGAGTGCTGCGTGCACCTGGCCGATCAGGGCAGGGAGTTCACCTACCGGGATTGTTCGAGACATACGCTGACCACATCGGCGGTGAGGTCGATGAGAACGTCGATGGTGTTGTCGGCTTCTTCTGTCCTGGAACTCTACGGGTGGGCTTGAAAGACAGTCTTCGAAGTGCCGCTACGATCTGGTCGAGACGGCGTCGATTGCACCGAGCACCCCGGACGCCAAGGCACGTGCTCAGGGGGAGGGGTCCGGCGACCAGCATCAGGAAGAGCCGGCGGCTAGCGAGTCAACGTCGTCCTCGACGAGCCTTCGCCCCGAAAAGCAGCACCGCGACATTAAAGGGGAGGAGAACATATCTGCCGCGCTTGCGCTGTGGCAGCATCCACACCGACGCACCAGCCTTTCACAGCCAAAAAAGCCCGCCACTCTTGAAGGCAAGAGCGGCGGGCTTTTGCAGAGCAACTCGAACAGAATACGCGTCCCCATTGACATTAGCTATGGATAATTAAGGCATCATTAAAATGCGAAATCTACCCATCTAAATCGATACAAGCGCAGATGTCGCGCTATCTGACGTTGCGGGTCCAAATCGCCCGTCGCCGTCAAATCGATACGCATCCGCTATTCAGAAAATCCGCGCTTGACGTAACGTAAGGTCCCGTGTTTTTCGCCATGGAGGGAGCGACTTTCAGTCTCGGTCCAGGGCGGCGAAATCAGGGGCAGCGATGGTGGCTGGCGAACCAAACGACGTGCGCGTCAAGCGTTGCGTTGGGGAATGGGTCGTTCATATTGTTGAGGACGGCAAACTGACAGTTCATCGGTTCAAGACACAGTATCCTGCCGAGAATTTCGCCGATGGCCAACGAGCCAGACTCGGTCTTGCCAGCAAGCCACCAATTGACGAACACTGATGCCTGCACCGAACTTGGGGGAGACGTTTGGATGGCTGGCGGGCCGGAACAGACACGTCGGCGAAGGCTCTCTGCGATGCTGCTTGCTGCTTGCTGCTGATGACACGGTGGCTAAGATCATGAAAGTCCCGTCGTCAAGGACCCGGCCGGCGGCGCTCGAAAAAGCAGCATGAATTTGCAAGCCGCCGCCGCAACTGACTTCAGAAGGGATCGAGCCGCGCGGCTGTTGGCTCAATCGTGGGAATGTCGACATTGGGCTATCTTACGAAAGCCGCTTTGGCTAAAGCGCGGCGGGCCTCTCCTCCAAGCTGGAGTGCCTTTGATCCCTGAAACTCAAGTCCTTTCTTCAGGGATGGGCGAGTTGCAACCGGGAGGAGAGACTCTCTCAGAAGTGCGGCGGGAGTCACGCCCGGAGACCAGGGCAGGAATGGCCAAAGCCTCATGCGACTCGTCAAGGATGGAGAAGCTGTAACGACCATCTGCGTCAAGATCGACGGAGTAGCTCAGGCGGTCTAGGATGTGGTTGTCCTGGTCGAACGTGACGATCCGCGGCTTGAGTGATGTGATATGCGCTTCGTCCAAGTAGATGGAGCTGCAGACAATGATCTGGTCGTCGGGCTGGCAGGTGCGGGCCGCCGCACCGTTGAGGATGCAGCATCGTGAGCCGCGCTCGCCGAGAATGACATAGGTTGAAATCTTGGCACCGGAATTCTTGTTCCATATCTCCACGAATTCCATGGGCAGGATCCCTGCTGCCTCGCAGTGGTCAGGGTCGAGTGTTATCGAACCATGGTAATTGAGGTTTGCCTCGGTGACGTGGATGCCGTGCAGCTTGCCGGCAACTATCTTTCGCATTGGTTCCGTTGTCCCTATCGATCTTACAAGGTCAGTCTTGCCGTTCCATTGGCTTTCCGGGTCACCCCGCTAAATTCCAACCAAGAGCGCACCGCCGGTGAGGCCCGCGCCCGCTGCCGCAAGTAGAATTTTCTCGCCAGGCCGGAATGGCTCCGTCCGATGGGTCAGCGAGAGCGAGAGCGGGATCGTTGCGGCGGAAGAGTTGCCGTAATCGACGATCGTCTTGACGATTGCTTGATCTGCAATGCCGAGGTTCCTGCCGACAGCATCGAATATGCGGGCGTTGGCCTGATGCGGCACGAACCGATCGATGTCCTGCGGCTGCATCCGGGCGGCAGTGAGCGCATCTCGCGAGCAGGCGGTCATCATCTCGACGGCCTTGCCGAACACTTCACGGCCGTCAGTGATCGTCATCCGGGTTTCCCCGAGGTCGAGGTCGCCATGGAACGGCTTGTTGCTTCCTCCCGCGGGGATCTGGATCAGCCCGTAGCGAGAGCCGTCGGAATCCACCGATGCACCGAGAATGCCCCGGTCGGGATCCTCGCAGGGACCGATCACCACGGCGCCGGCGGCATCGGCAAACAGCACGGCGCTGGCGCGCTCGGCCGGGTTGATGCGGCGGCTGAGGATGTTGGCCGCAATCACAAGGGACGCCTTGCCATGCAGGCGGGTGAATCCGTCCGCGAACATCAGCGCATAGATGAAGCCGGCGCAGGCGCCGGTCAGGTCGACCGCGCCCGCACGCCCCAGCCCAAGCCGATGCGCGACCAGCGGCGCACTGGGCGGCAAGAGGTGATCGGGCTTCGAGGTGGCAAGCAACAAAAGACCGATGTCGCCACGCTCGATACCGGCGCTCGCCAGCGCCATGTCGCCGGCTTGCGCGGCAAGGCCCGACAGCGTGTCTTCGTCCGCGGCCCAGAAGCGCGAGCGAATGCCGGTGCGCCGCTCGATCCAGCCGGGTTCGAGCCCAAGACTGTTTTCGATCTCCGGGTTCTCGACCTTGCGTGCCGGCGCATGATGGCCAAACCCGAGAAGGCGCGACGACCCGCTCATGGTTTCGCGCCGAAGCGTTCGCCCGCCTCCTCGATGGCGTCATAGAGCCCTTCGAGTTCGTCGCCGGTGATGCAATAGGGTGGCATGAGATACAGCACATTGCCGAGCGGGCGCACGAGCAGCCCGCGCTCTAGGAAGAATGCACGCAGCTTCGGCCCGATCTCGGCCAGATAGCCGGCGGAGCCGGTGTGCAGATCGAGGGCCGCGATCGTGCCGGTTGTCCGGATGTCGGTGAAGAACGGATTGTCGCCAAAGCGCCGAAGCCCGGCGGCCTGTCTCGCGCTCAGGGTCGCGATACGCTCGGCCACCGGCTCGTCACGCCAGATCTCGACATTGGCGAGTGCCGCCGCGCAGGCCATCGGATTGGCGGTGTAGGAACTCGAGTGGAAAAACGTCTTGGTCCGGTCCTCGGAATAGTGGGCCTGGAAGATGGCATCGGTCGCGAGCGTGGCGGCCAGCGGGGTGACGCCGCCCGTCAGCCCTTTCGAGGTGCACAGTATGTCCGGAGAGATCGCTGCCTGCTCGCAGGCGAACATGGTTCCGGTGCGGCCCCAGCCGGTCATCACTTCGTCGGCGATCAGCAGCGTGCCGGAGGCCTCGGCGATCTTCTTCAACTCGGTGAGAACCCAGGCCGGATACATCAGCATGCCGCCGGCGCCGAGCACCAGCGGCTCGACGATGAGAGCGGCGGCGTGCCGGTCGCGAGAGACTGCCTCGAACCGATCAAGCGTCTCCTGCTCGCGCCCGACGGCCGGGAAGGGGATGGTTTCGACCTCGAACAGCAAGGGCTCGTAGGCAGCATTGAACACGCCGCGGGCGCCGACGCTCATCGTGCCGATCGTGTCGCCATGATAGCTGTGCTCCATGACGATGATGCGCGAGCGCGGCGCACCGATGTTGCCGAAATAGCCGAGCGCCATCTTCAGCGCGACCTCGACCGAGGTCGAGCCGCTGTCGGAGTAGAACACCCAGTCGAGGCCGGGCGGAGCGAGGCCGACAAGTGCCTTGGCCAAGCGTTCGGCCGGCTCGTGCGTGAAGCCGGCGAAGATGATCTGGTCGAGGCTCGCCGCGGTCGTCTCGATGGCCTTGATGATGCGGGGGTGGCGGTGACCGTGGGTGACGACCCACCAGGAGGAAATGGCGTCCAGGATGCGCGTGCCGTCAGCCTTGTGGAGGTAGGCGCCTTCCGTCCGTACGATTTCAGGGATCGCCGGCTCGAGGGCGTGCTGGGTAAAGGGATGCCAGACTTGAGACTGCGACATCATTCGCCTCCCGCGATCGCTGTGAGGTCGAAGCCGGCGGCCATCGCTTCCCGCAGCGTCCCGCTCGTCAGCGGACCGAGCAGCGGCAGCCTGCCAAGCTGGCGCACGCCGCTGAATTCCACGATGGTTCTCTGCGTATCGGCCACCTCATCGCCGATGAAGGCAATACCGATGAGCGGTATGGAACGGGCCCTGAGCGCCTCGATCGACAGCAGGGTGTGGTTGATCGTGCCGAGCTTGGTGCGGGCGCACAGGATGACCGGCGCCCGCCACTGAGCGAATATGTCGATGAACTTGGTGCGCCGGTTGAGCGGCACCATCAGTCCCCCTGCACCTTCGATGACGAGCGGACCCGGCAAGTCCGGAAGCGAGAGCTCTGCGACGTCTATCGCGACGCCGTCGAGTTCGGCTGAGCGATGCGGCGACAGCGGCTCCTTCAGACGATACACTTCGGGCAGCACGCGCCCCGGCGGCAGGCCAGCGAGCCGTTCCACAACCTCGCTGTCGGTCTCTTCGTCGAGGCCCGATTGCACCGGCTTCCAGTAGAAGCCGTCGAGCAGGCCGGCCAATCCCGCCGAAAACACCGTCTTGCCGATGCCGGTATCCGTTCCGGTGATGACGATGCGCTTGGTCATGCCGCGGCCAACACCTCGACGAGCGCCTCGACCATGGCGGAAATGTCGGCCTCGTCGACGTTGAGCGTCAGCGAAATGCGCAGCCGCGATGTGCCCTCGGGCACCGTCGGCGGACGAATGCCGCGTATGTCGAAACCGCGCGCCTGCAGCGCCGCCGCCACGGCCATGGTGCGCCCGACGTCGCCGATGACAAAGGGCTGAATCTGCGAGCCGCTGGATGCCACGCCGCAGCGTTCGGCCAGTTGGCGGCCCGCGAAGGCAACGCGCTCCTGCAACTGGACAGGGCGTTGGGGCTCATCGGACAGCATGGCAATCGCCTCGCGCGCTGCCACGGCCATCAACGGCGATGGCGCGGTGGAATAGATGAATGGCCGGCAGCGGTTGACGAGATAGTCGCACAGCAGTCCCGGCCCGGTGACCAGCGCGCCGGAGGCGCCGAGCGCCTTGCCGCATGTATGGAGCGCAATGATGTTGTCGCGGCCCTCGAATGCGGCGGCCAGCCCCCGGCCGTCCGGTCCCCAGACGCCGGTGGCATGCGCCTCGTCGACGACGATGAACGCCTCGTGCCGATCGGCAAGCGCGACCAGGCTCTCCATCGGCGCGCGGTCGCCATCCATGCTGTAGAGGCTTTCGACCACGATCCAGGCGCGCCCCATGCCGCCTTCGGCGCGCCAGCGTGTGATCGTATCCTCGAAGGCATCGACGTCGTTGTGCGCGGCGAGCTTGAACTCGGCGCGGCCAGCGCGGGCCCCCTCATGCATGCTGGCATGGGCCAGCTCGTCGAGGACCAAAAGGTCACCCTTCTGCGGCAGGGCGGTCAGCAGGGCGAAGTTGGCGATGTAGCCGCTGCCGAAGAACAGCGCGCGGTCGACTCCGAAGAACGCGGCCGCATCCGCCTCCAAGGCCTCATGCTCCGGCGCGTTGCCGCGCAACAGCCGTGACCCGGTGGCGCCGACCGGCGTGCCCTGCGCGATCGCCACTGCCACCGCATCGCCTAGTCTTCTCGAGGCGGCAAGCCCCAGATAGTCGTTCGACGAGAAGTCGAGCCCGGTACGCGGCGACAGTGTCCGCAGCCGGTCCTTGCGCGCCAGTCCCTGCAACGTCGCGTCATAGCGGGCAAGCGGTGCCCCGTTCATTGCGCCTCGAGTTCCATCGGCTCGATGCCGAGACGGCGGAACAGAAGGCTATCCTTGTCTTCGCCGGGATTGTCCGCCGTCAGCAGCGTGTCGCCGACGAAGATCGAATTGGCGCCGGCAAAGAAGCACAGCGCCTGCATCTCGTCGGTCATGGCGGTGCGGCCGGCCGAAAGTCGGACATGCGATTTCGGCATCATGATGCGTGCCAGCGCGATCACGCGCACGAATTCGATCGGCTCGATCGGCTTGGCGTCGGCAAGCGGAGTGCCCTCGATCGGGATCAGCATGTTGATCGGAACGCTTTCCGGATGTTCCGGCAGATTGGCCAGCGTCACCAGCATGTCGATTCGGTCCACCGGCTCTTCGCCCATGCCGACAATGCCGCCGCAGCAGACCTTGATGCCGCTGTCGCGGACATTGGCCAGCGTATCCAGGCGGTCGGCAAACGTCCGGGTCGAGATGACCTCTTTGTAGTAGCGCTCGGAAGTGTCGATGTTGTGGTTGTAGTAGTCGAGGCCGGCCTCTTTCAGCCGCTGCGCCTGGCCGAGGTCGAGCATGCCGAGCGTCATGCAGGTCTCCATGCCCAGCGCCTTGACGCCTTCGACCATCGCCACGACCGCATCCATGTCGCGCGGCTTGGGATTGCGCCAGGCGGCGCCTATGCAATAGCGGGTCGCGCCGGCGTCACGCGCCTTGGTCGCCTCGGCGATGACGCGCCTGACCTCCATCAGCTTCGACGCCTTCAACCCGCTTTCGTGATGCGCCGACTGGCTGCAATAGCCGCAATCCTCCGGACATCCGCCGGTCTTGATGCTGAGAAGCCGGCTGAGCTGGACCTTGTTGGGATCGAAATTCTCGCGATGAACGGTTTGCGCCAGGAAAAGGAGATTGTTGAAAGGTGCGTCGTGAACAGCTCGAGCCTTCCCCAAGGTCCACATGCCAGTGTCAGGGGCTTGGGCCTGTGGCATTGTCGTCGTCGCAGTGGTGCCGTGCATGTCCATCCTGTTTCCCATCTCTACGCTGCCCGTCTTGGTCGTACGAGTCATGCGGGTTTGGAATGCCGATTGCCCCATGTATTTGCGCATGGCCGTCAGGGCGCTCGATAGTCAAGGCCGATATCGAGGATCGGCGCGCTATGGGTCAGCCAGCCGATGGAGATAAGATCGATGCCGGCGGCGGCGATGGCTGGCGCAGTTGAGGCGGTGATCCGGCCGGATGCCTCGGTGATTGCTCGACCGGCGACCATCGACACAGCCTGGCGAAGCACATCGACCGACATGTTGTCGAGCAGGACGGCGTCGGGAGCTAGGGTCAGTGCTTCTTCTAGCTGGGTCAGCGTATCGACCTCGACTTCGATCTTGACGAGATGACCGGCACTCGCTCGCGCGCGCTTGATGGCCGCACGGATCCCCCCGGCGATGGCGATGTGGTTGTCCTTGATCAAGATGGCGTCGTCGAGGCCGAAACGGTGATTCGCGCCGCCCCCAGCACGCACGGCGTATTTTTCGACAGCGCGTAAGCCGGGTGTCGTCTTGCGGGTGCAGGTGATCTTCACTGGGTGTTCGCGAACGGCTGCAACAATCGACGCGGTTGCGGTGGCAATCCCACTTAGATGGCATAAAAAATTGAGCGCGGTGCGTTCGGCAGTGAGAATGGCCCGGGCCGGGCCAACCACCGACGCGATGACCTCTCCTTCCTCGACACTACTGCCGTCTGGCCGCTCCAGCGAGATTTCAACGTCGGGACTGATCAGGCGGAAGGCGAGCATGGCCAGATCGAGCCCCGCGACAATCCCGCGCTGGCGCGCCGCGAGCACGGTCTTTACGCAGTGATAGGGGGTTACAACGGCGTCCGTGGTTACGTCACCGGCCCTGCCGAGGTCTTCGAGAAGGGCTGCCCGTACCAGCGGCTCGAGCATGATTGCGGGAAGCGGGCTGAGGTTCATCACATGGCCCTTTCCAGTGCTGGGGAGTTGGCCAGTTCTCGCGCTGCGCCCAAGGCGTCGTCGAGGGTGATTTTGGACCGTCGGGCGTCGGGTGCTTGATGGGGAAAGTCCGTCCGATAGTGAGCACCGCGGCTTTCCTGGCGCTGCAACACGGCAATCGCAATCATCAGCCCGACAGCTGCTGGATCCGAGACTGCGTGGGTGCCTTCGGCGAGCGGCAACAAGGCACGTGCTGCTGCTTGCAAACCTTCACCATCCCGTACGATGCCGAGTGCACGCGACGAGAAAGGACGAACAGATAGCGGATCGGGCGATGGATAATCCTCTGCAAATGCAGGCTTTGTTCTCCGCGCAGGGGTTCCGGCAACGCTTTCAGCGACCCAGCGGGCGCACACGACCGCCTCGGTCAGGGAATTGCTGGCGAGCCTGTTGGCGCCATGCAGTCCGGTCGAGGCGACTTCGCCGCAGGCCCAAAGTCCCGGAACGGAAGTGCGCCCGCCCAGATCCACGGCGACACCACCCATGTGATAGTGCTGCGCCGGCCGGATGGGAATGAGATCACACGTCGGATCGATGCCCGCCCGCCCGCAGGCTGATGCGATGGTTGGAAACTGCCGACCGAATGTCGCGCCCTGCTTTTCGCGGACGTCGAGAAAGACGCGGTGGCCGTCCGCGAGATGCTTCCAGACAGCGCGTGCGACAATGTCGCGCGGCGCAAGCTCCGCTCCTGGCACGCCGTCGAGGAAACGTCGACCCGTCTCGTCGACGATCACAGCACCTTCGCCGCGAACCGCCTCGCTGATCAGCGTCATAGGGCGGTTCGATCCATCAAGCGCGGTCGGGTGGAACTGGATAAATTCCATATCGGCAAGGACGGCTCCCGCATGCGCTGCGAGCGCCAGGCCCTGTCCGCAACTGCCCAACGGGTTGGTCGAGTCGTGGAACAGGCCGCCGATTCCGCCCGTGGCGAGAACGACCCGTGCCGTCGCGACGAACACCGGACCTGTGGGGCCACTCGCCACAACACCGGCGATTCTGCCGCCCTCCATGGCCAGGCGACGCGCCTCGAAGCCCTCGACGACCTCTATTGTCGGCATCGATCGCATGGCAGCGACAAGGGCGCGCATGATCTCCCGGCCGCTGCCATCACCCCCGGCATGAACGATGCGCCGCCGGCTGTGGGCGGCCTCCAATCCAAGACGGAGGGCGCCTGTCGGCGTCCGATCGAAGCGAACCCCCAGGCATGCCAGATATTCGATCGCTGCGGGCGCGCCGTACACAATAGGCCCCGCCGCTTGCGCATCGCAAAGACCGTCGCCTGCGGCGAGCGTGTCGGCCAAGTGCAACGCCGGATCGTCATCATCACCAAGGCTGGCGGCAAGCCCGCCCTGTGCCCACGCGCTGGACGAGTCCGCGCCAAGCGGCGATCGCGAGAGCAGAAGCACCGGCTCGGGCGCCAGATGCAGCGCCGTCATCAGCCCGGCTATGCCGCCGCCGATGATGACCGGCCGGCCGCCGAGGTCGCGGACGTCCATGCTCATACCGCCAGCATCCGCTCGACGGCCATCCGCGCGCGCCCGGCGATCTCGGGATCAATGGTGACGGCATGGCGGTTCTGTTCGAGCGCCATGCGGATGTTGGCGAGCGTGATGCGCTTCATGTGCGGGCACAAATTGCAGGGCCGGATGAACTCGACTTCGGGATGCTCGACCGCGACATTGTCGCTCATCGAGCACTCAGTCATCAGGACGACGCGAGGTGGTTTTTGTCTTCCGACATATTCGGACATGGCAGCGGTCGAGCCAGAAAAATCGGCCTCAGACACCACATCAGGCAGGCACTCGGGATGCGCGAGCACCGTCACGCCGGGATGGTCCTCGCGCAACTGGCGGATGTCGGCTGGGGTGAAGCGCTCATGCACCTCGCAATGCCCCTTCCAGGCGATGATCTCAACGTCGGTCTGGGTCGCGATGTTCTGGGCCAGATACTCATCCGGCAGCATGATCACTCGGGGAACATTGAGAGACTCGACGACGGCTTTGGCGTTGCCCGAGGTGCAGCAGATGTCGGACTCAGCCTTTACGGTGGCGGAAGTGTTGACGTAGGTGACAATTGGCACGCCCGGGTAGCGCTGCCGCATGAGACGGACATCTTCGGCGGTAATGGAATCGGCGAGCGAGCAGCCGGCTTGCGTATCCGGGATCAGCACCGTTTTGTCCGGGTTGAGCAACTTGGCGGTCTCGGCCATGAAGTGCACACCGGCCAGAACGATGACATCGGCTTCGACCGTCATTGCCTTGCGGGCGAGTGCCAGACTGTCGCCAACGATGTCGGCGACGCAGTGGAAGATCTCCGGCGTTTGATAATTGTGCGCCAGGACGACGGCGTTTCGCTGCCGCTTGAGGTCAAGGATGGCCTCGACATCCTCAGCAAAAACCGGCCATTCGAAGGGCGGAATGACGCGCCGCACGCGGTCGTACAGGGACGCACCTAAAGGCAGGATGGCGCTCATCGAGCCTCCAGTTATAGTCTGCAAGAATATAAGACATATATTCTTTGTGACTATAAGGGATGTCAAGCCCTCGTAAGCGGCAATTTTGTCCCGGCCACGGGCCTTTCGTCGAGAATGTCGTGGCGGAAGCGGTAGAGCTGCGCCGGCCGACCGCCCGTTTCGCTGGTCGTCTCCCCGGTTTTCTCAACCAGCTCTTGTTGTTCTATGAGCCGGCGAAAGTTCGGTTTGTCGATGAGCCTGCCGGAGAGCGCTTCGACGGTTTGCTGCAGCTGCAAAAGCGTAAAGACCGGCGGCATCAGCTCGAATACGACGGGCCGGTATTTGATCTTGGAGCGCAGCCGCGCAATCGCCGTTGCCAGGATGCGACGGTGATCGGCGATCATGGATTTGCCCGCCACCAGAGCGGGCGCGGCTGAATGTCCGCCGCGTATCGCTTCCTCTACCAGCGCTGCCTCGTAGAGGAGTTCGTAGCGCTGCAGCGCGAACTCTTCGTTCCATGACCGCTCGTCGAAGCCGAAGGCGACAGCCGCGCGCCGCCGGCGGTCAAGGCGTACGGCTGTGTCGTCAGCGCTATCGGCCCATTCCCTCAGGCGTGGTCGCAGATATTTCAACACTGCCGCCGGCGCGCCGGAGCGATGATCCTCCCATGGAAAATAGTCGTACCAGCTTGCCCAGGATCGCCTGGCTGCGGCGCCTACATCGTCGGCCTGCGTGAGCGCGAGATAGCTGATCGAGATTACGCGCTCCTCAGCGCCGATCCTGTCACGATCGGCGAAGGTGTAAAGCTGTTCGATATAGCCGAGCGGGTGGCCGGTCTGTTGTTCGACCCATCCTCTGAGACCCGACTGCAGCGAACGGTGAGCAAGTTCGAACGGACCTGACGGCAGCGCGTTTGCCTGCTGGATGGTGAGAACGCAGGGGACGCGGTTGTTCATGGCGACGACGACAGCGATCAGATCCGCCTTGACGTTGTTGCCCTTGCCTCCAGATCTGCGTTGCCTGGTCGGCTTTCCCTGATGGTCCATGATCCCTAAACTGGCTGGGCGAAGTTCCGCTGCGGCAGCAGCTGAACCGATTTAGTTTGGTTTTGTACGATAATTGTCGGCCCGTCAACGTCGCGCGCGTAGGGCCCTCCAGCTCCTCGCGCCGGCAGAAAAATGTTACCTAACGCGACATCCACGGTTGGCAACGTGAGGGCAGCAGCCCTTGTTGATTGGTCGCTAGCATCATGGCGGTGAACCCGACGGATATCGGTTCGCAAAAGGTGGAACGCGGCTTGCCTGCCTGACGGCCTGCCAGTCCTCACCCCAAATGGCCGATCCTCACTGCGATGTGCTAAGGTGAGCGTACCGTTGTGGCAAAGCTCTTCATGAGACTCTAGCTCATAAACCGGCACGTTCGGTTCACTGGACGTCCATGTGTGATCGAAGACGCCTTAGCGTTGGTGCCGGCGCGGACTATGTCGAGCGCATCCCGGCCTCCAAGGATGCGATCCAATCCCGCTCTCCGGTGATGGCTTCCCGGTCCGTCCCCGGACCTTCCACGATCAACCCGCGAGGGGTCGGCTAGCAAGCTGCCGCCGCTCGGCTTCGCATTCGCGGTGATCGCGACCGGGGCCAGACACTGACGGAGCCATCGAGCGGGAATTGGCCCGCTCCAAAGATGGAGCCCTCGGATGTCCCAAGACCTTTCCCTTGCGCAGAACCACGCCTTTCACCTTGCTCGCACCCTCATGGTCCCCGTCACACTCTTCAGGTCCGGTGGTGAACTCGGCGTCCTGCCGAGCGACGAACTCGAAGACGACGAGGTCGAAACCATCGCCGAGTTCGATCCCTTCCAGTATGGGCCGGCTCATTGAGCCGGCTTCCACATCCAGAGGTGGCGCTCGCGAGCAGCGGCGGCAGGGGAAGCTGTGCCGAGGCCGGCGCGTGGCGGTCGGCGAGGTGAAAGACCTTGTCTTGCCAGCCGCGCCCTTGCCTCCTTTTGCCCTTCGCGGCTTCGCGAAGCGATCCGGCAAGGTGCGGAAAAGGCAACATGAAGGAAAGGCGGATGCGCGTGCGCGCCGGCAAGGAACATGAATTGGAACGAACTGGAAGAACTGCGCGATCGTGTGAGAAGCGCCGCCGCGCTGGAGCGGGCGGGATTTGCCATCGATCTGAAGGAAAGCACCAGAAGGGCGGTCAAATATCGACGCGACGGTGACATCATCATCGCTATTCACTAGGGTTATGGATGGTTCGATCCGTTGTCCGATGCCAAGGGCGACGTGTTCAGCCTGGTCGAGCATCTGGAGGGTGTAACCTTCGTCGAGGCCCTCGCTCGCGTGGCCTCATTGGACGGGTTCGTTCCCGCAGAGCCGGTTTGGAGGCGGCCCGCGCGTGAGATCGAACCGACCTCTTCGGTTCCCGACCGATGGGCCAAGCGCCGCAAGCCGTGGCCGGGTTCGATGACCTGGCGCTACCTGCGTGGCGAGCGTCACCTTCCGGAGAGCGTTCTTCGCGCTGCCATCTCGCACAGTCTTCTGCGCGAAGGCCCGGGTGGAAGCCTGTGGGCCGCCCATAGGGACGGCGAGGGCGTCACCGGTTGGGAGGAACGCGGTCCGCAATGGCGAGGCTTTTCCACGGGTGGTGCAAAGGTGCTGTTCGGTCTCGGCCCAGTCGACGCGCAGCGCATATCTTCATTGCCAACACACGTGCGGTCATCCGGCATGGCGGGCATCAAGCCTATTTCAATCCCGCTCTCGATATCGTGCAAGTGCCTGCGTTCGAGAGTTTCCGCGACGCGCCCAGTTAATATGCGATACTCGGTCACGAGCTGACCCACTGGGCTGGCGCTGAGCATCGGCTTGATCGCGATCTCTCGCGATATCACAAGGATCGTTCCTGCAGGGCCTACGAGGAACTCGTGGCCGATCTGGGTGGTTGCTTCTTGGCGGCTGATCTCGGCATCGTCCCCGAGCTCGAGCCGAGGCCTGATCACGCGAGCTATCTCGCGAGCTGGCTCGACATACTCAAAAACGAGAGGCGTTTCATCTTTGCCGCGGCAGCCCATGCCCAGCGAGCGGTCAACTATCTGCATGATCTCCAGCCACAGACGACATAGGTGGCGGAGGCCGCGTGATGTTGCGCCCACCGATCAACGGGATGACGTTCGGCCATCCCAAATCCTTCTGCGCGCGCTCAAACTCGACGCACAGGTTCAGTCAACCACGCATGATGGAGGGCTCATTTTCATTTTGGCTCCGGGAGTTTGCGATCTTCTCAGATATGGGATGGGAGCCAGTCGCAGCAACATGCCGTCAATCGACGCCTGGGGCTCCGCCATGGGGCAGCTCTCCCGAGAGGCGTCGGTCGGTCTGGCTGCTGGCCAAATCGACAAGCTCTCCGGTGTCTTCTGGTTCGTTAGCGTAGTTCCCGGCCGAGAAATGACCTCGCCTGCTTGATATAGCAGACTACGGCTCAACGGTTTCCACTAGCAATCTGTTGTGTCCGGCGATTGGAGCGGACGTACCCTTTCGCCCCAAACTGCCTGTCGCGGTGCAATGCGCATGACGGATGGTGCGAATTGATCCACCTGCCCGTCGCTTTTGACGAACCAGCGCCCAGAGTGTGTTTCGGCGTGGAATAAGGAGTCTGACGCACTCTCGATGAAGTTCGGGATCATACGGCACCGATCAGCCTGGCTAGCAGGAGGTCGAGCTTTCCGCGTCCATACATCTGCCGTTTCACAAGCTTGAGCTTGGTGATCTGTCCCTCTGTTTGACCGTTGGACCATGGTTCGGTGATCGCGGCGCGGACGGCAGCATGGTCGCGAATGATGCCCTTGGCGAAGGACGCGATGAGGCTTTTGCCGGCGTCGGCGATCCACGGCTCGAGATCATCGGCAAGCTTCTTACGGATCATGGAATGGAAACCGGCGCTCAGGTTGCGTGCTTCCACCAGCAGGGGCACACCCGCTTCGATGGCGGCGATCATGACCGTGTCGGCTTTGCTCAGATGATCACGGGCCGTCGTCATCAGCCGCGCGATCGTTCTGGCTGACGGCACCTTGTGGAGTTGCTGATCGGATGCCTGCTCGGCGCGACGCCGTCGCCTTGCCCATTCGCTGACGACGCCCGGGCGTCCCCGAAAGCCTTTTGTCTTCAGCCGCCGCCAGAGCTCGCTTGCATTGTGGCAGCCCGATATCCATTGCCCATCCAGGAACGGCAACCATGCCTCGAGCGAACTCTGCCGGACGCGGAAAATATCGGTTCGCTAGCCACGTATCACTTGGCGCACGAGTTTGCGACTGTGACCGGTGCGGCGCACGATCTCCTTGATGGGGATGCCTTCGCTGGCAAGTTTCATGATTGCCGCGTTTGTCTCCTCACGCCGCAGATAGCCTTCGTATTGCAGTTTCTCGGCATAGGTGAGCAGGCCCGGGTTGATCGTCGTAGCGCCGATCGCAGTTCGGTTTATCCGCATCGACTTGCGAACGGCGTCGAGAAAAGCCGCGCTCGCATTCTCCATGAGATGCCAGCGGTCTGCGACCTGAACCACATTCGGTAATGCCTTGGCGGTGGCTTCGCCGTAACCGCCGCCGCGGTCGCGCGAGACGGTTTCGATCTCAGGGTGATCAGCAAGCCAAGCCTCGACGGTGGCAACTTCACGGTCGGGCAACAACGTCACAATCCGCCGTCGCTCCAGATCGCAGACGATCGTGCCGTAGCGATGGTTACGGCGATACGCGCTTGAATCTCACCCGCTTTGACTGGGCCGTGTACCCATAAACCCGGCGGCGTGATGCGACTAAAGCAATGTCTGCTCTGCCCCTATAGCGACCGACTTCGGGCGGTAGCGCAATATGTCGCGATGGGCCAGAGCAGCGGACATTCGCTCTAAGGCCGGCGAGCAGACGCTGGGACAATCAGGCTATGGCATGCGTCTGTCCACGCCTGGCCAGCTCGGCCAAGCGTGGACGTGTCCGTGTGATCAGACAGTCGGGACAGTGCCGCCGTCGACGACGAGCTCCGAACCATGGATCGAAGAGGCGCGATCCGAGGCCAGGAAGGCGATGGCTTCAGCGACCTCGAATGGTTCGGCTCCGCGCCCGATGGCAATGCCGCCAAGGCCGTCCAGGACGAGCTGGCGCGCGTCCTCTAGCGTGCCGCCGTTGGCGGCTTGGATACGTTCCAAAAACACTCCGGTCCCCTCGGTCATGATCCATCCGGGGGAGACGACGTTGACCCGCACGCCCTTGGGACCGAGTTCCTTGGAGATGGACTTGCTGTACGTCCGGAGCGCGGCCTTGGCGCTGGCGTATGCGGTGGTTGCCTCGGGAAGCGGCAGGACGGACTGGATGGAGGTGACATGCACCACCGCGCCGGCGCCCCGCGCGATCATCTGCGGGATCAGGAGACGATCAAGACGAACCGTGGCCAGCAGGTTTAAGGGTGATGTCACGTTAACAGCTTGTGAGGGGCTGGCAGGGTAGACGCACATGCATGAACACCGCGACGGTCAGCTACAAGCGTCATCGTTTCCCGCCGCAGATCATCGCCCATGCCGTCTGGCTCTACTACAGGTTCCCCTTGAGCCTGCGTCTGGTCGAGGAAATGCTGCTGGAGCGCGGGATCGTGGTTTCGTATGAGACAATCCGCCGGTGGGGCATCAAGTTCGGTCCGGATTACGCTCGCCGCTTGCGCCGCAAGCAGCCCAACCGAAACGATGTCTGGCATCTGGACGAGGTCGTCATCACCATCGTCGGCAGGAAACACTGGTTGTGGCGCGCCGTCGACCAGGATGGCTACGTGCTCGATGAGATCGTCCAGAACCGCCGCAACACCAAGGCGGCCAAGCGCTTGCTGACGCGGCTGTTGAAGAAGCAAGGTGTCGCGCCGAAGCGCATGGTCACCGACAAGCTGCGCTCTTATGGAGCAGCCAGGCGACAGGTGATGCCGGATGTCGAGCATCGGTCGCACAAGGGATTGAATAATTGGGCGGAGAATTCCCATGTGCCGCTGCGAAAACGGGAGCGGACCATGCAAGGCTTCCGATCACCAGGAGCACTTCAACGCTTCGTTTCGATCTTCTCGGCGCTGCGCAATCTCTTCGTCCCGCCCTGCTCAAAACGCTCCGCTCTCGCCACACATATTCACCGCCTGCAGGTCATGGCGGAATGGAAAGCTGTGACCGTGGTCAGCTGACATCAGCGGCCGCAGGTCTCAACGCGTTTATATGCAGACAACGTGACATCGCCGATTGATGAGTTCGCCCCGTCCATAGAACAGATCAAGCAAGCGTCGGCGCTGGAGGAAGAGCTCGAACGGCCGATGATGCTCCTCGTGTCGTCGAGCAGGTAAAGCGCCGGCACCGTCGTCGCTGTCCATCTTCCAAGCGCCAGCCTCGCTTCGCCGTATCCCGTTGGAGAACATTGCCGTCGACTACCACGTAGCCAATTACCTCAACAACCCCATCGAGCAAGACCACCGGCGTATCAAGCGCCGTGTATACCGAATGCTCGCGTTCAAGTCATTCGCAAGCGCCAGCGCCACTCTGCTCGGGATGGAAGTGATCCGCATGATGCGCAATCGACAGGCGAGGTACGCCAACAATGCTCATCTGTCCGGCGCCGAAAAGTTTAAAATCTTCGCTGCGATTTGAAAGCTGTCGCCCAGCGGTTTCTGTGCCGAGATAAGAATTTGCAACGGAACCGATTGGCGAGGTCTGTGCCTTCACTTCCATCCGCCCTCAGTAGGTCGCGCGACCGCCGCTCAAATCGAATATCGACGCAGTAGTGAAGCTGTTCTCTTTGCTTACCAGCCAAGCCACCATGTTGGCAGCTTCGTCGACTTCGAGGAAGCGGCCGCGGGGGATACGATTCAGCATGTACTCGATGAACTCGGGCTTGAGCTCGTCGAGGATACGGGTCTTGGCGGTCGCCGGGGTAATGACGTTGATGGCGATGTCATACTTGGCGCACTCTTTGCCGACCGCCTTAGTCATGCCGATGACGCCAGCCTTGGCTGCGGCATAGGCCGAGGCATTCGGGTTGCCTTCCTTGCCGGCTATCGAGGCGATGTTTACGATGCGGCCATAGTTGCGGGCCTTCATCCCGGGCAGCACGGCGCGGTTGACGTAGAACGCGCCGTTAAGGTCGATCTCGATCACTCGGTGCCATTCGTCGAGCTCGTACTCGTCGAGCGGTGCGTTCTTGCCGGCAATACCCGCCGAGTGCACTAGGATATCGAGACTACCCAGGCTTCTTTCGATCTCAACGACGGCGGCCGCGACCGCATTGTAGTTAGTGATATTGACTGCGATCATCGAAGCGGCTTCGCCCAGTTCGGCCTTGGCGCTCGCCAGCAGCTCGGTATCCAAGTCCCAGAGGCTGACCTTGGCGCCCGAGGCAACGAGCCGTCGCGCGATGGCGAAGCCGATGCCTTGTGCACCGCCAGTGATGACGGCCACTTGGCCCTTGAGATCAATCTGGTTCATTCACCCTCTCTATTGCTCACATGCGAACGGCTTTAGTAGCCTGAGACAAGCTATCTCCCCAAGGCGATGCCCTAGTCCGCCTTCGAAGGCGCGAAATGGCACGCCGCCTGCTGGCCGCTGGCCTTGGGCTCGAGTATCGGTTCGGTCGCGGCGCAGATCTCGGACGCTTTCCAGCAGCGGGTCCGGAAGCGACAGCCCGATGGTGGATTAGCCGCGTTCGGCAGATCGCCCGACAGCACGATACGCCGCCGCTGCCCGCGCTTGTCTGGGTCGTGGATCGGTATCGCCGAAAGCAGCGCTTGCGTATAAGGATGCGTGGGATGGTCGAAGATCTCGTCCCGGGTGCCAATCTCGACGATGCGGCCTAGATACATAACTGCCACGCGGTCGCAGGTATGGCTCACCACCGACAGGTCGTGCGCGACAAAGAGGTAGGCTAGCCCGAGGCGATCCTGCAGATCCTCGAGCAGGTTGATCACTTGCGCCTGAATCGAGACGTCGAGAGCCGAAACAGGCTCATCGAGGATAATTAGCTTGGGGTTGAGCGCCAGGGCGCGCGCGATACCGATGCGCTGTCGCTGGCCGCCTGAGAACTCGTGCGGAAACCGGTTGGCGTGCTCGGGTGCAAGGCCCACGAGTTGCATCAGCTCGGCCACCCGATCGCGCCGCTCCCTTCGGCGCACTCCGGCTAGGAGTAGCGGCTCCTCCAGCGTCGCTTGGATCGTCATCAACGGGTTCAGTGAGGAGTAGGGATCCTGGAAGACGTATTGTAGGTTGCGCCGGATTAACTTCAGCTCGGCGCGTCTCGCGCTGCCGACATCGTGCCCCTCGAATGCTACAGTCCCAGCTGTCAGCCGTTCAAGGCCTATGATGCAGCGGCCCGTCGTTGATTTTCCGCAACCCGACTCGCCGACAAGGCCGAGCGTTTCGCCGCGCTGGAGTGTGAAGCTCACGGCGTCAACTGCGCGTACGTCACTGCCATAACGCTTGGTTAATCGATCGACGGTGAGGAGTGGAGTTTCGGAGCTAGAACGGGTCATGTAGGCACTTTTCGCGCAAGGTCTTCAGCGAAGTGGCAGGCCGAAGCGTGGTTGGGCTCCACTTGCCGCAGCGCGGGACGTTCCGTGTGGCAGCGACTTCGTCCGGCATAGGACGCGCAGCGCGGATGGAAAGGACAGCCAGGCGGCGGTTGGATTAGGCTGGGCGGCGAGCCCGGAATCGGCATCAAGTGCCCGCTCCGGTTGTCGAGTCTGGGCAGACTCCTCATTAGCCCGACCGTGTAAGGGTGTCGTGGCGCGTGAAATAGCTCGCGCACCCCAGCCGTCTCGACCACCCGTCCTGCATACATCACGGCGACCCGGTCTGCCATTTCCGCGACGAGGCCGAGATCGTGCGTAATCAGGATCATCGCCGCCTGCGTCTCCTGCTGCGCTAACTTCAGTGTCTCGAACACCTGGGCCTGGATGGTCACGTCGAGCGCGGTTGTCGGTTCGTCCGCAATGAGCAGCCGCGGTCCGTTGGCGATCGCCATCGCGATCAAAGCGCGCTGCCGCATGCCGCCCGAATACTGGTGCGGATATTGGCTGAAGCGCTCCTTTGCGTTGGGCACGCCCACAGTCGAGAGCAGAGCGATCGCCCGCTCCTCGGCCTTGCCGCGGTCCGTGTCGTGCGCAAGTATCGCTTCGGTGATTTGAAAGCCGACCGTCAGTACTGGGTTCAGCGACGTCATCGGGTCCTGGAAGATCATCGCGATCGACCGGCCGCGGACCGCCCGCATCTCCCGACGCGATAGCCGCAGCAGATCCCGGCCTTCGAACATCACCCGGCCGCCCACGATCCGGCCGGGCGGCTGCTGCACGAGGCCCAGGATCGACATGGCTGTCACGCTCTTGCCCGAGCCGGACTCGCCGACCACGGCCAGCGTCTCGCCAGGCCACAGCTCGTACGATACCCCGTCGACGGCGTGTACGACCCCGTCGGCGGTGTGAAACTCGGTAATCAGGTCTTCGACTGAAAGAAGGGGCGGGCCGCTGCGGTCCATGCTCAGCTCCGCCGCGCATGGCGGGCATCGAGCGCATCGCGCAAGCCGTCGCCGATAAAGTTGATCGTGAGGCAGATCGTCACGATCATCAGCCCTGGAAAGGTCACCAGCCACCACTGCGTCTGCATCGAACCGCGCCCCTGGCTGATCAATTGGCCCAGCGCCGGCGTTGGCGGTTTGACGCCGAAACCGATGAACGAGAGTGCGGACTCGATGAGGATGGCGGTCGAGATGGTCAATGTCGCATTGACGATGATCGGGCCGAGCGTGTTCGGCAGAATGTGACGCCAGATCACTCGCCACGGCGATGCCCCAGCGAGGATCGCGGCCTCAACGAATTCGCGCCGCCTGAGCGACAGAAACTGTGCTCGTACGATACGGGCGACCAGCGTCCACAGCAGCGATGAGAGCAGGATCGCAACCTGCATTGGCGTACCCTCGCCGAGGAAGGTGGTAAGGATCATCAGAAGCGCGAGGCCCGGCAGGATGATCACCAGGTCCGTGAGGCGCATCAGTAGATTGTCGATCCGGCCGCCGAAATAGCCCGCCGCCGCGCCAACTATCGTCCCGATCAGAGTCGAAAGCAGCGCCACGGTCATCGCAACGAAGATCGTCGTACGAGTGCCGTAAAACACGCGCGTGAAATAGTCGCGGCCAAGCTTATCGGTGCCGAAATAGTGCCGGCCTTCCATCGTTGGCCCTAGGTTCGCCGCCGGCAAGTTCATGCTGTCATAGTTGTAGGGGCTGATCCCTCCGGCGTTCAGTGCCGCCATCATGATGGCAAGGAGGATGACGAGGCTGACCACCGCTACGCGATGGCGCGCGAAGCGGGACAGGAATCGCCATAGCCGCGACCGATGCCGGATCATCGAGCCCTCGCGCCGGGCCGCAGCCGAAGTGGAGCAGGTCATGTACGGGTCCTGGGGTCGAGCAGGCCATAGACGATGTCGGTGACCAAGTTGAACAGCATCGTCAGCGAAGCCGTGACCATGAGCCAAGCCATGATAGAATAGACATCTCTCGTAGAGAGCGCGTTGAAGAAGAACAGCCCCATGCCGGGCATAGAGAAGATCGTCTCGATAATGATCGTGCCGCTGAACACGGTTCCGAGATTGACGCCCACCACCGTAGCGAGGGGTACGGCCGCGTTGCGCAAAGCATGCCGGAGCACCACCTTAGGCTCGCTGAGTCCTTTGGCGCGGGCGGTGCGGACATAGTCCGCGTTGATCACCTCGATCATCGAGGCGCGCAGATAACGCGAATAGGCGGCGATTGAGGTGACTGAGAGTGCAAGGATCGGCAGGATGAGATGCTGTATGCGGTCGACATAAAACATGAGGCCTGTCGGCGCGTCGACCGACGAGAGGCCCGAGATGTAGACCGCCCTTACGCCTGTCGTCTGATAGAAATTCACAGCGAGGATCTGGAGGATCAGCGCGAACCAGAAGATCGGGATCGAGTAGCCAATGAAGCTCAGGATGGTCGTGCCATAGTCGAAGACCGAGTACTGGAAGCGCCCCGCCATCACTCCGATGATGACTGCCAGTACGATCGCAAAGAGCTCGGCGAAGATAACGAGTTGTACGGTGTTGACCAGCGCGCGGCTGAGTTCAGGCCAGATCGGCCGGTCGAACTTCAGATCGTTGCCGAACTGTGCGGTCACCATGTCCTTGACCCAGTAGCCGTACTGCACCACCAGCGGCTCTTCGAGATGCTTGCGGTCGATCAGCCGCTGCAACGACTCGGGGCTGATATTGGGTTCGCTGCGCAGTTCGCCGAGCGGATCGCTGATTGACGAAATGCCGAAAAAGATAACCAGCGTGGCGGCAAGAAGCACGAACAGGCTGAAGAACATCCGATTTGCGATTAGCCGGGGCAACTGAAAACTCCCGTGGCGGTAGGCGGGGAACGCGGGGGCCAACGTCAATTCGCCGGCCCCGGACGGAAGGATTACTGAACGCGGTAGAAGTCCTGGGCATTCCAGTTCCAGTACCAGCCACCGGTCGAAACTACGCCATCGGTGAACGGGCTCACGTTGAATCCACCCACTCGGTTGGCGTTGTAGACTACCATGCGCGACAGGCCAAACACCGGGAAGAACGGCAGGTCGTCGGCCAGGATCGAGTCCATCTTGTTGAGGAGCTCGGCCCGCTTGTCCGGCTCGGCCGCCACGGTGATCTCGTTCATCACCGCGTCGAGTTCGGGGTTGCAGTAGCCGGAGGCATTGATCTTGCCCTCGCATCCCATGTACGGCATCAGTGAGATAGGGTCGTCGAAGAGGCCGCCCTGGACGAAAAGGTCGTATTGGCCCTGCGGCCCGCGCGTGCCGAACTGGGCGGCGGCTTCCGAGAAGTCGGCTCTGACGCTGATGCCGATCGCCTGCAGATAGGCCTGGACGATCTCGAAGGTCAGCTCGCGTCGCTCGCTGCCGGCGGTGGTCACGAACCCGAAGTCGAGCTTTGCCCCGTCGCACACGAAAATCTGGTCGGCGCCGCGCCTGCAGCCATTGTCTTCGAGCAGCGTGACGGCGCCTTCGGGATTGTAGCCGAGCGACTCGAACTTCGGCTGGAAATGGGGGTTCGACGGCGCGAACACCCAGCTCTGCGGCGGCGCCGCATTCGGATCGACGGGCTTCATCAGCTGGTCGACGATCGCCTGGCGGTCGATGCCCATCATGATGGCGCGCCGCACATACTTCTTGTCGAGGCCGGGCGTTTTGAAATTGAAGCGGATGTACTCGTTCAGCAGGCCCGTCTTGGCGTCGATCCTGATGCCGTCGAGATTGGCCGCGGTCGAGATGATCTCGGGTTGCGGCTGCGGATCCGAAGCATCGATCTCGCCGGAGCGAAGCAGTTCCAGCAGAGTATTGGTTTCAGGCACGAAGCGCATCACGATACGGTCGAGGTGCGGACCGCCACCGAAGAAGTGCTCGTTGCGCACGAAAGTGATCTGCTGGCCGCGCTGCCAGCTCTCCATCTTGAACGGACCGTTCGAGACCGGGACGCGATCCTGCCAGGCCGTATCCCAGTTCTTGCCTTCGAGGTCGTGCTTGGGCAGCACGATGTGGAAGAGCTGCCTGTAGGTGGGAACCGCGGCCGAGAAGCTGAACTTGATCGTGCGCTCGTCGATGATCTCGTAGCCGGTAATTAGATCATAGGGCTTCCGGTTGGCGATCGTCCATTTCGGATTGACAATCGTCTCATAGGTGAACGCGTAGTCCTCGGCCGTGATCGGATGGCCGTCATTGAACTTCGCATCCTTGCGGATCGTGTAGGTAACCGTGAACGGATTGTCGGTGACCTCGGCCTCTTTCTCGATGATGAAAGGCACCGGCACGCCGTCGGGCGGGAACCTGTAGGTTCCAACCTGCATTAGGCCACTGGCCGCTGCCACGGCGCCGCTTTGCCCGCTCGGATGGAACAGGTTGAATGTGCCTGGTTCCTGCTCGTGGGCGAACACCAGCGTGCCGCCTTGCAGTTTCTCCTCCGCCACGGTCGGCACCACCGCGAACAGGCCCGCGAGTATTACTCCGGCAACAATTGTCCGCCATGGCCTCGTAGCCAAGCCTGATAGGATCATCTCAAACCCTCCCTTCGGACGGCGATCCTCCGTTAGCCCATGAAGAGCCATCCCATCGCCTGTTCCATATATGGAACGAATGTTCCGATATTGATTGTTGCCTAGAAACAGCGGCGCGTCAAGTTGCTCCGGAGGAAGCGCCTCACATTTGAGGAGGCGCCGATCCGGGAGGCGCCACTGAGGGAAGGAGGCAATGAAGATCGCGGATGCTTCCGTCACGGCGTTCTCCACGCAAGCCAACAGCTGAGATGCTGGCCATGGCCGATCCACGACCGGTAGGGCTGTTGTGAACCGAGCTAAGCCTAAATTGGATTCGGGTTTGCAAGATGTCTTGGCTCGTTCGCGCCTTCGAGCCCGAGGTCGTCAGAGAGTCGAATTCTCACCCGTTGACTTGCCCCTTTGTCAGTGCTTAGCTGTCCCCAATATGAAACGGTCGTTCCATATTTGGAACAAATCAGTAGAGTGTTGGGAGGGACTTCATGGGGAACGCGGCCGTTGCGCCCGTGCTTCACGTTGGCAATAGCGCTTGCAGTTTCGTGCCCATTGTGGAAGTCGCCGCTTCTTCGCTGAAACTCTACCTGCGCGAAGAGCTGCGGTTGACCGGCAACAACAGCGGCTTCTTTGACCTGCCTTCTTGCCGACATGATGCTTGCGAGCCCTGTCGCTGCGCGTCTCTTCGAAGGTGGTATGCCGCGCTCGGGGTGGTGAACGTCGGCGTCCTCGCCGGCACGCCCTGGGGCGCGGCCAACACCCTGATGATCAATCGCATGATCGTGACGCTCGACTATTTTGCCCGCCGCCCTCGTCGACCGGCTCCGCGCCGGCGGCGCCTACAAGTATTCAACATCTCAAGGAACCCCGTGCCGTGAAAATCTCGGACATCACCATCAAGACGTTCAAAACCACCGCCGACCGATGGGATGTGGGCCATGCCCTGCCGCTGCCCGACATTGAGCTCATGCAGACGGTGCTCACTATCCATACCGACGAGGGTGTGTTTGGCCACTATCTCGGCGGCGGCTCGCATGGCGACAACGAAGGTCTGAACGTCGTCGACCAACAACTGATCCTGTGGCGCATCAAGGATCTGCTCATTGGCCAAGACCCGATGGACCGCGAGATGATCTGGAAGTGGCTCTGGGTTGCCAACGTCCAAGAAAACGTCGCGAGCGTAATCGACAATGCGCTCTGGGATCTCGCCGGGCGCTACGCCCAATTGCCGGTCTATAAGCTCATGGGGGGGGCCCGCGATAAGGTGAAGGCCTACGCTTCTACTTATCCCAATATCGGCAAGCCTCGTATCTATGCCGAGCATGCGCTTCAGTGCAAAAACGAAGGCTATATCGCCTATAAGATCCACCCGCACTATTTCTGGAATCCCGAGACCGGCAAGCCTACGCCTGGACGCCCTTCCAACATCAAGGCTGATATTGAAACGATCCACCTCGTGCGCGAGGCCGTCGGCCCGGACTACGTGCTGATGTACGACCCTTGGGGCACATACATGTCTCTTGAGGAAGCCATCCAGGTCGGACGCGAACTCGAAAAGCTCAACTACTATTGGTACGAGCATCCCATGCCAGAATACCGGGTCGAGAGCTATGTGCGCCTTTGCCGCGAACTCACCATCCCGATCCTTTCGCCCGAGATCGTCGCCGGCGGCGTCTTTTCCCGCGCCGAATGGATACTGCGCGGTGCGGGCGACATGAGCCGCATCGACGTGGTGCGCGGCGGCATCACCGGCGCCCGAAAGACTGCCATTGTTGCCGAGGCTTATGGGCTACGCTGCGAAATGCACATGGCAGGCTGGGGCAATCTCCAGGTCTGCGGTGCGACCCCGGAAGATACGTCCGAGTATTACGAGAAGGGCCTGCTCGCGCCGGGCGTCGACTATGACAAGCCGCACCCGTACCTGAAGAACGTCGTCGATAAGATCGATGCCGAAGGTTACGTGCACCTGCCCAAGGGGCCGGGCATGGGCTACGAGATCGAGTGGGACTACATTAACGACAACCTGATCGAGCCCAACGCCACAACCAAGAAGACCCACTGGTGACCCGGAGCGCCAGGCGCATGTCGAGCGTCATCCGATCCGTACAAGTCATGGATCTGCTGGCCCGCAGAGGCCCGCTAGGTGTCCGTGCCGTTGCCCAGCAGCTCAAGTTGCCGCTCGGCTCGTTGCACCGAGTATTGCTCGACCTCGCCGAAGCGGGGGTCGTCGATCGCACCCCGAGCGGCGAATGGGAGCTTAGCTTCCGCCTACTCGAGATCACCGGGCTGCAGCTCGAGCGCATCGACCTGCCGCGCCTTTGCCGCCCCTTTGCCGAGCGTATTGCCGAGGCAACTGGGGAGACAGTCAACGTCAACGTGCTGTCAGGTCACTTCGGCGTCTGCGTTGACAAGGTGCGCGGTAACGAGGGTATGCAGCTCGACTTGAGCATCGGCTCGCGCGGGCCGCTCAGTTGCGGCGGCGCCGGTAAGGCTATGCTTGCCTTTATGGCCGAGGACAAGCGCGAGGAAGTCTATGCCATGCCGCTTCCCGTGTTCACCAACCACACCATTGCCGACCCGCACCGCTTGCGCGAGGAAATCGATCGCATCCGCGAACGCTTCTATTCGATCGATGAGCAGGAAGTAGTGATAGGCGTCTATTGCGTCTCCGTGCCGATCCTCGACCGTTTCGGTCATTCCGCGGGCGCCATCAGCGTTACCGGTCCCTCGGTGAAGGAGCCAGGCGCCGGAATCATCCCGGTCGTAGAACAGCTCTGGGAGGCCTGTGAACACGTGAGCCGTCGCCTTGGTTTCGCCGGCGCTTGGCCTGCCGCCGCGCCGGCTTGCCACGGGCCCACCGTCTGAGGAGCTGTTCTATGGTTCGCATCACCTGATGATGAAGCTGAGCCGGCAACGGGACGATACGCGACCAGAAGCACAACGAGATCTAGCTCGAAAATATCAATCCCAATTTCTCGCCGATCCAGTAGCGGTCGAGGAGATGTTCCATTTCGTGCATCCGAAACCTGAACAGAAAGACGAGCCGATGAATTCCCCTGTGATTGAGGGCGTGGTTCCTATTCTCCTGACGCCCTTCTTTGAGGATGGTCGCATTGATGAAGAAAGCCTCGCATCTCTTATCAACTTTAACATCAGCTCGGGAGTCCATGGGCTCGGCGTGGCGCTCGGGAGCGAAGTGTTCAAGCTCACCGAGACCGAGCGGGCCCAAGTGATTCGCTGCGTGGTGGAGCATGTGCGCGGCCGCGTGCCGGTGGTTATTAATTCGGGGGCAAACGGAACGGAGCTCTCAGCGCACTATTCGCATATGGCAGCTGACCTCGGCGCCGACGCGTTGATGATTATGCCACCAAGCTTTTGGCCGATCGGGGCCGACGAGATCCTAGAGTACTACCGCAGGGTTTCGCGCGCGGTAGATCTGCCGCTGATCCTCCAGGATATCCCGCAGGCGCCTATTCCACCGGGGTTGGCGCTTCGGATCGCGGACCAATGTCCAAATGTACGCTATATCAAGGTCGAGACCCTGCCGGTCACTGTCAAGGTAGCGGATATGGCAACGGTGGTCGAGGATCGACTTGTGATCTTCGGCGGCGCGGGTGGCGGCTACTTCGTCGAGGAACTGCGACGCGGGGCGCGGGGCACTATGCCGTTCTGCAGCCAGCCCAGGCAATTTGTCGACGTGTGGGATCTGTTCCAGAAGGGCGATCTCGCGGCAGCGCGAAAAGTGTTCGACATATCCTTCACTGGGGTCAATCGACTCGCAACGCAGGGCAGCGACATCTTCTTCCACCTCCACAAGCAGCTGCTGGTGCGCCGCGGAGTGATCCGCACGGCCCATGTGCGAAGCCCCACCGTAGCGATCGATCCGATCACCCAGAGCGAAATCGACGAACTGATCGCCGGAATCGTCCCGACGTCAGCGCCCTATCCGGTCTGCGCTTGAGAACGCATGCTAGGGCGCGTTCGGTCAATCCGCGTCATATCCAGCAGCCTTGAAGTAGTTTTCGCATTGGGAGTTAATCTTACTGAGTCAGAAAGTCGCGGATGAGGGGGGATTCGCGCTGGTCGGGGATTTGTTAGTGTGCTGATTGGTGATCAGGGAAGCGCACTGCCATGCCCGACTGGACAGCCGAGAGTGAAGCCGCATTCGACGCTTATGTGGATGCTTTGATCGGGGTGATCGGCCACGCCGACCGCGCTGAGCCGCTGAAGGATTACTGTCTGGGACTTCTGATGCCGATGGAGCGCAAGAGCGTGGAGCCGTTGGCGGCCGTCACGGCGCCAACGCGGGTGGCGGCCAAGCATCAGTCTCTGCTGCATTTGGTGGGACAGGCGCCGTGGTCAGACGCGGCCTTGCTGGCACGGGTTCGCGGGCGGAGCGGGGCTCGGCGGCGGCGCGCCGCTCAATGGCCCAGACGGCCTACGCCGCCGCCCGGGCAGTGCTGCGCGTCGTGGAGGATCGCACCATTGGCGATGAGCACCGATTGCAGCTTGTTCACATCAAGATCGCGGACATTATGCCCGTGCTCCAGACAAAGCGCGGCAGCAGTGCCTGCCGCCTCGCCCATCGCCATGCACTGAGCCAGCAGACGACAACTTGCATGCGCGTGATAACTTGCCGATAGGCACCGCCCGGCAACAAGCACGTTGATCAAATCCCTGGGGATCAGGCATCGCAACGGAATGTCGTAGACGCCGTCGTTAAGAATATGGGTCCATTTGACACCCAAACCTCCTTGCTCTTCTACCGGAGAGCCGGATTGCGCGATGACGTCGCTGAACTTCCTCGCTTCCATCACATCAGACAACTCCAGGCGATATTCCCCGAAAACGCGGCGGCCCTCGCGCACTCCAATTTGAGTGCTGAACGCTACGAGCGTGGAATGTTGGAAGCCTGGAACATTGTCCCTGTAGAAGCGGTAGTACTCGTATGCCTGTTTTCGACCGAGAATCTCGGCGGTCGTCAGATCTTGCGGGTTAGTTGGGTTCAACCCGGAAATTCGGGTCGTGATGGCTTGCCCTCCGCCCTGGAAAAACGTTGTTCCGATAAAGCCATCGTCATGAGGCAAGTCATATTCACTGCCAGCTTGGGCTTGACGTAGTAGTTGCCTAATCCTGTCTTTTGGGATTTGCTTGTACGCATCCAGATTTATGCCGGCCAGGCGAAATGTTGTGGTGAGTGCCTGGGCCTCTCCCGTTTCTCCGGCCAATTCAAACGAAGCCCCGGCGAGTGCACAAACATCTGCGTCTCCTGTGCAGGGCGGTGACAAAGTAGACCATTGGAGCGCGGTCATGTTGGCGGTGCGGCGGAGTAAAAGCCGTCCAGTGGCTAGGCTGGTCCCTTTGGGGGTCGGCCGGGATGTTTGCCGTGGAAGTGTATGCCGCCGTCCGACATTTCGTTTTTGTCGAGGGGAACAGCCGTCGCGAGGCAGCGCGGATATTCGGGCTGAGCCGGGAGACGGTTTCGAAGATGTGCGTGTTCTCTTTGCCACCGGGCTATACGCGAACGAAGCCTGTCGCGAGGCCGAAGCTGGGTGCGCTGCTTTCGGTGATCGACGCGATTCTGGAGACGGATCGCGTGGGTCCGGTGAAGCAGCGGCATACGGCGAAGCGGATTTTTGAACGGCTGCGCGATGAGCATGGGTTCGCCGGCGCGGTGGCCGCAAGCGAGCGCTGGGCACGCGTCGGCCCATGCTCGTTCCGGATCGCGCCAACGCCCGGTGGAGCCTGGACTTCGTCTCCGACACCTTCACCGACGGTCGTCGCTTCCGAGTGCTGGCCGTGGTCGATGACTATACGCGGGAGTGCCTGGCGCTGGTCGCCGACACCTCGCTGTCGGGCCTGCGCGTCGTGCGCGAACTGGATAACATCATCCGCTGGCGCGGCCGGCCGGACACGATCGTCTCCGACAACGGCACCGAGCTGACCTCGACGGCGATCCTGCGGTGGTGCCAGCAGACCGGCGTGGAATGGCACTACATCGCGCCGGGCAAGCCCATGCAAAACGCCTTCGTGGAGAGCTTCAACGGTCGCTTCAGGGACGAGTGCCTCAATGACACGCTGTTCTCATCCTTATCCGAAGCCCGTAGCGCCATCACCTCATGGAAGGAGGACTACAACCGCCACAGACCGCACTCGGCCCTCGGCAACGTCCCGCCCGCCGAGTTCGCAATGAAATCTACGCTGGAAAAACAGGCCGCATGAGGCCACAAACAAAACTAGGACTCTCCCTCAAACCGGAGGAGATATGGGGCTCAGGTCAGCGGCAACGACTACTCGGTTCCGACCAGCCATGGCTTCCAGGAGGTGATGGTGAAGGGGTTCGTGGACGAGGTCGTCATCCTGTGCCGCGGCGAAGAGATCGCCCGACATCAGCGTTCCTATGGGTCCGGCGTCTTCGTCTTCGACCCGCTGCACTATCTGGCGCTGATCGAGACGAAGCCGAACGCGCTCGATCAGGCGGCGCCGTTGAAGGATTGGGGTCTTCCCGAGACGTTCCAGCCCCTGGGTCATCTCATGGAGGCCCGCATGGGCAATCGCGGCAAGCGGGAGTTCATCCAGGTTCTGCGGCTGATGGAGGCGCTCCCGAAGGAGGTCGTGGCCTACGCCGTCACCGAAGCGATCCGGCTCGGCGCGATCGGCTTCGATGCGGTCAAGCATCGCGCTGGCCCGCATCGAACGCCGTCCCGCGCGGCTCGATCTGAGCGCCTATCCCCATCTGCCGAAGACCAACGTGAAGACGACCTCGGCGGAGCGTTGGTGCACGGATCGTTCAGCGGTCATGATGCAGTCGCGCGGTGGTTGAGATATTCGGTTCGTCAGCTTCATGCCCTTCAAACACAATGCCGCCCGCCGCCATCGCATCGGCAAGATGAAGTTCAAGGTGACCAATTGGCCGGAGTATGAGGCTGGCCTTTGCCGACGCGGCAGCTTGACGCTGTGGGTGACCGCGGAAGCTTTGTCGCAGTGGCAAGCGCCGAAGCGCACGACCCGCGGGGGGCAGCCGCGTTACTCCGATCTGGCAATCGAGACCGCTCTGACGCTGGGACTGGTGTTCGGCCTGCGGTTGCGTCAGACAGAGGGCTTGCTGACATCGGTGTTGCAACTGATGGGGTTGGCTCTCGCCGTGCCCGATCATACCACGCTTAGCCGGCGGGCAAGCACATGGCGATCGTCTGACAGACGGCAAGGTTGCAGGATTCCAGGAGAAGGACCCATGCACGTTCTCGTCGACAGCACTGGGCTTGAAGTCTACGGCGCCGGCCAGTGGCTGGAGGAAAAGCACGGCGTCATGTCGCGGCGAAGCTGGCGCAAACTGCATCTGGCACTGGATGCCGACAGCGGCGAGATCATCGCCCACGTCATGACCGACCAGGACACAGGCGATGCCTCGCAGGTGGAGCCACTGCTCGACCAGGTCGACGTTTCGATCGGTCAGTTTACCGCTGACGGTGCCTATGACGGCAAACCGACCTACGATACCGTCAGCAACCACACCGCCGGCGCCGCGGTCGTCATTCCGCCGCGCGCCAACGCGGTGGAAGGATCGGACACCAGGCCCTCCAGTCAACGAAGCCGTCATATCGCGGCGATCAACATGGACGGCCGGATGCGGTGGCAAGCCGACACCGGCTACGGCAAGCGTTCGCTGGTCGAGACCGCGATCGGCAGATACAAGTCGATCATCGGTCGCCGCCTGCGGGCGCGATCCTTCGGGGCGCAACAGACTGAGGTCGCCATCGGCTGCGCCTCCCTCAATCGCATGTTGGCATGTGCACGCCCGAAATCCGTCCGTCGCATGACGGCCCCCGCATAGACGAAAACATCAAAGACCGCGTCAGACAAATTCCCGATCCATGCACCAAAGCCACAAATCAGCCGTTTTATGGATGGAAACCCGCTAGTTATGGTACATCGCCAGCCGCCCACCATCGATCACAATGTCGCTGCCGGCAATGTATGGAGCCTCGTCGGATAGGAGGAATACGGTGGTCATGCCGACCTCGTCAGGGCGGCAGACGCGTCGCGCAGGAATCAGTTCGTCCGTGGACCGACGCGCGCTGTCCGGATCTGGCAGACTGTTGAAATAGTCCTGAAGCAGGTCCGTATCGACATATCCGGGCGAAATCGAATTCACGCGGATGTTATTCGGCGCATACTCGACGCCGAGGGCCCGCGTAAGTCCGAGGATTGCAGATTTCGACACCGGATAGGGGAAACTCGCCGGGACGATCTGATGGCCGTGCACCGACGAGATATTGACTATTGCGCCGGCTTGCTGGCGCACCATTGTCGGCAGCACGGCGCGGCACCCATTCCATTGTCCCTTCAGATTGATGTTGAGGCAGCGGTGCCACTCCGCGTCGGGCATGGCCAGCGGCTCGTATTTTACGTTGATGCCCGCGTTGTTGACCAATCCGTCGATGCGACCGAACCGAGTGAGCGTCTCTGCTGCGACGCTATCGAAACGGCCCTGATCGGCGACGTCCAACTCCATGAAGATGCAACCATCACCCAAGAGTACGACCGCGTCGCGGGCGCGTTCTCCATCGATGTCCGTCAGAACGACCGTAGCGCCTTCGCGAGATACGCACCGCGCGATCGCATTACCGATCCCTTTTGCCGCGCCCGTCACGATGATCACCTTGTTGGCCAGGCGCCCTGCCGTTCTTGCCATCGATCCCTCCACTATCCTGTGCGGTACAACCCGTACCAGCAACGTTGACACTTATGATACTGTAGGCTACTACCATATAACAAGCTAGCCCTTCGCTCTCCGACATACCAGGAAAAGAGCCGTTTGGGTCAAGCCGAGCGGTTTCTTTCTAAAATGCCGCCGAGGTGCGGCTCGGGTCGGTTTGCATGAATGTGAGTTTGCAGTTCTTTCACGTCTGGCCGTTTCTAGGCGATCTAGCCGAAGGCGCCTGGCTGACCATCCTGCTAACGGTCAACGCTGCAGGAGCCGGACTCGTCATTGCCGCGTTGGGTGCCTTCGCCATACTGTCGAACGTGACGCCGACGGCCTGGATTGCGCGCAGCTATGTCGAGGCAGTACGCAACACTCCATTTCTCGTGCAGCTCTTCTTCATATACTTCTCATTGCCCCAGATCGGCTTGCGGCTTTCCGCCAATGAGGCCGCAGTGATCACCATGGTGATCAACTTTTCGGGCTATACAATTGAGATTCTTCGGGGCGGCATCCAGGCCATTCCAATCCCTCAGTGGGAGGCGGGCCGCTCGATCGGCTTTTCGCCTGGACAAATCTTCCTGCGCATTATCTTGCCGCAGGCGATACGGAACACCTATTCCTCACTCACCAGTCAATTCTGCCTGTTACTGCTTGGATCGTCGGTGGTGTCTGCAATCTCGGCGAACGACCTCACTGCCATGGCGAATTATATCCAATCATTGAACTTCCGCAGCTTCGAGGTCTACATCGTCACCGCTGGCATCTACCTCGTCATTGTGGCCGTCTTCAAAGTGGTTTTCGCACTAATCTGGCGCCTCTTCTTTGCGCGGTGGGCCTGAGCATGGAAACCGTAATCGCCTACTTGCCGGCCATCTTCGCCAGCACGGGCATCACGCTGATGCTCTTCATCACCGCCGCATTGATCGGTGCCACCGGTGGTCTTGCGATCGCCGTTGCTCATACCGCGCATCCGCTGTTGCGCATCCCTGCACGGCTAATTGTGTCGGTAATTCAGGGCACGCCCACGCTGCTGCAGCTCTTCGTTGTCCATTATGGTCTTGCCATTTTGGGCCTGCGGCTCCCCCCGTTGATTTCGGCCGTCGTCGCGTTGGCCATCTTTGCCTCCGGCTTTCTGGGCGAGATCTGGCGCGGTGCGATGGAGGCCGTTCCGAGGACTCAGTGGGACGCCTCGCGCAGTCTCGGCTTTGGTCGCCTGCATGCAATGGTCTTGCTGGTTGGGCCGCAGGCGCTGTGGATCGCGTTGCCGGCGACTGTCGGTTTCCTGGTCTCACTGCTCAAGACCACGTCGCTCGCCTCCATTATCGGCATCGTCGACCTAACCAAGACCGGCACGATGGTCGCCAACCTCTCGTTCGAGCCGATGCTCGTCTACGGGATCGTCGCGGCGATCTACTTCGCCTTGTGTTGGCCCTTGTCCCTTCTCTCCCGGCGTCTCGAAAGGCTCCAGCATGGCGCTCGTTAGCGTTCGAAATCTCTCCAAGCAATATGGCCAACTGCCGGTGCTCGATGGAATGAGCACCGAGATTGCCGCTGGCGAGGTCGTGGCCATCGTCGGCCGGTCGGGATCGGGCAAGAGCACATTACTGCGGTGTGTGGGCGGCCTCGAAGTGTTCCAGGCCGGTGAGGTGATGTGCGGGGACGCGGCGCTCACTGCCGGTCAGGTCGCAGGCAAGGACTACTTTCGCAACGTTGGAATCGTCTTCCAGCAATTCAACCTCTTCCCTCACCTCACCGTCTTCTCCAACGTCACGATTGCACTGCGCCAAGTGCAGAAGCTGAAGAAACCCGTGGCCGCCGAACGCGCCACCCAAGCGTTGCGGACGGTCGGCCTGCTTGAGAAGTCCGATGTCTATCCGGCCCGTCTGTCTGGCGGCCAGCAGCAGCGCGTGGCGATTGCCCGCGCTCTCGCACTTAAGCCCAAAATCATGCTGCTCGACGAGGTCACGTCAGCACTCGATCCCGAGCTGGTCGAGGAAGTAACGAACGTCCTGCGCGGACTCGCCGAGCAGGGCAACACGATGCTCATTGTCACCCACGACATCCAGTTTGCGGCAAGCGTGGCCGACCGCATTGTATTCATGCATGCCGGGAGAATCCATGAGGAGGTCAAACCCACCGATCTCCTGTCGCGTCCCCAAACCGAGGAACTAGTTCGCTTCCTCGGTCGCAAGAGAATGAACCCCAAGGAGGATCGGGTATGAGACTATCTAGGATCATTGTGGTGGCGGCCCTAACGCTCGTATCTATCGGCGTGCTGCCCGCCGCGGCACAAACGATCGAGGCCATCCAGCAGCGTGGCAAAATCGTCATCGGCATGGACCAGACGATCCCGCCCTACGGCTTCACCGACACCAGCACGCGGCCAAGTGGTTATGACGCCGACGTCTCAAACGCCATCGCAAAGGCGCTGGGCGTGCAGGTCGAGTTCGTACAGGTTGCCGGTCCCGGTCGAATTCCTGCTTTGCTGACCAATCAGGTAGACATCGTTGTGGCGACGCTGAGCATGAGCCCGGAGCGGGCCAACCAAGTGTGGTTCAGTATTCCCTATGGTAGTGTCGACGTGGTCGCCGTTGCGCACGACGACAAGGCTGCCATCGGCCCAGCCGACTTCGCCAATATGCGCGTCGGCGTGGTCCGAGGTGGCACGCAGGACACCTCGTTTACGCCGATCGCCGATCCAAGTACCGAGATCGTTCGCTTCGATGACGACGCCACCGTCGGGCAGGCCCTGCTCTCCGGCCAGGTGGACGCAATCATCGCCGCCAGCCATTGGGCGAGCGAACTCATAAAGCGCAATGACGGGGCTAACCTTCAGATCAAGTTCACGGTGCGACAGTCGCCCTACAGCATCGGCGTGCGCAAGGGCGAAACCGAGGTGCTGCAGTGGATGAACGAGTTCGTCGCCTTCCTGAAGTTCTCTGGGCAGCTCGATGCCATCCACCGAAAGTGGCTAAGCTCTCCGCTGCCCGAGCTCCCCGTCTGGTAGTGCCAACTCACCATGGGCGTGTCTTACCGGTGCACATAACCGACCGGATACTGCAATCAAACGGGGATGCCGTAGCAGAGGCAACGATGGGTATTTCAGATGGGCCGGATGCCCGTCGTGTACATGGCTAGCTGTGGAGCCTCAACAGGTTGTCCTCGGTTAGGGCGAGGCGACTGATAGGTGTTTTGGACTTTAGGCTGCCGTGTGGACGATGCCAATTGTAGCGGTGCATCCAGGTTGGCAACTCGGCAGCTCGATGCGTCGAGGTTGGATAGGCGATTGCGTAAGCCCATTCCGTAAGCGCCGTCTGGATGAAGCGTTCGGTCTTGCCGTTATCCGGTATGTGATCTTTGGTGCCTTTTCGTCCTGCTGTTCTTGTTTTGGAACGGCCTTATGGTGAGCCCATCCGGGACGTGGGGCACCGGGAGCACGAAGGTGCGGGCAGGCCGTCTTTAGACCATGGGCTGAGAGCCCGAGCTCGTTACATGGCCGCCCCTCGCGACTTTCCCGGATGCGCTGCGAGCGCGGATCAGTAGATGTCGTGTTGCCCGCCAGCTCCCGTCTTTGACCGAGCCAAGAAGGAGGAACGGGCATGCGCATCATCGGACTGGATATCCATCGCGCCTTCGCCGAGGCGGTAGCGTGGGAGGACGGCAGGCTCAGGCGGCTGGGTCGTGTCGACATGCGACGTGATCTGCTGGATGCCTTCGCCGCAAAGCTGTCGTTGGATGATGTCGTGGTGATCGAGGCGACGGGCAACGCGTCCTCGGCCGCCGCGGTTGTCGCGCCGCATTTGAAGAAAGTGGTGATCGCAAACCCCAAGCAGGTGCGCATCATCGCCTATGCCAAGATCAAGACGGACACGATCGATGCCAGCGTTCTGGCGCAGCTCTATGCCAGCGGCTTCCTGCCGGAAGTCTGGATTCCGGATGAGCCGACGCAGGCTCTGCGTCGACAGGTGACACGGCGCAATCAGATCGTACGGCAGAGATCACGATTGAAGAACGTCATCCAGTCGATTCTTCATAGCCACCTGATCCCGTCCTGCCCGCATGCCGACCTGTGCGGCGCCAAGGGCCGGTCGTGGTTGAGTGGGCAGATCGTGCCGGAGGACGAGCGCCTCGCGATCGATCGGCATCTGCGCGAATTCGACCGGCTGGGCGACGATCTTCAGGTGATCGAGCGCGATCTTGCCCGCGCGGCTCTCGCGGATGAAGGCGTGAAGCGGCTGATGACCATTCCCGGCGTCGATATGATCGTCGCGCTGGCGATGAAGGCGGCGATCGGCGACGTGTCACGCTTCGACGATCCGCAGAAGCTCGTCAGCTATCTCGGGTTGAATCCAAGCGTCCGACAGTCCGGACCAGGTCCGGCCTACCATGGGCGGATCACCAAGCAGGGCCGTGGTCATGCGCGAGGCATGCTCGTCGAGGCGGCCTGGGCGGCCGCTCGTGCTCCCGGACCGTTGCGAGCCTTCTTCCTGCGCGTGCGGGCCCGGCGCGGCCAGCATGTCGCGGCCGTGGCAACCGCACGCAAACTCGCTGTCGTGATCTGGCATCTGTTGATGAAGGGCGAGAGTTACCCGTGGGTTCGACCCTCCCTATATGCCAAGAAGCTGCGCGATGTGGAACTCAGGGCCGGGAGCAAGGCTTTGCGCGGCCAAAAGGGGGCCGCGCACGCCTACAACATCAAGAGCCACCGGGAAGAAGAGCGCCGCTGGGTCGAGCAGGCCGAGGGCGCCTATGCCCGCTTCGCTTGACATCGTCGCCGGTTGGAACCCGCGAGGTCCGAGAAAGGCGCGCACGGATGCCGCAAACGAGGTGCGACGATAGAAGCTGCGCGGCAGGGCTCTCACCTCGGACCCTGCTCTTCGCCACGCGGTCGTCCGTGCGCGACAGGAGAATAGCGCAGATTTATCAAAAAGG
Source organism: Mesorhizobium yinganensis (assembly GCF_040081985.1). NCBI lineage: Bacteria > Pseudomonadati > Pseudomonadota > Alphaproteobacteria > Hyphomicrobiales > Phyllobacteriaceae > Mesorhizobium > Mesorhizobium yinganensis. Next base: position 31,954 of record NZ_JBEBMH010000017.1, on the reverse strand, counting down.
CTCTTGTCGATCACATCAGTGGTCTTGGGCGGTAGGGTCTTGTCCTGACATGCTTGAGGCCGAGATCGCGGCAGGCCTTGGCGAAGGCCTTCGATCTGTAGCAGGAGCCGTTGTCGGTCATGACGCGCGCGATCTCGACGCCGAGGCTGGCGTAATAGGCCACCGCCGCCTTGAGGAAGGCGATGGCGCGCTCCTGTTTCTCGTCGGGCAGGATCTGTGAGAAGGCGATGCGGGAAGCGTCGTCGATGCAGACATGGACTCCCAACTGCTGCCGCGCGAGCTGGCATTGCCGGTGCGCTTGCCGGTAATGCGATGACCGATGCGCTCGAAACGACCGAGCTTCTTGATGTCGATGTGGATCATCTCGCCGGGATGCTCGCGCTCGTAGCGCCGGACCGGTTCGGCCGGCTCGATATCGCTCAGCCGCGACAGTCCAGCACGCTTGAGAACCCGGCTGACGGTGGCAGGCGAGACGCCGACCTCATGGGCGATGTGCTTGCCGGTCCAACGTTGCCGCCGCAGCGCCACGACGCGTTCGGCGATCGACGCAGCAGCGGCCTGTGGCATATGGGCGGGCCGAGAGGAACGGTCGGCCATGCCGACCCGCCCCTTCGGCCCTATAACGCTCGACCCAGCGCGCCACGATCTTGGCAGACACGCCGTAAACGCGCCGCATGGGCTTTGGAAAAAGCGCCTTCCATCACCGACAGCGCCATCTCCTCTCGACGCAGCGGCGTGAGACGGGCATTCTTGTGGATGTTCATTCGGACCCTCCGACAAGTGCTGAAGCCTGGTAACTCCAGTCTCCTCGGTCCGGTCCGAATGGACAACCTCCCGAAAGCTCACAGCTAGCGAGCTAACTCGCCCGCATCGATCCCTCCACCATTCTGTGCGGTACAACCAACTCCAGCCACGTTGACACCCATGATACTGTAGGCTACTACCATATAACAAGCTGGCCCTTCGCTCTCCGACATACCAGGAAAAGAGTTGGGCGAAGCCGACCGTAACGATTTCCGGGAGGAGGAGCGAATGGACAAGCACCTGCGCAAACTTACAATGGCCGCGAGCGTGGCGGCGATGATGGCCGGTGTGCCGGCATCACACGCGGAGGACCGGGTGGTCGCCTATGTGAAAGGTTACACGGGCGACGAATACTACACGACGCAAGAATGCGGTGTGCTGGAAGCTGCCGAGAAAGCCGGAGTCAAGGCGACGATATCCGGGGCGGCGGAGTGGGACGCGGGCAAGCAGTCCACAGTCCTGCGGGCGGTTATCCAGACCAAGCCGGATGTCATCATCATCGATGCGACCGACTCCCGCGCCATGATCGCGCCGATCCAATCGGCTTCAGAGGCGGGTATCCCGGTTATGACGGTCGGCGACGACATCGAGGCCGAAATCCCCTTCACTTTCCTGGCCGCGAACCAGTTTCGCGGCGGAGAGATGGCGGCCGATCGCATGATCGGCAAGCTTCCCAGCGGCGGCAAGCTCCTCGTGGTGGGCGTGAAACCGGGCATCTCCTCGACCGACCAGCGCCAGCAGGGCTTCGAGCGGCGCATCGCGGACAATAAGAGGTTCCAATATCTTGGCGTCCAGTACACCGACAATGATCAAAACAAGGCAGCCGCGGTCGTTTCAGCCACCCTGCAGGCCCATCCCGACCTCGCGGGCATCTTTGCCGTCAATCTGATCACCGCTCAGGGTGCCGCCGCGGCGCTTCGTCAGGCCGGTGTCGCCGACAAAGTCGAACTCGTCGGCTTCGACGCCTCCCCGACGCTGGCAAATTCGCTCCGCGACGGCACCATCGATGCCCTTATTTCGCAGAACCCGCGCGAGCTCGGCGTGGCCGCCGTGGCCGACGCTGTCGCGTATCTGGATGGAAAGCGCGACTTTCCGCGCCGCCGCGAATTGGACCCCTTCATGCTTTCGGCTGACAATCTGGATACGCCCGAAGGCAAGGCCGCCCAGTATGTCGCGTCCTGCGATTGAACCCTTGAGCACCTTGGTCGGTCGACCGCAGCTAGGCGGGGGAATGTCCGTGACGGAAACATCGAGATCTCCGCTGCTTTCCACGCGGCGGCTCCACAAGAGTTATGGCCATGTCACCGCGTTGGCCGGCGTGGATATGGACATCCATGCCGGCGAGGTCGTGGCACTCGTCGGCGACAACGGCGCCGGCAAGTCGACGCTGGTCAAGATACTCTCCGGGGCGATCATGCCAACATCCGGGGCGATAACCATGTCCGGCGCCGATTTGACGTTCGGCTCGCCGCGCGACGCCGCGGCCCACGGCATCCAGACGGTCTATCAGGATCTCGCGCTGGCGGGCGACATGTCGATCGCCTCCAATATCTATCTCGGCCGCGAGATGGGCCGGCCCGGCCTGGCTGGGCGACTGGGCTTCCTCGACTATGGCGCCATGCGCAGAGGGGCTGACGCGACGCTGGCGCGCCTAGATATCCGATTGAAATCCGTGGACACGGAAGTGCGCGCTCTTTCTGGAGGGCAGCGCCAGTCCGTCGCGATCGCGCGTGCACTCGCCTGGGCCTCCAAGATAGTGCTTCTGGACGAGCCGACCGCGGCACTCGGCGTGGCGCAGACGCGCCAGGTACTTGAACTTGTCCGACGCGTGCGCGATCTCGGGCTCGGCGTCGTGCTGATCAGCCACAACATGCAGGACGTGCTCAGTGTCGCCGACCGCGTCGTCGTGCTGCGGCTCGGCGCCAAGGCAGCTGAATTCACGGCCGGCAATTTCAGCATCGATCAGCTGGTGGCCGCTATTACCGGTGCTGATCGGTTTTTAGCCGGGGGGTGAGGACGATGAGACCAAATTTGCATGAAGGCGATGTTGCAATTGTGAGCCGGGTCAGTGTAGCGCGATATATCTCACGCAATTTCATTCTTGTGACATTGGTGATGATCGTGGCCCTGTTCTCGATCGTCAGTCCGGGCAACGCATTCCTGTCATTTGTCAACTTCCGCAATATTCTCCTGGATGCCGCCTCGCTGAGCCTCCTAGCGGTCGGGATGACCTTCGTCGTTATCGCTAGGCAGATAGATCTCTCGGTCGGGTCCGTCCTGATATTCAGCTCGGTCGTGGCTTCGCAGACCTGCGTGGCGATTGCCGGGACAACGCAGGAGGTCGCGGCCGGCGTCTATCCACAGCTGGCGCTTGGCCTCGCTGCCGGCGCCGCGGCCGGCCTGCTGTCGGGCGCTGCGTGGGGGTACGTGAACGGTGTGCTCGTAGCGCGCGCGAACATCCCTTCCTTTGTCGTTACGCTTGGTTCGCTGGCCTGCGCGCTCGGGCTCGCGCAGATCATCTCTGGCGGCGTCAATGTCCGTTACGTTCCGCTCGAGGTGCAGTCATGGTTCGGCGGCAGGGTGGTGCTGGGGCTGCCGGCCGTGGTGTGGCTCGCGGGCGCGATCGCTGTGATCTTCGGTATCGTGCTGGCCGGCACCCGTTTCGGACATCACGTTTACGCGATCGGCTCGGACGAGGAGGCGGCAAGGCGCGTCGGTATCGACACCGTACGTGTGAAGATCTCCGTGTTTGTTTGGATGGGCGTGCTCGCCGGCGTCGCAGGACTGGTGGACGTCGCGCGCTTCACGACGACCAGCCTCGGCGGCCATGCTACCGACAACCTTGCGGCAATCGCCGCCGTGGTGATAGGCGGCGGCAGCCTCTTCGGGGGTCGTGGCACGGTGCTCGGCACGATGGTCGGCATCTTCATCCCGGCGGTGCTGCAGAACGGCTTCATCATAAATGGCGTGCAGCCCTTCTGGCAGAGCGTCATCATCGGCGTGCTGCTGGTGGCGGCGGTCGGACTCGACCAGTTGCAGCGGGCTCGAAGCAGCGGCCGGTAGTGTTGATGGACAGAACGGATTGGCCGATCCTCGTGCTGGAGACTTCGAGCGCTCTGGTATACTACAATTTCTCTGATAATTGATTGGAGATATTTGATGGTGAAGGAACCTACGGCCAGCACGTCGAACGGCGGACGGGAAGTGATGATCAATCGCGGCGCGACGGTCTCTGCGCAGGTCTTTCTCTCGCTTCGCCACGATATCATCAACGGTGCGCTTCAACCTGGTACTCAGCTTTCCGAGCAGAGCCTGTCGCAGCGCTTCGGCGTCAGCCGAACGCCAATTCGAGAGGCGATGCTGCGCCTTGCCGAGGAGGGCTTGGTCATCATCTATCCGCAGGTCGGGACTTTTGTAACTAAGATCGCCCTATCGAAGGTACGCGAGGCGCAGTTCATCCGCGAGGCGCTCGAATGCGCGGCAGCGGGTGCGGCTGTGCAGAACGCGACCGAGGAGGATGACGCCATACTCGCCGATATCATGCGCACGCAGTTGCGCTGCGCGGACGAGGGTGACTACGAGACCTTCTATCTCTTTGACGAGAAGTTGCATGCCTCTATCGCAGCAGCCTCCGGCTTTCCCCGGCTTTGGACAATTGCACTTGCAGAGAAGGTGCAACTCGACCGTGTCCGCTATCTCAACATGAACAGTGCGGCCGACCTGGATGCCTTGGTCGCGCAGCACCAGGCAATCGTCGACGCCATTGCCAAGCGAGACAAGAGGGCTGCCGAGGCAGCAACTCGTCGACACCTGCGTGACGTGTTTCACTCGATCGAGGGGCTGATCGCGGCGCATGGATCCTTCTTCGAGCAGGAGCCGTCTGGCTCGACAGGTAAGGCTACCCAGACTGGGCGCAGAAGGCCGCCTCGTATGCCTGGGTAACCGGACGATCTCCTGGAGGCGGACATGCGGCAGGACGAATGGCGTGTTACGTGGGACTGCGGAATGGCGACAGTTCAGTCGCTTGGGGCGATGCTTGGTCCTGCGGAATTCCTGCTGCCGGACGGGCGGCGTATCCAGCCCCTTGCCGTCGGTGAATGGGGCGATGACGATACACCGGAACGCGCCGCGCTGCCTGGCCTGCTTCGACGGCTTCGCGGGGAATGGCCCTGCGTGCCGTTCGGCGTACCAAGCCGGACAGACCTCTCGGCTGCGTGGAGCGGCGGTTCTTTACCCTCCTCCGATCCGTGGCCGCACGGCTATGGCTCAAATCATGAGTGGTCGCTGGTAGCTCACGACGGCAACGAAATCGAGCTTGCCATCGAATACCCTGCCACCCATCCAGTAAGCAGCCTTTGCCGCAGCATTCGAGGAGTGCGCGGCAAAGCGGAACTACAGATTGATCTAAAGGTCGAAATGCGCTCCTCCGCCGATCTCCCTCTTGGACTGCATCCTGTGTTTCGCCTACCCCCTGCAGCCGGACAGGCCGAGGTGATCATCGAAGGCGCCGTCGGTGGTAGGAGTTTTCCCGTCCCTCTTGATCCAAGCTCCAAGGCGCGGCCTGATGCCGCCTTTGTAAAGCTTGACGCCGTGCCGGCCATCGGCACCGGAACCATCGATTTTAGCCGTCTTCCTCTCGAGGCACCAAACGAGGATCTGCTGCAAGTCGCCGCGACTGCCGGCCGTGTCGTGTTGCGCAATTTGGCGGAACGCTACGTCACTAGCTTGCAGTATGAATCCGGATTGTTTCCGACTGTGATGCTCTGGATCGCCAATTGTGGAAGAGCAGACTACCCCTGGAATGGCCGGTTCCAGGCGCTCGGTATAGAACCAGCCTGCGCCGCCTTCGATCTCGGCCTGGAGGCGTCGGCCGATCCCACAAATCCATGGCGGCGGGCGGGCATCCCGACCACGGTTCGTCTTCCCGCAGGTGGTCGTCTCGCCACCAGCTATTCGATCGGGATCACCGACCTTTAACGACGCAGCGGTTTCCCGCTGGGCGCGGCGTCAACGTCACGATTCACGCTTGCTGCCTAAAATATCCTAGTATAGTAATATGGTAGTAGTACAATTGGCGATGCTCATTCGGGTAGCGCCGAGCCCTCCTATCCGGTGGAGATTCAGCCGATGATGATCGCGGACATTATGATCTACCTGTTGCCTGCCGAAGCCGCGGTCGATCCCAACGGCTCGATCGTGGACTGGTGAGCAGCAATGGAGATCGAATCCATCGAAGCGCATCTGCATTCGGGCCAGTTCTCCGAACTCGTCTTCGTGTTGGTACGGACCGACGATCCCGAAATCTGGGGCTGGGGCGAATGTACGCTCCCCGGCAAGCCCTATGCGGTCATGGGCGCTGTGCGCGATGCTGCGCGGCTGGTGCTCGGCGCCGACATGCGTTCGATCCGTCAGATATGGGAGCGCGCCTATCGGCATGGCTACTGGCGCGGCGGGGCGGTCGAAACATCGGCTTTGTCAGGGATCGACATCGCGCTCTGGGATATCGCGGCCAAGATCGCTGGAGTGCCCGTGCATAGTTTGCTCGGCGGTGCGGTGCGCAGCTCGATCCGGACTTACGCCAATTGCGGCCTGAGTACCGATCCGGACGAGCTTGCGCGGCGGGCTCGGGCGGCGGTTCAGACCGGCGCTCGCATCGTCAAATTTTATCCTTTGCCGCCGACGGAGAGCCAGCCCGCAACGCAGCTCGTTTCACAGGTCTATGATTGCTGCGCCGCCGTGCGCGAGGCAATCGGGCCGGATGTCGACTTCGCGCTCGATTTCCACGGCCGGCCGCAGGCGCACGCCGCTGTCGCCATCGAACGCGCGGTACGTGATCTCAAGCCGCTATGGATCGAGGAACCGGTCCCGGTCGAGGATGAGACCGCGCTGGCAGAGGCCCGGCGCCATTTCCAAACGCCGATGGCGGTTGGCGAGCGGCTCTATACGCGCTGGCAGTTCAAGCGTGTGCTCGAACTGCACCTGGCCGACATCATCCAGCCAGACGTCGGCAATGCCGGCGGGCTTTCCGAGATGCGGGTGCTCGCCGACATGGCGGAGACGAGTTCCGTCGTCTTCAACCCTCATAGCCCCAACGGCCTCGTCCATACGGCCGCCTCGTTGCACGCCAGTGCCATTGCACAGACGTTCGGCGCGCTGGAGTTCCGTCCGAGCCGCGATCGCGAGGACGGTATCTACACGCATGAGGCGGACGACATGGCAGCCGACGGCGCGTTTCCTCTTCCCCAGCGTACCGGTCTCGGTCTTGGGGTCAGGCCGGACCGGCTGGCTTTTGATCCGGCACGCGTGCCCGTCCTCTCCGAATGGAGCAGCGACGGCACGCCACGAGATTGGTGACTCGCATGACAACGTTAGGAGTGTTCTCATGATAAGGACCCCGGCGAAGCGCATAGGGGTGATGACCGGCGGCGCTCAAGGCATCGGCTTGGCCGTCGCCGACCGCCTGTTGAGGGAGGGCCCGGTGCGGATCTGGGATCTCGCGCCGGGCAAAAACGAACGCTTCGTGTCGGTCAAGGCCCGAGGGGCCGACTTCGATGCCGTCGACGTCACCAATGCCGAATCCGTGCGGGAGGCGGCCGACCGGATTCCCGAGGTCGGCATACTGGTCACCTGTGCCGGGATTGCCGGCATGAATGCGCCGACCTGGTCCTGTCCGCTGGCCGAGTGGAACCGCATGCTCTCCATCAATCTCAGCGTCAAGTTCCATTGCGCGCGCACCGTTCGGCGGAGAACAGCTTCTCCACCGGCGTGGTCCTCGACATCTCGGGTGGGTGGGCGACCTATTGAGAAGGGGCCTTTGGGAAGCGGCCGGCATCGCGGGCCAGTGAAGAAGGGTCGATCGGAATGAGTACATGGCGGCTGAAAGGCAGGTTGTCTCTCCCGGCAATCCTGTTCTGTCTTGCCGGCGCGTTCGCCGCCGCCTTTGCGCTGCTGTCGCCGGAATTTTTGAATCGCGCCAACCTGATCTCGTTGCAGCGATCCGTCGCGGTTGAGCTGATAATAGGGTTGGCGCAGCTCGCGGTGCTCGCGATCGGCGGCGTCAACATCGCGGTCGGCGCAACCGGCGTGGCGGCAGCCATGGCCGCCGGTTGGCTCATGCAGGAGGCCGGAACCGCCTGGCTCCTCGCCTTGCCGGCGGCGCTCCTCCTGGGGACGGCCATCGGAGCCACATCCGGCTATGTCGTCGTGCGCACCCGCACCAACAGCTTCATCATCACGCTGACCATGACCACCATCGTCTTTGGAGCGATGGTGGTGGCCACAAAGGCGACCGGCTTCAACCGGCTGCCGACAGACCTGACCGCGTTTGCCCGCCTGCGGCTGGCCGGTGGTTACGTGACCCCGCTCTTCGCCATAGCGTTGTTGGCGAGCGGCCTCGTCTTCCTTGTGCTGAACAGGACGGTGACCGGTCGGGAAATTCTGATGACGGGCGCCAACCCCCGTGCCGCGCACGCCTCGGGGATCGCTACACGGAAGCTCGTCGTGTTTTGCCATGCCGCGAGTGGCCTGCTGGCGGCGATTGCTGGCATCGTCCTTATGCTGCGCAACAATGCGGCAATTCCCAGCATGGCCGGCAATCTCGGCCAGGAATGGCTGCTATCCTCCTTCATCATTCCGATCCTCGGCGGCGCCAGTCTGTTCGGAGGCAGGGCGTCGGTGGCGGGATGCATCGGCGGAGCCTTGCTCTTTGCTGTCCTCAGAAGCGGTCTGCTGACGTCGGGCATCAACGACTTCCTTCTGCAGATGATCTTCGGGCTGCTGCTGCTCGCGACCGTCGTCGCCGGGCAGATGGCGGCCGCGCGCGACGAGTGGCGGGGATGAATACCATGGCCATCCAACACCTGCAGCGCCAGCCCCTCGCGCTCGCCGGGCTTCTGCTCGCCGGCGTCCTGTTCATGCTGCTATCCGGGCGCGGCTTCGGCAGCACATACAATCTCTATGTCCTGCTCGCCGGCTTCTCGATCACCATGCTGGTGGCGCTGTCCCAACTCATCGTGCTCGCCATTGGCCAGACGAACCTGGCGACAGGATCGATCGGCGCGCTGGGCGCGATCATCGCTGGCGGGCTCATGCAGGAACTGGGGGTCGCCCCGTTCTGGTCTTGCAGTGCGGCAGTCGTGGCAGGCGGCCTGGCCGGCGCCGTCAACGGCGTGGTCGTCAACCTGACACGCCTCAACAGCTTCATCGTTACCCTGGCGACCTTCGCCATCTACCGCGGCCTCGTCTATGCGGTCACCGAAGCGCAGCCCTATTACGGCCTGCCGGAGGGCTTCAAAGAGTTCGGCATCGCCCGCTGGGGTGCTGTACCGGTCATGTTCGTACCGGTCGTTCTCATCCTCGTGGGGCTCATCGTGTTCTTCGGTCGCATGCGCTTCGGCCGTGCCGTGCTGGCGACCGGCGCCAACCAGCAGGGGGCCCGGCTCGGCCTGCTGCCGGTGGCGGGCGTCGTCCTGTTCTGTCACGTCCTGTCGGGATTGCTCGCGGCACTAGCGGGGATAGTCACGGCTGCCCGGCTGCAGTCGGCCTGGCCGACTGTGGGCGACACCTGGCTGCTCACCTCGTTTGCCGCGCCGATTCTCGGCGGCACGGCGCTTTCCGGCGGCAAGGTCTCTGTCGTCGGCGCGGCGCTCGGGGTGGCAGTTATCGCGCTGGCGGAGAACGCACTGATCCTCTACGCGGTCGATCCTTACTGGTTCCAGCTTGCGATCGGCGCGCTGCTGTTCGGTACCGTGGTTGCCACCGCAACAGGTAGTCGCGGCACGGAGTTCGCTCGATGAGCGCCGTCCTTGCCGGTCGCGGCCTGACCCGCAGCTTCGGCGCGTTCCGGGCGCTCGATGCCGCCGACATCGAGCTTCAAGCGGGGCGCATCCACGCGCTGATGGGCGAAAACGGCGCTGGCAAGTCGACGCTCATCAAGCTTCTCGGTGGCATCTATCAGCCGGACGCCGGAAAGATCCTCATCGACGGGCATCCGTCTTTGCTGCCGTCCCCCAAGGTCGCGGCGCGCACCGGCATCCGCATCGTCCATCAGGAACGTCATCTTATCCCGGACTTCTCGGTCGCCGAGAACATCCTGCTCAACGAGATGCCGTTGACGCGTTCCGGGCTGATCGATTTCTCCGCCGCCAACCGCATCGCGGAGAAGCTGCTCGATCGTCTGGGGATCGGGATTGCGCCGCATCGCGACGTCGCCACGCTGAGCGCCGCCCAGCAGCAGCAGGTCGAGATAGCCCGGGTGCTGCACGGCACCAGCCGGGTGGTCATCCTGGATGAGCCGACGGCCTCGCTGACTCCGGTCGAGGCCGATCAGCTCTTTACCTTGCTCAGGAAGCTTGCCGCAGCTGGCGTCGCGATCCTGTTTGTCAGCCACAAGATCGATGAGGTCTACGCGCTTTGCGAGATGGCCACGGTCCTGCGCGACGGCCGCGTGGTGGAACGGGCGAGGCCGCTGTCCGAGTTTCCAGTCGACGATCTCGTCAAGGCCATGGTCGGCCGTTCGATCGAGGCTGGCCGTCGCGCGAGCCCGCGTCATGTCGCGGGTCCACCCTTGGTTGAACTCGCCGGCGTTGCGACCGAGTTGGGCCATAAAGGCATCGATCTGGCCGTTCGGCCCGGCGAGATCCACGGGCTCTATGGCCTCGTGGGCTCGGGGCGCACGGAGCTTGCACACGCCGTCCTGGGCGACGTGAAGGTGACGGCTGGAAGCATCGTCTTTGCCGAGCGCGATGGGCCGCCGGAAAGCGTCACGGAGGCTGTCCGCCACTTCCGCATCGGTCATGTCAGCGAGGATCGCAAGAGAGAAGGCCTGGCGCTCGATCAGCCAATCCGCGCCAACGCCTGCGCGGCAGCCTGGCGCCGGATTGCTTCGCGATGGGGATGGGTGGAGCGCCAGAATGAGGAAGACGCGGTGGCCGGGCCGCTTCGCGAGCTTGACCTCACCACCAGCGACCTTTCGCTCGCGGCCGCGACGCTGTCGGGTGGCAACCAGCAGAAAGTCAGCGTCGCCAAGTGGCTGGTCGCCGACCCACGACTGATGATCTTCGACGAGCCTACGATCGGCGTGGACGTGGCCGCCAAGGAGACCTTGCACCGACACATCCGCAAGCTCGCCGAGGATGGATGCGGCGTGCTGCTGATCTCCAGCGACCTGGCGGAGGTCATCACGCTTTCCGACCGTATTTCCATCATGTCCAATTTCCGCATCGTCGGCCTTCTCGAGAACAGCGGCGACTATGCGGACATGTCCGTTCGCGCCATGCGCGCGATCCAGGCCGCGACCGCGTGGTCGTCGGCATCATGGTCACATCAACCACACAGGGAGGAGCATTCATGAAAATTGCATCCATAGCCACGTTCGGCATCTGTCTGATCGCCTCGGCCGCAGCTCATGCCGAAACGAAGGTCGGCGTCGTTGCCGGCGGACCGCATCCATATTTTGCCTCATGGCCGCTGGCCGCCGCCGACGCGGCCAAGGATTTCGGCGTGATCACCGACTACCGGGTGCCTCAGGCGTGGGATCTCAACCAACAGAACCAGCTCATCGAGAGCATGGTCGCACAAGGCTTCAACGGGATGCTAGTGTTCGCGAACGACGCGGATGGAACCAATGCCACGTTGAAGGACCTGGCTGACGACGGCATTCCCAGCATAGCGCTCGGCGCCTGCACCAACGATCCGACGCCGGCGTTGCTGTGCCTGACGACCGATAGCTACGCATCAGCCTACGACATGACCAAGCGCCTGATCGCCGAAATGGGCGGCAAGGGCAACATCGTTCACGTCGCCGGTGCGCTGATCGACCCGAATACCCAGCTGCGCGTCAAGGCAGTAGAAGAGGCTGTGTCGGAGACCAACGGCGCGGTTACGCTGATCCAGACGCTGGCCGACATCGACGAGCAAGGCGCTGCCGACCGCACCATCAACGGCTATCTCGGCGGCAACGCCGCAAAGGTCGACGGCATCATCGCAACGGCCTGGATACCGGCCGTGGTGGCGGCGACGTCACTTCGCAACATCGGAGACAGGCGCATCAAGATGATCGGTTTCAACGACGATCCGATTGTCGTTTCGGCAGTCAAGGACGGCTACCTGTTCGGCACGATGCTCCAGAACCCGTACGGGCAAGTCTATCTAGGCACTTACATCCTCTCGAAGCTGGCGAATGGCTGCACGCTCAAGGACGACGCTGCCTGGATCGCCTCGCCGCAGACCAAACACTTCATCGACAGCGGTTCGGCCTATGTCGACGCCAGCAATATTGACCAGGCCACCGGCAAACAGCGCGCGGCGACCAAGGCTGTCCTTGCCACCTTCGACGAGAAATACCTGAGCTGCCCGTGAGGAGGCTGCCATGACGGAAGTTCGCTGCCTTTTCGATGGCCACATGATGCTGGCCGAAAGCCCCGTCTGGTGCCCGATCAGCAATTGCCTCTGGTGGGTCAACCTGGTCGAGCCCGCGGGGGTCTTCCGGCTCGCCTGGAGTCAGTCGGCACCGGATTTCTGGGAGGCGCCGGAACCCGTCACGGGCCTGGCGCTGACAGCCGACGACAACGTGCTCGTGGCGGGACGCAGTGGTTTGCTGCGCCTGAATCCACGTATCGGCCGCTACGACATGCTGATAGCGCTCCGCGGCCTCGACCGCCCTGGTAACCGATGCAACGAGGTGGGAGTCGATCCTAAAGGGCGTTTCTGGTTCTCCACTATGGACGACAATCTCGTCCACCCGGAGATTCTTCCGGATGCTGGGGCTCTATTCTGCATGGAACCTGACGGCTCGATACGCCGTGCCGAACAGAGCTTTGGAATACCCAACACTTTGCTTTGGAGCAACGCCAACGACCGCATGTTCTTCGGCGACACGCTGCGATCCACCATTTATGCCTATCCGTTTGACGCCGAGACTGGCTCGCTCGGCGAGAGGAGCATCCACCGGGGACCCGGTGACCCGGGTTTCCCCGATGGCTCCGCGATTGATGTGAATGACACCCTTTGGAACGCACGCTGGGACGGAGGTGTGTTGCTCGGGATTGATCGGCGAGGCGACGTTGTCGACACGGTTGCAATTCCGGGGGGAAACGTCGCCTCTGCTTGCTTTGCCGGCGAGCAATTCGACATACTTGTCGTTACCACGGCATGTTGGGGACTGGACGATCAACGTCGTGCCGCACCGCTTGCTGGCGGTATCTTCGCGATCGAAGGTTTGGGTAAAGGCCGAGCACAATTGCATTATGCGGGGGCTATTGGTTCGTGGAATTTGAAGAGTGAGTGACCTGCTTCGGAATGACGGTCAGGAATTCGTTGGCCGTGAAGAACAGCCATTGGAACGCGATTTTGGCAGGGTCGAAGCAACCGATATTGCCGGAAATAAGTCTCGATCTGGCGATGGACGAATCCGCTGACGCGGGATTGGCGTGTGCAATTGGCTGGAATGGCCTCCAGATGGGAAGTTTGGTTGCTGAGACCAACCCTGACCAGGCCACCATCCCATGGCAGAAGCCACGGCAGCGGTAAGCCCGCTGCGCCATCGAAAAATCGACAACATAAGCTTGCGCAACCTATCGCCCGCGACGCAACAATCCTATCTGCATATGATGGCGAAGTTCTGCCGTTATTTCGGCCGGTCGCCGGATCGGCTGGGGTTGAAGGATGTCCATGCGTTCCAGGTCTATCTGGTGTCGCAGGGGATTGGCCGGCACTGAAGCAGACGGTCTGTGCGTTGCGTTTCTTCTACGGCGTGACGCTGGACCGGGCAGAGGTTACGGAGCGTCTATGCGCGCACGCCGCGCAAATTGCCGGCGATCCTGAGTGCTGACGAGTTTGCGCGCTTTCTGGAAGCGGCCAGCCGATCAGAATGCCTTGCGTTGGTGTCGGCTCGACCTGCTGGCCGCGAAGTTCGCAGATGCGGATTGACAATGATTTATGAAATGCGATCTAATGGGAACAACGCGCCCCCCGGCCGGCGCGAACTTTCAAGCGGGCCGCCATTGCTGCGATGGGTTTTGGGGGCAAGGCGTCCCGTTTGTCAGGACGATGCGGTCGGCCTCGGTCACGTCGAGCAGGAAATGCGCGCCCACAGGAAAGGCTGCGGCGCATTGCCCTCATTGTTGACAGCATAGCGGCAGGTGACTGCATCGCAGTCCAGCACAAGCCCGCGGCTGAAGCAAAACCCATCGCCGTGGTAGGTGGTCGCGACTGCCGTGCGCGTGTGTACGCGTATTTGCCAGGGGCCGGCCCACAGAGTGCCATGATCGCCCAGAACCGTACCGCCGGCCGGGTACGAGGCAGGGCAAGACCGCTGGGAAACACTCGCCCGAGCCGATCGCCTGCTCGGGCCCGTAGATAGCATCCTCGTCCGACGATGCAACCGATGGCCCCTGAACGATCCAGTCTCGGCCGCTGCGGCGGTCGATCAGCGACGTTACCCGCGCCCCGAACTCCGGCAGCAAGGGTGAGTTCCAAATCGTTATTCGCGAGCGCAACGGCTTGCATCGGCGGACCAGGCCCTGATCGCCGCACGCGCCTGCTCGGCGCGCGCCACGCGCCAAGCTGTATGTCGACGATCCCGGCCCGCAGGCCGACCAAGATGAGGTCCTCTATCGCTCGTCACGCAAAGGTCTGCGCGAGGCCGGTCAGTATCGGATTGTCGGGCTTTGCCAACCAACTTTGTGAACGGAGCCTGCGCATCTCCACCCTCAATACGTCGCTCGTCCGCCGGACAGGTCGAAGACCGCGCCTGTGGTGAACGAGTTCTCGGCCGAGGCCATCCACAGCACCAAATTTGCAATCTCTTCGACGGTGACGAACCGGCCGCGCGGAATCTTTGACAGCATGTAGTCGATGAATTCTTGGCTGACCTGATCGAGGATGCGGGTCTTGGCCGTGGCAGGGGTGATGCAATTCACCGCAATGTCATGGCCGGCCAACTCTTTGCCGAGTGATTTGGTCATCGCGATCACTGCGGCCTTCGAACTCGAATAGGCCGAGGCGTTGGGATTCCCCTCCTTCCCAGCGATGGAGGCGATATTGACGATGCGGCCATAGTTGCGCACGATCATTCCTGGCACCACCGTACGGCAAGTGTGAAAGGTGCCATCTACGTTTACCGCTTGCACCCTGCGCCATTGCTCGGGTGGATATTCCGCCAGCTTTGCCGTTGGACCGGCTATACCGGCGCTGTTGATCAGTACATCGACCCTGCCCAAGGCGGCCTCGGTCGCCTCTTGCGCCTGGAGTACGCTGTCGAGGCTACTGACGTCCGTTCGCACGTAGATGATGCTGTCTTGGGAGAGACCCGAGAGCCGAGCATCGGGCGCCGCAATGTCCATATCCCAGACAGCGACTTTCGCCCCCGAGGCGACAAGACGCTGTGCAACCGCAGCACCAATGCCATTTGCGCCGCCGGTTATGACCGCAATCTTATCCGAGAAGTCGTAGCTGTTCATCGCTTCACCATGGTGGTTGAGATTACGGTCTGCTGCTGTTCGCCTAGCCCCTCGATCCCCAGCCGCACCACGTCGCCCGGCTTCAGCCACAACTGCGGCGATATACCTGCGCCGACGCCCGGAGGCGTGCCGGTACAGATCAGGTCGCCTGGCTCGAGCTGACAAAATTCGCTCATGTAGGAGACGACGGTGGCGACGTCGAAGATCATCTTGGCAGTGGTGCCGGTCTGCATCCGCGTGCCGTTCACATCGAGCCACATCGACAGTTCGCCGACATCGCCGAATGAATCTGGCGTCACAAGCCAGGGGCCGGTGGGACAGAAGTTGGGAAAGCTTTTACCCTTGACCCATTGGCCCCCGCGCTCCAATTGCCAGGCGCGTTCGGACACGTCGTTGACCAAGACGAAGCCCGCGACATGGCGCATGGCGTCACCGCGCGAGACATTCAGGGCAGAGGTGCCAATCACCACGCCAAGCTCGACTTCCCAGTCGAGTTTGGTCATCTGCGGTGAATGGAGGATCGGGTCATTCGGCCCGCAATAGGTGCCCGAGGATTTATTGAAGAGGATCGGCTCATCGGGAATGCCCATGCCGGCTTCGGCGGCATGGTCGGAGTAGTTGAGGCCGATGCACCATATGTTACGCGGTCGCGAAACGGGTGGTGCGATACGGCGGCCTTTTGGATCAATCAGGGGCAGATCAGCCGGGTTGGAGGCTTCCAGGCGGTGTAAGAGATCGGCGGATAAAGTCTCAGGGGTGAAGTCGGTTACGATGGCGCTGACATCGCGCAACTCCCCATTCTTGCCGACCATGCAGGGGGTCTTGTTTTCGTTTCGGCCGCCCAGGCGCATCAGTTTCATCAGATGTTCTCCTATCGTTTCCAGCCGGCACCCAGGGGGGCGCCGCCGACGAATTCTCCGGCGTCGGAATCTTCGGCGATCCGCAGCACCTCATTCCATTTCGCCATCCGCTCCGATCGCGTCATGGACCCGACTTTCAGCTGTCCAGCGCCGAGCCCAACGGCGAGGTGCGCGATCGACACATCCTCTGTCTCGCCAGACCGGGCGGACACAACCGAGCGATAACCCGCCGAATCTGCCGCCTTCATCGTGTCCAGACTTTCGCTGAACGTCCCGGCCTGGTTGACCTTGATCAGCACCGCATTGCACGCACCCCTGGTGGCGGCTTCGTCTAGAAGACGGGCGTTGGTGACGAGATAGTCGTCGCCGATGATTTGGATCCGATGGCCAAATCGGTGCGTAAATTCAACCATGCCCGCGGAGTCGTCCTCAGCTAGTGGGTCTTCGATCGAAGCTATGGGATAGGCGTCGAGCCACCGCGACAGCAGCTCTATCATGCCACTGGTATCCAGCTGCCGATCCTCCAGTGCTAGGCGATAGTGCCCGTCCCGGCCAAATTCTGAGGCGGCGATATCCAGCGACAGGACCACGCGCCTGCCCGGTGTTTCGCCCGCCAGTTCGAGGGCGCGGACCAGCGTCTCAAACGCCTGTTCGTTGTTGTCAAAAGCCGGCCACCAGCCGCCCTCGTCGGCCACCCCAGCTCGGCGCCCTTGCTGCGCCATCAGCGACCCGGCCGCGGCGTGGATTTCGGCGCTGACTTCCAGTGCTTCGGCAAAATCTGCAGCGCCTGGCACCATGACCATGAAATCCTGAATGTCGACCCGGCGCCCGGCGTGGGCGCCGCCGCCGAATATTTGGATCTCGGGCAGCGGAATCGAGGGTCGGCGGCCGGTCGTCTCGGCCAGATAGCGCCACAGTGGCCGCTTCGACTGGGCCGCGGCGGCATGCAGAAGCGCCAGAGATGTGGCTACGGTCGCATTGCCGCCCAGTTCCGATTTTAGCGCTGTTCCGTCCAGCTCGATCATGTGCTCATCCAGAGCCCGCTGATCCCGCGCGTCTTTGCCCAGAAGGGCAGGGGCAATCCGGTCGCGGAGGGCCGCCAGCGCCCGTGTCACGTCCATGCCGCCCAGCCGGTTGCCGCCGTCGCGCAGATCCAGCGCCTCGCGGCTGCCGCGAGAGGCGCCGGCGGGCGCGATGGCGCGGCCGACAGCACCTCCGCGCAACACGATCTCGGTTTCGATCGTGGGGCGACCGCGGCTATCCCAGACGCGACGGGCGTGGATCTTCTCGATGTCGAACTCAGTCATGGTGCTCCCGATCTGATTGGATCACGGCGACCAGATCGGCCAAGGTGCCGGGCGGAGTCTGGATCAGCGGCTTTGCTAGACGGCGGACGGTTTCGTGCGCGGAGTCACGAAGGTATTCGACGGGGGACTTGCCATCGACACGTGCAAGGAGCAGCGCCGGAACCAGGGCCGCGACGCGGGCCTCCAGGGCGGCCGGATCCTCCCAACTGACATGGGTTAGATAGGCGTCACAGAATTTCAGCGTGTCCGACAGCATGCGGTCGCGCATGACCGGCATATGCACCGCCTTCAGTAGCAGGTGGTTGAGGCAGAACGCGACATCGAAGGCTGGGTCGCCCATTGTGGCGCATTCCGCATCCAGGATGATCGCTGCCCCGTTGCGGAACATTATGTTTTTAGGGCTGACGTCACCGTGGACCAGCGCGATCCGTGTGTCGTAGAGCCGGTCGGCCAGGGCATGCAACTGTTGGGCGACTTCGGGGTGTCTGGTCGCCGTAAAGAGGAGATAAGGCTCGATCCGCAAGGTCCGGAAATCGTCGCAGTTCTGGAACGGGCGGGTATCGAAATCCTGAGCGGTCGAAGCGGCATGGATGACGCCTAGGATTTGCGCGACGGCCACTGCCTCGCTTCGATCGTCCTCTCCCGCGAACATCGCGTCTTTCCACAGGTAGGTACGTTCTCCTGACAGGAACTCCATCACGAAGCCGTGCAGGTGCTCCGAACGGCCGAACAGCCGCGGCGCATTGGCGGGCGATATCCAGCCTACAAAGCTCAACCAGTCGTATTCGGCCTTATTGCGGTGGACAGGCGCTAGCCACTCCTCCTGAACCCGCAGCTTGGGCAGCGCGAACTTGACGCATAGGTGAAGATCACCCACACGCAGTTCCGCGATATCCGATGCGACCCCGCCCCTGAGCGGTCGCACATCCCGAACCTGATCGCCTGTGGCCAGTTCCAAGTCCTCGACCAAGGCCGTGCATCTTTCTTTCAGCACAAGAGGCGTTCCTCTCATATGTTCGCGTGCGCAAAGACCTGTTCGGGTGCGGAACGAGATCGAGGGCCGTTCGGTCCAACTGAACCGAGGCTCCTGTAGTCCGGGCACATTCATCTCGACGGCGAGGAGCGAGCCGCCATCGGCTGGCCTGTCCAACGCCTCTGCGCCCAAATGATTGCCGCCAGGAAGATAAGTTGCAGGTAGCCCCAGTGCGCGAGGATAGCGCCGCCAAGACCGGCGTCGAATCCCTCCACGCGCCGCGCACGGTCAGAGCCAGGCCCTGGACGGTCGAGAATGTCGCCGCCGTCGCCACCAGATCCGGCATCCGGAGCTTCTCCATTATGGGCCGTTGGCGATGTCGACGAGAAGCTCCGTCATCAGGCAGGCGGCAAGCAGCGGGGCGGCGAGCGCTGCGGTGAGCGCCGGCAGTATGTAGATTGAGAGGTTTATCCTGGGCGTCGACACGCCCATCATCTCCGCAGCGCGCGGATTTCATAGTCACCAGTCCACGATTGTGCCGTCGGAGAGCACGGCGTTGGTGGCGTGCATGACCTCCGGCTTGTAGGGATGCCGGTCGACGATTGTTTCGTCGACCTCGATGCCGAGCCCGGGCGCATCGGGCACCTGCCAGCAGCCGTCGACCATACGAATCGGGCCCTTCACCACCTCGAAATACCAAGGCACGGCGCCGACCATCTCTTCCTGGATCAAGTGATTCGGTGTGGAGACGGCGAAATGCAGCGCCGCCGCGCCCGCAATCGGGCCGAGCGGATTGTGCGGCGCGACGCCGATTGATAGCGCCTCGGCCATCGTCGCGATCTTCTTCGCCTCGAGCAATCCGCCGCAATGGCAGATGTCCGGCTGCACGATGTCCACCGCCCTTGCCCGGAAGAGATCGTCAAATTCGGGCCGGTCGATCAGCCGCTCTCCGGTGGCGATCGGCACGCGTGACTTAGCAGCAAGCTGCGCCAGCGCCACCGTCTCGCCGGGCGGCAGCGGCTCCTCGATAAACATCGGTCGGTATGGTGCGAGCACATCAATATAGGCGAGCGCAGTCGAGGCCGAAGCTGGACGGCCGTGAAAGTCGACCATGATCTCGACCTCCGGCCCAACTGTGTTTCGTAGTGCCTCCATGAGCCGGCCGACCTTTTCGACCTCGGCGAGCGGCGCGTGGTAATGGCTGTAGGGGATGAACACAGCCTTCAGCGCACGATAGCCCCTGGCCACGACCTCCGAGGCGCGCTGCACCAGCGGCTCGGCGTCCATCGTCTCGTAGACGGCGCGCATGTCGCCGAGGCCCAGATGCGTATAGACCTTGACCCGGTCGCGCACCTTACCGCCGAGCAACCGCCAGACCGGCTGGCCAAGCCATTTGCCGAAGATGTCCCAAAGCGCCAGCTCAATCCCGGAAATAGCCGACATGCCGATGACGCCCAACCGCCAGAACGAGCGCTTCTTGAGGATGCGCACCGCCTGTTCGATGTCGCGTGGATCGCGGCCGATCAACAGCGGCGCCAGATCATTCACAGCGCCGACCACGGCCTGGGTCTTCCATTCCAGCGTCGCCTCGCCCCAGCCGTGGAGGCCCGGCTGATCGGTCTCGACCCGCACGAACACCCAGTTACGCATATCCGCGTTCACGACACGCGTGGTGATCGCTACGATTCTCAAGCGCAATTCCTCCCAGACGGCAATTAGATCATATGCTATCCAGTTATCATATGATCTAATTTAACGTCAAGGCGGAAACATCAAACCTTAGCGTGAAGATCGTCCGCGGCGATGTCGAGCAACCTGTTCATGGAGGAACGGGCGCCAGCGGTATCGCGAACCCGGATTGCCTCCAGCACCGCGACATGGGCGGACAGCGCGCGCGATTGTGCGTCCATCAATGGGTTGGCGTTGGTGACAAGGAAGGTGGCGCGCAGGGCGATCCCCAACATTCCGACTAGCCCCTTGAGCACGACGTTGTGGCTGGCGACGATGACGCTCTTGTGGAAGGCTAGATCCGCTTGGCACACTGCGTTCAGATTGTGGGAAATGTTGTTGCGCATGCCCACCAGGGCGCGCTCGATTTCGGCGAGGTCAGCGGCAGTGGCGCGCCTAGCCGCGAGTTCCGCGGCGGCGGGTTCGAAGATCCGACGCGCCTCCAAAAGGCCGGAAACCAGCTCTTCGTCGTCCTGAATGGCTGGGTGCCAGCCGAGCACCACAGGGTCGAGCAGCCGCCAATTGTCGCGCGGTAGCACCCGTACGCCGGCGCGCCGCCTAGATTCGACGAGACCTTTCGCCGACAGGACCTTGACTGCTTCCCTAACCGACGTGCGGCTGACGCCCAACATGGCGCAGAGTTCATCCTCGCGCGGCAGGGCGTCGCCCGGGACGTATTCCCCGCCCAGGATGCGGCTCGCCAGCACACTGACGACGGTGTTGTGAACGCTTGCCCCAGTTTGATCCACTGCGGGCATCCAACCAAGGGCATCCGAAGGGGCAACGGTTTCCATGCAAATCCTCTCCCAAACGAGCAAGTCGTTGTATCCTGTTGTACGAAAGGTTAGATTCTTATGTGAACCTTTCATTCATACGATCTAAAGTGTATCTTTGACGGACCCAGTGCAACGGCGCCAAGGCGGACGTCATCATCGAGCGCGCCGTCCCAAGGATACGCTGGCAATACGAATCTTCACAGGACGATGACCGGTTGCGTTTTGAGGCTGGCAATCTCGAACTGAAACTGAGGGACGGACAGACCCTCGCCTCTGAGGCCCGGTATGGCTTTGGGCATCCGGCGAATCCCATGACGCAGGATCAGCTCCGCTCAAAGTTCATAAACTGCGCTCAGAACTCGCGAGCTCCGATGTCGATTGCCGTTTGCGACCAGATCTTTGAGACGATCATGAATTTGGAGAGCAAGTCCGCCTTGGATCTTACCTCGCTGCTGGTTGCCGGAGGCAGTCAAAGGGCACGGTAAATTATTGGCGAGGGGAACGCAGCGGGTATATCTGTTTTCGGGCGGCGCCAACGTTACGGAACCGGAAACGCTCATGCGTCAAAGCCAGGCAGGCCACTCTCACGACACCGGCCCGTGATCCTAGAGCGTGTCCGGTTTAATCTGGTTCATATCCTGCGGCCTTGAAATAGTTTTCGCGTTCGGCCGGAGAGAACAGCTCGACGATCGAGCCGACGGGATCCCATAGGGCCTTGACGGTTCACTCGGCTTTGGCGCGCAGGAGCGCCTTGAGCTTGGGCTTTTCGTGCCTGCCTCGAGACGACGATTTGCTCCGACGTCACCGGCAAACTGGCGTTGTCTTCCGGCCTCGCCAAGCTACCGGTCACGGTGCAAGTGGTGGGGGTGTCCTTCGACATCGGGCTTCTCTCAACTTGCGAGGACGGCAATGGCGGCAATCTCGACGACAACGCCATCGTCGATGAGCGCTCCCGCCTGGATCATCGTTGTTGCCGGTCGGATGTTGCCGAAGACGGAGCCGTGCGCTCTGCGACGGCTTCGATTTTCGATGCACAGAGGATCGACTAGTTCGTGTCCGCTTCTTTGTGCGGCCGGGAACGAGTCATCCTAATGAGATCAATCCAGTTCATCTCTGTTTAGGCTGGCGGGCGGCCATAACGCCGTCCAGCCAACCTTCGGCCATTTCGGGAACGGAAGCCAGCAGCAGTTGGGTATAGGGCTCGTCGACCTCGATGCCGATGCGTTGGATCAGGGTCCTCGGCCGTCGTGGCCCGCTTGTGCCACTTGGCCACCGTATTCGGGTTCAGCGCGTAGCGGGCGGCGAGGGACCGGGTGCTCTCTTGCGACGCTTGGAACTCGGCGTCGTGCGGGCGCTGCCGTGAAGAACACTTGCCATAGCTCATCCTCCTCCTGACGACTCAGGTTCGATGATGGACCATCACATCCAGGGACTACGCACCTAGAGCGTCGGATTGAACGAAGCCGCTGACGCGGCATTTGGTGGGTCGGTTTGCGAGTGAGGCTTCTGTTTTGAAGGATTGCGGCTGTTGAAGCGCAATCTTGAGAACAGGAGCAATGAGATGGCCGAGTTGAGCCCGCTTCGCCGGCGCATGATCGAGGACATGACGATCCGCAATCTGTCGCCGGCAACCCAGCGATCCTACGTGCATGCGGTGGCGAAGTTTTCCCACCACTTTGGCCGCTCCCCGGACCGGCTCGGCCTTGAGGATGTCCGCGCCTTCCAGGTGCATCTGGTCTCGACCGGAATCTCGTGGCCAGCGCTGAACCAGACGGTGTGCGCGCTGCGGTTCTTTTACGGCGTGACGCTGGTCCATGCCGAGATCCCTGAGCGGATCACCTATGCCCGCGCGCCACGCACGCTGCCGGTGGTTCTGAGCGCCGACGAGGTCGTTCGCTTCCTGGAAGCGGTGCCGGGCCTGAAGACCCGAACGGCATTGACCACGGCCTACGCCGCGGGACTTCGCGCCTCGGAGACCGTCGGGCTGAAGGTCAGCGACATCGACAGCGGACGCGGCGTGATCCTCGTCCATCACGGCAAGGGCGGCAAGGACCGCACCGTGATGCTGTCGGCGCAGCTTGTGCACATCCTGGGGGTCTACTGGCGACTGGCGAAGCCGCGGGGCTGGCTGTTTCCCGGGCGCGGCGTCGATCGCCCCATCGATGTGCAGGTTCTCTATTCGGCGTGCCGCTCGGCGCGTGCGGCTGCCGGCATCGACAAGCGCGTGACGGTCCACACGCTCAGGCACAGTTTCGCCACGCATTTGCTGGGAACGGCACCGACATCCGCATCATCCAGGTGCTGCTCGGCCACAACAACCTGTCGAGCACGGCGCGCTACACGAAGGTCTCGAACGGTCTCATTCGTCGGACGGAAAGCCCGCTCGATCGGCTGACCATTGAGGTTGTGCCGCCGGGCTGACCGGTTCCGCCAATGTCGGCGAGACTGGAGGTGGCGCTATCTTCCGCCGCCATGGCGAGGCGTATCGGCAGGCTCATGACGGCCATCTCGGACGCGTCGAGCGGCGTGTGATGAGCGCCATCGAACTGTGCCGGACCGCCGAACTGGGCGGCCATGTCGAGGGCTGCCGGTCCTGCGGGGCGATCCGTGTCGCCTACAATTCCTGCCGCAATCGGCATTGCCCGAAGTGCCAGGGACAGGCCTGCCGGGAATGGCTTGCTGCGCGGCAGGGCGAACTCCTGCCAGTTCCCTATTTCCACGTCGTCTTCACGCTGCCGGCGCAAATCGCGGCGATCACCTTCCAGAACAAGGCGGCGGTCTGGGATGGCGATGCTCTTCGTGACATCGTGCGCGATTGCGCACTGGAGACGCTTGCCGATCCCGATGCGGTTCTGGTGATCGATGAGACCGGTTTCCTGAAGCAGGGCAAGGCTTCGTGCGGCGTCGCGCGACAATACACGGGTTCGGCCGGCAAGATCACCAATTGCCAGATCGGCGTGTTCGCAGCCTATGTGTCGCGGCACGGCCATGCTTTTATCGACCGGGCGCTCTATCTGCCCAAGGCGTGGACGGACGATCCTGCGCGGATGGCAAAGGCGCATGTGCCGGAGAAGGCCAGCTTCGCCTCCAAGCCGGCGCTTGCGCTTGCCATGATCGAACGTGCGCTCGCGGCCGATGTCCCCTTCTCATGGGTCGCAGCCGACAGCGTCTACGGCGTCGGCGACATCGAGATGGGGCTCAGGCGTGCCGGCAAAGGCTATGTTCTGGGCGTCAACGCCAACCATCCTTTCCGCTCGTGGGCCAAGCCGCAAGCCGTTGCCGGAACCGCGAAAGACATCGCCGAAAGCCTGCCTGAGGGGGCATGGCGGCGTCTGTCGGCGGGTGATGGCACCAAGGGTGAACGGCTTTACGACTGGGTCTATCTCGAACTGGCCGATCTCGATGCCGACGACTTGGATGCTGCCTTCACCGGCGTCTGGACGCGCGGGCTGCTGATCCGCCGCAATATCGCCGATGCCGATCTCGCCTTCTTCTCCACATGGTGCCCGCAGGGTAGCCAGCCGAGGTGCTCGTGACAGTGGAGGGCCATCGCTGGGCGATCGAGGATGACTTCGAAACGGCCAAGAACGAACTCGGCCTCGATCACAACGAGACCCGCTCCTGGCATGGATGGCATCGCCATGTCTCGCTGGTCATGCTCGCCTTCGCCATGATGGCGGCCATCCGCCATCACGCCAACGCCGCACCGCGCCCAAAAACGACGCGCCGAGCCCGGCATTGATCCGCTGGTCGGTCCAGGAAATCCGGCGCATCGCCACACGACTGGCGCAAAAGAGGATCGATCCTGCCAAGATCATCGCCTGGTCGCTCTGGCGACGAGCCCATCAGGTCACCGCGCAGCAGGCCCACATCAGATCAAAATCGCAACTGTAATGCTAGGCGCGGCGTGTGATCCTAAACTTCGCGATGCACCAACAAGAGATGAACAGGCGATGAGACATCAAGCTCCTTGCCTTTCCCAACTTGGAAATGGATCGGGCAGGTCACGCCAGCGGCCGGGCATGAAATCCGTTTCCGGCACGAGGCAGGCATCCAGTTGAGCGCGGAGTTCATGCTCATCCATCGGATCGCAGCCGATGAACACGATCTCCTGCCGGCGGTCGCCCCAGACCGGATCGAGATAGGGCTTCATTGCGGCCTGCCATTCGGGGTGATCCGGCCATTGCTGCTTGGGCACGGAAGCCCACCACAAACCACGCTTGCCAGTGCGGATCAACGCGCCAGCCTGACTGATCTCGCCGACATGGTGCGGGCGGGTCGCCAGCCAGAAGAAGCCCTTTGCCCGCACGACACCCGGCCAGGAGCGGTTGATGAAGTCCTTCAGCTTGATAGGATCGAACGGCCGACGCTCGCGGTAGACGAAGGAGCGGATGCCGTATTCCTCGGTTTCGGGGACATGATCCTTGAAGCCGTTCAGTTCCTTGAACCAGAGCGGATGCTGTTCCGCCTTCTCGAAATCGAAGCGCCCGGTATTAAGCACTTTGTCGGGCGGCACCTTTGCGAAATCCGTCTCGACCAGATCGGCGTCGGGATTGAGCGAACGGATGATTTTTCGCGCGAGATCGAGGTCATGCGGCGGCGTGTCCGACACCTTGTTGAGGACGATCACGTCGGCGAACTCGATCTGCTCGACCAGAAGGTCGACCAGGGCACGGTCATCACCGTCACCGGCAACTTCGCCGCGGTCGCGCAGGAAATCCTGGGAGGAATAATCCTTCAAAAGGTTCGCAGCATCGACGACGGTCACCATCGTGTCGAGCCGCGAGACGTGTGACAGGCTCTCACCGTTCTCGTCGCGGAAATCGAATGTCGTTGCGACCGGGAGCGGTTCGGCGATGCCGGTCCCCTCGATCAGCAGATAGTCGAACCGGCCGTCTTGCGACAGCTTGCGCACCTCCTGCAGGAGATCGTCACGCAGGGTGCAGCAGATGCAGCCATTGGTCATTTCGACGAGTTGCTCTTCGGTCCGCGACAGGTTCGCGCCTCCGTCGCGCACGAGCGCGGCATCGATGTTCACTTCGCTCATGTCGTTGACAATGACGGCAACACGCCGGCCTTCGCGATTGTTGAGCACGTGGTTGAGGAGCGTAGTCTTGCCGGCGCCGAGGAACCCCGAGAGGACAGTGACAGGGAGGCGATTTGAGGATTTGGCTGTGTCGAGCATGGCGATCTCCGGCGGTGTTAATTGAGGAAAGGTGCGCCCGGCCTTCAAGGCCGGGCACGTGCGAAGAGAGGCGCTGCGGTCAATGCGCGATCATCTCTTCGACGATCTCCTTCGCCCTCAGGGACGACGGATAGTAGGTCGGCCAGTTCGTCACTTCCTTGAGCAGAGCGGCACGATCGTTGCCCCAGTAGAGGTGATAATGATCAGCTTTCCCCGGTGCGATCTTGTGGTCGCTGAACTGGAAGTATTCCGGCGCGTCCGCATCCCCTTCCACTTTCTTGAAGATGAAGCGAACGCCGCGGTTACCCTTTTCGTACGTCAGGATCTCATGACCGTCGCTGGCATAACGCGCCTTCAGTGGCTTTCCATCCTTGAAGAAGGTCACGATGTCGCCGTCGATCGTCATACGCTCGACATCAGTTTTGTATCCGACCTCGTAATAGGCCTTGTACTCGTCGGCGCTCTGCTTGCCGTCTTCCGCCTTGTGCGCCATCACAGGATCGAGTGTGCCATCCTGAAGTAAGGGATAAACGGACTGCCAGTCCCCCGCCCAATCTGACAGGGCACGATCCTTGACCTGGGCGTCCTCGAAGTAGCCCTTGTAGATCTGGTCATCACCGTGATCATGAGCATGCGCATGGTCGTGACCTTGTTCACCCTCATGCTCGTGGACCTTCCCGGTGCCGCCGACGGCGACGATGTTGAACGGCTTGCCCTCGACCGCGATTTCACCGGATTCCTGGAAGGTTTCCGCATTGATCAAATGCAGCTTGCCGTTGAGGGGATCGGTGACGATTACGTTGTCGCCCGCGACTGCGATGCGGGGACGCGGATCGCTCCAGTGGCCGTCCATCGAATAGGGATCCGTCACCTTGAGCGAAGCCGCGATCTTGCCAGCGAGCACGTCGATCTTGTGAAGCTGGCCGTCCTCGGTGATCACATAGGCAAACTTCGCTCGGATAGGATCGACCGCGAAGTGAACCCGGCGGGTGGGAAGCTGGACCAGCTGGAAGCCGTTCTCGCCTTCAGATGGAGCGACCACGACGATGCGGTCGGCGCCGTAATTGCCGATGAAGTACTGGAGCCCCTTGCCGCCGATCAACGTCGACGAGCTATCCTCGGGCAGGGACGACGCATAGGGCAGATGCTCGATGACCGGCGCGCCGCCATCCTGCTTGATGAGGAGCAGACCGGTGTCGCAGGCGAGCGCATAGATGCTGCCTGAGCCAGCCGAGCCATGAAGGCCCGGGCATGCCAGGTCCTCGCCGACCTTGTTGCCGTTAAAATCAACCACGCGCGCGCCGATCGGCCGCTTGGAGGCGTCTTCGGGGTTCGGGATCGTGACCACGGCATGGTTCTGATAGGGAACCGCGACACCGTGATGGGGGGCAACGACATTCGCCTTGCGGACGTCGAGCTTCTCGTCGAGGATCGATTTCTCCGAGAAGACCCGAACCTCGTCCTCGCCGTCGAACCACTGGGCGATGTTGCCCTGAAGCTCAACGAAATGGGCAGGTTTGGTGCCGTCGATATGGACATGCAGCAGTTCCGCGTCATCGACATCGATGTCGCCATGATCGCCGTGGTCATGGAATGCGATGCCGCTCTTGATCGC
This sequence comes from Mesorhizobium yinganensis, assembly GCF_040081985.1. Lineage (NCBI taxonomy): Bacteria > Pseudomonadati > Pseudomonadota > Alphaproteobacteria > Hyphomicrobiales > Phyllobacteriaceae > Mesorhizobium > Mesorhizobium yinganensis. Next base: position 4,247 of record NZ_JBEBMH010000017.1, on the reverse strand, counting down.
ATGAACTTCGCCCGCAGCCCCCTGCACGGCGAACACCGTCTCGCCGCTCGAGGTACGGTGAAGCGTAGCTGGCCCTTCGATCTTGAAGGTGTCGAGCAGGTCACCGTCGAGTGCATCGATCACCTTCACCACCGGCTCGGCATGATCGGAAACGAACAGCCGCCATGCGGTGACGTCATCCTCGTCTGCAAATGCGGCGGTTCCACCAAGCGTGGCCGCAAGAGCCAGTGCAGAAACCCCGAGGGTCAATCGTCTCATTCTTCTCTCCTTTTGGTATGGTATTACGTTACATGCGGGAGCCTCAGCTGGCCCTGCATTTCGGGAAACCTCAGCCGCCGTTGATCGCCTTGCCGAGCGTATTGACGTTGTGGCGCATCAGATCGACATAGGTGGGTGAAGGGCCGTCCTCTGGCGACAGTGCGTCAGAGTAGAGGGTGCCACCCAACGTCAGGCCGGCTTCCGACGCGATCTGCTCGACGAGGCGCGCATCAGCGATGTTCTCCGCGAAGACCGCGGCCGCGCGCTTCTCCCGGATTTCGCGAATGAGGGACGCCACGTCCGCGGCCGACGCCTCGGATTCCGTCGACACACCCTGAGGTGAAAGGAATGTCATGCCGTAGTCACGCTCGAAGTAGCGGAAGGCATTGTGAGCGACGACGGCGACGCGCCGCTCGGCTGGGATGGCATCGATCGCTTGCTTCACTTCGACGTCGAGGTCGGCTAGCTCTCCGACATAGGTTGCCGCATTGGCTTCATAGGTGAGGCAACCATTTTTGTCGGCCTCGCAAAAGGCGCGCGCAATATTCTGGACGTAGACCTTTGCATTCGCGACCGACTGCCAGGCGTGGGGATCGTTTGGCGCCGCGTGAAAAATCGCCTGACCTCCGGAATAGTGGTAGTGGCCGCCGTTCGGGTCATGCAGGATGTCGGCGCCTTCGGTCAGGGTCGCAATCGTGGCGGAGGTCCCACTCGCCTCGACAAGGCGCTGCAGGAAACCTTCGAACAGCAGACCGTTGACCAGCACGACATCGGCGCGAGCAAGCGCGATGGCGTCCGCGGGCTTCGGTTCGTAGACATGGGCGTCGCTGTCGGGTCCGACCAGCGTCCTGAGTTCGATCCGGTCTCCGCCGACCTGTTTTGCGAAATCGCCGATGATCGAAAAGCTTGCGACCACGGAGAGCTTGTCTGTCTCGGCCTGCGCCGGCGGCATGAACCCCGCAAATGTTATGGCGATCAGGCTGGCGGCAAGTCTGTTCAGTTTTGTCATCGTCATTCCGATAGTTCGAGGTTTCAGGCGGTGCGATGGGCAGCGCGTAGCCGCCGTGCCAGCAAAATGCCCCGGGGGCTTGCGACCACCGACACGAAATAGGCCACGCCTGCCGAAAGGATGATCGCCGGGCCGGCAGGCGGTGAGGCATGGTAGGAAAGGAGCAGGCCGCAGACTGACGACAGCATTCCAAGCGCGATCGCCAGCAGGCACATGATCCCGACCCTCTGGCTCCAGAAGCGGGCGGCGGCGGGCAGGATCATCAGCCCGACCGAAAGCAGGGTGCCCAGGGCCTGGAAGCCCGCCACAAGGTTGACGACCACCAGCCCAAGAAAGATGAAATGCACAGGCGAGCCGAGCCGCGACACTGAGCGCAGGAAGAGAGGGTCAAGGCATTCAGCGACAAGCGCGCGCCAGAAGATGCTGAGTATGCCGAGCGTGAGGGCTGCCACCAGACCAATCAGCGTCAGCGCGTCGTTGTTGAGCGCGAGCACCGTGCCGAATAATACGTGCATCAGATCGACGCTTGAGCCGCGCAGCGACACCATCAAGGCGCCGAACGACAGCGAGATCAGATAGAAGGCGGCCATGGACGCGTCTTCCTTCTGGATCGTCAGCCGCGCCACCGCACCTGCGCCGAGCGCCACCACGATGCCGGCGATCAGCCCGCCGATAGTCATCGGCACAATCTGCAGGCCGGAGAGCAGGAAGCCGGCAGCAGCCCCCGGCAGGATCGCGTGCGCCATTGCGTCGCCAGTCAGGCTCATGCGGCGCAGCATCAGGAAGACGCCGACCGGGCAGGCGCTGACCGACAGCATCAGCGCCCCCGCGAGCGCCCTTTGCATGAAGGCAAATTCTGCAATCGGCGCGATCACGTAGTCAAAGAGCGTAAGCATCAGGCGGCGCCCCTGCAATCGGCGCGATCCACATGGTCACGGCTGTTTACAGGAACCGGACCATCGTGGTTGTGGGCCTCTTCGGGCGCACACCATGGCGCGTTTTCGTCCCATGCTTCGTGGAACTGCCGCGCTCTTAGGAGATTGTCTGGTGTGAGGGTTTCGCGGGCTTCACCCCATGCAACCGGCTGACGGGCGAGCAGCAGTGCTTCCGGGAAATGTTGGCGGACCAGGTCGAGGTCGTGCACCACGACCATGATCGTCCGCTTCTCGCCATGCCAGCGTTTGATGAGGTCGATCAGGTCGGTGACCGTCCTTGCGTCAATGGCGTTGAAGGGCTCATCGAGCAGGATGAGTTCGGCGTCCTGCACCAGCACGCGGGCGAACAAGGCGCGCTGCAACTGTCCGCCCGAAAGCGTGTCGATAGCCCGCTTCTCGAACCCTTCCATCCCGACCGCCGATAGGGCTTGCGAGACCGCTTCGCGATCTTCCGAGCGATGGCGACCAAGCAGACCACGCCGTGGCCACAGGCCGAGCGAGACCAGATCGACGACGCGTGCCGGAAAGGAACGATCCAGTTCCGATTGCTGCGGGAGATAGGCGAGTTTCACGCCTGGCGCGATTGTGCACGCCCCGGCCATCGGCTTCAGGACGCCAACGATGCCCTTCAGCAGTGTCGACTTGCCCGACCCGTTGGCCCCGACCACTGCGGTCAGAGATCCCTTGCGCACCACACCATTCAGGTGATGCACCGCCGGGTGGCTGTTGTAGCCCAGCGTCAGGTTCTCAAGATTCACGCATGCAGTCATTCGATGCAACCCTTGGGGAGCCGCTTGGCTTTCACTGTTGAGGGCGAGGTACGTTATGTTATTACGTTCGTCAATAGAAAATGTTATACTGTAACGCCATGAATGATTCCGTCACCACCCCTAGAGAAGCAACGAACCGGCGACGCGGCCGGAATCGTCAGCTCGTGCGCGAGGCTTTGGCGCAAGCCCAAAGGCCAATACGTTCGAGACGAACACCGTCGAGCTTCCCGGATCGTGCCCTATGCGCCAGGCGCTTCAGATTGAAGTCGAGCATCTGTTGCGCTTCGGTAAGCCACGCCGCGCCGTCTTCTTGGACACCAAGCCCGAGGCGATCTTCATCTTTCAGGATGGTGAACGCTGACCGTGTCGCGCCTGAAGACGCGGGTCGAGGGATTGGCCTGGATCGAGCCGCCGCCGGCGGGCGCCGCCTCTTCGCCGTCCTGGTCGATGGCGACCAGGCCCTTCGCCACGTCCTTCAACCAGGAGATTGCGGCATCATGGGCGCGAGCAACGATGCCGTCCTTCGTCGCGGCCTCGCCATGCAGGTAGTAGCGGGCGAGATCGCAGGCGACCTTTGTCAGGACTTCCGGCACCGGCGACAGCGGCAGGCTGTACTTCTTGCCGACATAGCCATTGATCACGGCGTCGGCGTCGGTGAGCGCGCGGCCGACCACAACATCGTCGACCGTCGACGGCGGCATGTTGGTACGGTCGGTGAGCTGGAGCAACTCCAACTCACCGAACCGGTCGGGTTCTGTCGCAAACCCACACGAGAGATGCGCTCGGCGCAGACTTGGGCCGTTCAGGCGGCGAGGATTTCGAACTGTTCGGCGATCGACGGCCTGGGATTGTAGGCATACCTCGCCTGTCGTTTGCGCATCATGTGGATCATCTCGATGCCGGATAAAATGATGGCGGCGCTCGTCTGCGACTTGAAGCCGAGCATGGATCGGATGCGGCGCTTGATGCGCCGGTGATCCTGCTCGATCCGGTTGTTGAGGTATCGGCTCCGGCGGGATGCGGATCGGCTTGAGCCGCCGCGAGCGGTCCCGTAGCCGGCTTTCACCGTCGCAGGCGATGATTGTTGATTTCCACTGAGAAGTGACCCAGTCGACGGAGGTTTTTCCATCGAGAATTGACCCATGTTTGAAGCTCCTCCCACACGGATTGTGTGGGGGACATCGGAGTGATCGACATGGAGTTATTGAGCGTCATCCGACGCTGGCACTACCGAGACCATCTTTCGATCCGCGACATCTCGCGCCGAACCGGACT
>NZ_JBEBMH010000016.1:0-134856 GCF_040081985.1 Mesorhizobium yinganensis | reverse complement strand
AACTGTCCCCGGCACTTGTGCCTGTTCGGCCGCATATCTCCCAGGCCGTTTTCGGGTTTCCGAGTGGACTGGGTATTACTTTTTTCGGACCGCGCGACTTCTGGACTGCTGCGGCCTTTCTGCCGAAAGAAAGTAAACTGTCCCCGGCACTTGTGCCTGTTCGACCGCGCACCTCCTAGACCGTTTTCGGGTTTCCCAGTGGACCGGGTAAAACTGTTCCCGGCATTTGTGCCTGTTCGGCCGCGCACCTCCCAGAGCATTTTCGGGTTTCCAAGTGGACCGGGTATTACCTTTATCCCTCAAGCCCACCCGTCCGGCTCGGAGCTTTCCGGGGATAAAAGGAAACTGTCCCCAACATTCAGCCGTTTCCGTCGTCATAGGACAGCCCTATCATAACGCCTCCGAAACGATTTTCTGCCAGAACCGGACGATGCCGATCTCCATGCGTCCGACCCAGGCGTTGCGGCTCTGGCAGCAGGTCGCCCTGTCGGAGGTGCAGGGGAACATGCCCGACCTGTCGATGCGGCAGATGGCGATCCTGCTCACCGTCTATCTCGATCCGCCACCGCATACGGTGCGCGGCCTCGCGGGCCAGCTCGGCGTGACCAAGCCGGTGATCACGCGGGCGCTGGATACGATGGGGGCGCTCAACCTCGTCACGCGCCATCGCGATGAGCAGGACCGCCGCAACGTGCTGGTGCGCCGCACCGTCGAGGGCGCGCTCTATGTCGAGCGGTTCGGCGATGCTATCATCGCCGGCGCCAGGGAGCTTCCGATTTGACTATCCGAGACAAACGCCTTCACGCCTTTCGGCCGGATCTCGCCGACCTCCGCCTGCAGGGAGAGGTCGACGCGGAACGATTCGTGGAAGGCCGCCCAGCCAGGATAGGGGCGTCGGTGGCCGACCTGCGCGCGGCGCCGCGTCCGGATTCCGGCATCAACACCCAGCTTCTCAGGGGCGCATCGGTCACGGTCTTCGAAGCGGCCGAAGGTTTCGCCTGGGTCCAAGCTGCCGACGACGGTTATGTGGGTTACCTCGCCGACAGCGATCTCGGATCCGTTGATCCCGCGCCGACCGACAAGGTCGCAGCCCCGCGCACCTTCATCTATCCCGGCCCGGATCTCAGACTGCCGCGCAGCGGAATGCTGTCGATGGGCGCCGGCCTCACGGTTGTCGGACATGCCGAGACGCGCGGCACGCGCTACGCGCTGCTGCCGTCCGGCGAGGCTGTCATCGCAGCGCATCTCTGCGCGATCGACGCGGCCGCCGCGGACTATGTCGCCGTCGCCGAGGCGCTGATCAACACGCCCTATCTCTGGGGCGGCGTTTCAGGTTTCGGCATCGACTGCTCGGGACTGGTTCAGCTTGCCATGCGCATGGCCGGACGCCAGGTGCTGCGCGATACCGATATGCAGGCGGCCACGCTTGGCGCGCCGCTCGACCTCGGTCCCGCCTGTGAGGGATTGCTTCGCGGCGACCTCGTGTTCTGGAAGGGCCACGTCGCGATCATGACCGACGCGGAGACGATGATCCACGCCAACGGCCACACCATGCTGGTGTCGCGCGAAGGCCTCAAGGACGCCATCGACCGCATCGGCTATCTTTATGGCGGGCCGACGGGATTCCGCCGGCCGTGAGCGCATCCGCGCCGATCGTCAGACCGGCAGGGGATTGCGGTTCGTGAAATCGAGCTGGTGCCAGTAGGGATAGGCGCGGTCGCGCGCGCTCGCGGCGTCGAGCGTCGCCACTTGCTGCGTCGTCAGGTTCCAGCCGACCGCGCCCAGATTCTGCCGGAGCTGCTCTTCGTTGCGCGCGCCGATGACGATATTGCAAACGCTGGGGCGCTGCAGCAGCCAGTTGAGCGCCACCTGCGCGACCGTCCTGCCGGTTTCGGCCGCGACGCTGTCGAGCGCGTCGACGACGCCGTAAAGATATTCGTCGTCGACTTTCGGACCGCCCTGGGCGCCGCCGTTGGCGATGCGGCCTTCCTTGGATGCCTGTCCACGGCGGATCTTTCCAGTGAGGCGACCCCAGCCGAGCGGGCTCCACACCATCAGGCCGACGCCTTGATCGAGGCCGAGGGGCATCAGCTCCCATTCGTAATCGCGGCCGATCAGCGAATAGTAGCCCTGGTAGACAGCGTAGCGGGCAAGCCCATATCTATCCGACGTGGCGAGCGCCTTCATCACATGCCAGCCGGAAAAATTGGAGCAGCCGATATAGCCGATCTTGCCGGCGGTGATCAGGTCGTCGAGCGCGCGCAGCGTCTCATCGACGGGCGTCAGCGCGTCGAAGCCGTGCATGAAATAGAGGTCGATATGGTCGGTGCCGAGGCGCTTCAGGCTGGCCTCGCACGCCCTAACCAGATGGAAGCGCGAGGAGCCGACATTGTTGACGCCTTCTCCCTTCTGGAAGGTCGCCTTGGTGGAGATCAGCACCTGGTCGCGTCGCCCCTTGATGGCCTGCCCGAGCACCTCCTCGGAGCCGCCCTGCGAATAGACGTCGGCGGTGTCGAAGAGGTTGAGCCCCGCCTCCAGGCAGACGTCGACCAGGCGGGTGGCCTCGGCGACATTGGTGTCTCCCCATTTCCCGAAGAAGTCTCCCGATGTGCCGAAGGTGCCCGTGCCGAGGCTCAGTACCGGGACTTGAAGGCCGGAACGGCCCAATTGCCTGAATTCCATGTTGCCGATCTCCTGATGTCGGGACGAGACATGATCCCGTGACAAGCGATGAGGGAGGAAATGATTGCGTGGGCCTTGGCAGGCCCACGCTCCATCAATATCCGGCAGCGGAACTTAGGGCAATCGCGCCAGCCGCTCCGTCAGCAGCGCGTAGAACCCCTCATGGTTGATATCGCGCATGTAGGTGACATTCTTCTCGCGTTTGGTGACCCCCCACCAGTCGGCGACGGTCATGCCCATCGTCAGTTCCGACGCGGTCTCGACCGAGACGTTGATGAAGCGCCCCGTGAACAACTCCGGCTTGAGCAGGTACGCGATCACGCATGGGTCGTGCAGCGGGCCGCCGTCAGTGCCATATTTGTCCTCATCGAAGCGTTCGAAGAACTCCAGCAATTCGGCGGTGGCGACGCCCACCCTCGTGCCGAGCGCGCGGAAGGCCGCGATACGCTTGGCAGTGGTCAGCGCCTTGTGGGTGACGTCGAGCGGCATCATGACGATGGGCGCGCCGCATTTAAGCACGATGTCGGCCGCGTGCGGGTCGACATAGATGTTGAACTCGGCGGCCGGCGTGACGTTGCCGCCCTCGAACAGGCCGCCGCCCATCAGCACTATCTCCTGGATGCGCGGCACGATGCGCGGCTCGCGCGACATCGCCAGCGCGATGTTGGTAAGCGGACCGAGCGGGCAGAGCGTGACCGCTGCCGGGGCCTCGCCCATGATCGTCTCGATGATGAACTCGACGGCGTGCTTGTCTTGCAGCTTCATCGTCGGCTCAGGCAGATCCGGGCCGTTGAGGCCGGTTTTGCCGTGTACCTCCTCCGCGGTGACAAGTTGCCGTACCAGCGGCCGGATCGCCCCGGAAAACACCTTGGTCTCGGGCTTCCCTGCAAGCTCGCAGATCTTCATCGCGTTCTTCTGGGTGAGGTGCAGCGGCACGTTGCCGGCGACCGCGGTCAGCCCGAGCACGTCGAGTTCCGGGCTGGCCAGCGCCAGCAGGATTGCCACGGCGTCGTCCTGGCCGGGATCGGTGTCGATGATGATCTTGCGCTTGTCGGGCATTTCGTTTCCTGGGTTTTTATGAAGGCTTGAAGTCTGTGGCGGGGCAAACCATATCCAGATCGACGGGAAAAGTGCCATCTGGATTTTTCCCCGATATGTCGCTCGATGAGGACAAAATAACATGAGCCGGATGCCGCCTTTCTCGAGCCCGCTTCTGCTCGGGTTTGACGCGATGGAAAAGACGCTCGAACGTCTTGCCAAGTCCGGTGACGGCTATCCGCCCTACAACATCGAACGGATAGGCGCTGCCGAGGGCAATCCCGAAAAGCTGCGCATAACGCTGGCGGTCGCGGGGTTTTGCGACGAGGACCTCGAAGTGACGATCGAGGAGAGCCAGTTGGTCGTGCGCGGCAGGCAGCGGGACGACACGGAGCGCGACTTTATCCACAGGGGTATTGCCGCGCGACAGTTCCAGCGGACTTTCGTGCTGGCGGACGGTATGCGGGTGACCTCGGCTGAGCTCAGGAACGGGCTTCTGTCAATCGATCTCGACCGGCCACAGCCTGAGAGGCTGGTACGGAAAATAAACATTTCGGTGAAAGACTGATTCGAACTCGCTTCGAAATCCGCTGGAACCGAAAGCTCTAAAGCGGGTTGGTCATGAGGATGCCCCGCGAAAAGGAGGCTGCAATGACGAGTACAGACACCAGACCGGTCGTAACGCAGGCCGATCTCGCCCACCTTGGCGAAGGCACAGTGGCCTATCTGCGCGAAATGGGCTCCGAAGAGCTGAAGGGCAAGTTTCCCGGCCTTCCCGAGATTCAGCCCGGCTTGAGGCTGTGGGCGCTGTTTGCCGCCGACGGCCGCCCGATCCTGCTCTCCGACGAACGTGAGCGCGCCATTGCCGGCGCCATGGAGAACGATCTGGTCCCCGTCGCGCTCCACTGAGTTTGCGACGAACGAAGAACGGGCGGCATCCGCCGCCCGCAACTCTTTCCTTCACAGCGAATCGTTGATTCTCAGGCGGCGTGCGATGTCGGCGCCGATGCCAGCAAGGCATGGATGGCTGTTGCGTCACGCGCGCCGCGCACCTTCGCGACGGTATCGCTATCCCGCAGCACCCGCGCTATTCGCGACAGCGCCTTGAGATGGTCTGCACCGGCGCCTTCCGGAGCGAGCAGCAGGAAAACGAGGTCGACGGGCTGGTCGTCCAGCGCCTCGAAATCGACCGGCTGCTCCAGCCGCGCGAAAACGCCGGTGATCTGCTTCACGCCCGACAGCTTTCCGTGCGGAATAGCAATGCCGTTGCCGACGCCGGTCGAGCCCAGCCGCTCGCGCTGCAGGATCGTGTCGAAGATCTCGCGCTCCGGGATGTGGGTAATTGCGGCGGCGCGCTCGGCCAGCAACTGCAGAAGCTGCTTCTTCGAGTTCGCCTTCAAGGTCGGCAGAATAGCCGGCACCTGAACGAGATCGCTGAGATCCATGCCAAAGTCCTCTTCCTAACCCGAGCCGGTCGCGCTGAGCGTCCTGGCCGAAGGCTTCCCCGTTTTCAAGCCTGAGCGGATCTCGTGGTCGACGGATCGATCCAGCCGATATTGCCGTCCGGCCGGCGGTAGACGATGTTGACCTGGTCGTTTCCGGCGTTGCGGAAGACGAAGACGGGGCTTTCCTTGGTGTCGAGTTCGATCACGGCGGAGGCGACGGACATGGTCTTCAGCGCCATGGTCGATTCGGCGACGATGGCAGGCGAATAGTCGTCGGCGACTTCCGCCTCGTCGTCCTCGGAGATTGCCGCCATGACCGTATAGGCGACGTCGGTGTCCTTGCCATTGCCGCTGCGCGACTTCAGCCGGCGCTTGTAGCGGCGCAGGCGCTTTTCGAGCCGCTCGGCCGCGCCGTCGAAGGCGATGATCGGATCCTGCGCGGCGCTGGTCGCCTGCAAGGCGGCGCCGCTGTCCAGGTGGATCATGCAGTCGGCCGTGAAACGCGAGCCCGCCTTGGCGACGGTGACATGTCCGGCGAATCCTCCGTCGAAATATTTGTCGATCGTTTCGCCGATGCGCGCTTCGATGCGGGAGCGGAACGCATCGCCGATATCCATGTGCTTCCCTGAAATACGCAGGCTCATGAGATAGCCGACCTTCCTGTTCAGTCTTCCAACGCGAGTGAGTTTATACCGGTTGCTGGAGCGCACAAGCATGACAGCGCTCTAGCTATCGCGACGGCAGCCCTTCTCAATTTTCAGGTTAGCCACTTGCCGTCCCTCGACGGAATTCCGTCCGGTCCATGGGCGCGGGCTTCTAGTCAGTTCGGATAGGCTTGTCAATGAAAGGCCGGACGCCGCAACGGAAGCCGGGAGGGTGGCTGCGCCAAACACAATCCGGCGAAGCCCTAGCGGCCCGCCGTACTCATCGCGCGCTTTTCGCGCCGGCGCTGCACCGAGGACGGAATGTTCATGCCTTCCCGGTACTTGGCGACCGTGCGGCGGGCGATGTCGATGCCGTCCTTCTTCAGGATATCCACAAGCGCGTCGTCCGAAAGCACGTCGTCGGCTTTCTCCTCGTCGATCATCTGCTTGATGCGGTCGCGCACCGCCTCGGACGAATGCGCGTCGCCGCCGCCGGAGGAGGCAATGGAGGCGGTGAAGAAATAGCGCAGTTCGAACACGCCGCGCGGCGTAAGCATATATTTGTTGCTGGTGACGCGGCTGACCGTCGATTCGTGCATGCCGATCGCGTCGGCGACGTTGCGCAGGTTGAGCGGGCGCAAATGCCGGATGCCATGCAGGAGGAAGGCGTCCTGCTGGCGTACGATCTCGGTCGCGACCTTAAGGATGGTCCTCGCCCGCTGATCCAGGCTGCGGGTCAGCCAATTGGCGTTCTGCAGACACTCGGCGAGGAATTCACGCTCGCCGGGATCCTTCGCCTGGCGTGAAACCTGGTTGAAATAAATCTGGTCGACCAGCACGCGCGGCAGCGTTTCCGCGTTGAGTTCCACGGTCCAACTGCCGTCGCTGGCGGCCTTCACCTCGACATCGGCGACGATCGTATCCACCGAGCCTCCGGAGAAGGCAAGCCCCGGCCGCGGGTCGAGCGCCCGGATTTCCCTGAGCATGTCGAGGAGATCTTCCTCGTCGACGCCGCACAGCTTCTTCAAGGTCTGGAAATCGCGGCGAGCCAGAAGCTCCAGATTGGCGACGAGGGCGCGCATGGCCGGATCGAGGCGGTTCATCCGCGCAAGCTGCAAGGAGATGCACTCCGCCAGGTCGCGGGCAAACAGGCCGGGCGGATCGAAGGACTGGCAGGCCGACAGCACCGCCTCGATCTCGCGGGTGGTTGCGCCGAGCCGCGCGCCGATCTCGGCGACGTCGCCGCGGAAGTAGCCGGCTTCGTCGAGACCGTCGGTGAGTTCATGGGCGATTAGCCGCCCGGCGGGATCCTGGATGCCGAAGGCGATCTGTTCGCCGACATGGTCGCGCAAGGTCAGCCGCGCCGCGGCCACGTCTTCCAGATCGAAGCCTTCGGTTGCGCCGCCACTGCCGGTGCCGGCGGATTTCCACTGGGCGGCAAGGTCCGGTCCCAATTTGTCGCTGGTGCCGGGATCGTCGGGGAAGACGTTTTCCAGCGATGTGTCCAGCCGGTCCGACATCGATTCCGCCGTCGCCGAGCCGCTTGCCTCGTACCAGCCGTCGTCGAGCACACCGTCGTCCCGGTCCTTCTGGACCTGGTCGGTGGCCGCGTCGTCCTGCGGCTCCTCGACCCTTTCGAGAAGCGGATTGCGCTCGATCTCCTCTTCGACGAATCGTTCGAGTTCGAGATGCGTGAACTGAAGCAGCTTGATCGACTGCATCAGTTGCGGCGTCATGATCAGCGACTGTGACTGCCGCAATTGCAGTTTGGCCGATAGTGCCATGTCCGCTCGTCTTGCTCCTGAACCCTACGCCACGCAGAGGTCCGCCACGGTTCGCGGCGGGACGGGACAGTCGGATAATGAACTGGCCCGGCTTTTGCTTGTCAAGGAGAACAGGGGCGAAAAACCTTTACCGCTTCGTTAGCGGGCCGGATTTTCCTGCAACTGCCCGACCGGAAACGAATGAAATCGTGACCGGTCAGATCAGAGCGCGAAATCTTCGCCGAGGTACAACCGCCGCACATTGGCATCCGCGATGATGTCCTCGGCGCTTCCGTGCTTCAGGATTTCGCCGCTGTGGATGATGTAGGCGCGGTCGATGAGCTTCAGCGTCTCGCGGACATTGTGGTCGGTGACCAGCACGCCGATGCCGCGCGTCGTCAGGTGGCGGACGAGCTGCTGGATATCGGCGACGGCGATCGGATCGATGCCGGCGAAGGGCTCGTCGAGCAGCATGTAATGCGGCCGGCTGGCCAGTGCGCGGGCGATTTCCAGCCGCCGCCGCTCGCCGCCGGAGAGCGCCATGGACGGCGCCTTGCGCAGATGCGCGATGTGGAATTCATCGAGCAGCGCGTCGAGCGATTTTTCGCGCTCCTTGCGGCTGGGCTCGACGACTTCCAGCACCGCGCGGATGTTGTTCTCGACATTCAAGCCCCGAAAGATCGAGGCCTCCTGAGGCAGGTAGCCGATGCCGAGCCGGGCGCGGCGGTACATCGGCATCGAGGTTATGTCGAAGCCGTCGATCTCGATCTTGCCCTTGTCGACGGGGACGAGGCCGGTGACCATGTAGAAGCAGGTGGTCTTGCCGGCGCCGTTCGGTCCGAGCAGGCCGACCGCCTCGCCGGCGCGCACGCCCAGCGACACACCATTCACGACCTGCCGGCCCTTGTAGCTCTTGGTGAGCCCGGTGGCGATCAGCGTGCCTTTCAATTCGGCGGCATGCCTGCTCACGGCCGGGGCCGCGGGCGCAATGCGGAACCGTCCCGACAAGCGGGACAGCAACGATTCTCCGGATGTCATCAGGGCTTCTGTGTACCGGGCGTGATCGACATCATGACGCGGCCACTGCTGTTCGTTTCCGACTTGCAGCCCTCGACTTCCGCGCGGCCGGTCTTCATGTTGACGGTGAGCTTGCAGCCGACCAGGGCGTTCTTTCCTTCCGAAAGCACGACTTCCTTACCGGAAAGCACCAGCACCTGGCTCGCCATGTCGAACGTGCCACGATCGCCCGTGGCGACCTGGGTGTTGGATTTGATGTAGACCTTGTCCTCGACTTCGAGCCGGTCGATGTCGGCGGACCCTGTCGCTGCCGAACCGTTTCCGTTGTTGGCGTAGAACACAGTCATCTTGCCGGCCTTCATCAAGGTCGGCCCCTGCGTGACGTTGACGTTGCCGGTGAACAGCGCCTTGCTCTCGCCGTCGATCACTTCGAGGCGGTCGCTTTCGATCTGGATCGGCAGACCGCTGTTGATGCTCAGGCCCTGCAGCCGCCCCGTTGCCGTATTGGGCGCGGCAGCCTCCTGTGCCTGGAGCGGCAAGACCGGCAACGCCAGCAAGGCGATTGCGGCGCAAGCGGACAGGCTGAAATTTTTCCCGATCATCCCCTTATCCATCCTTACTGGCTTGCCGTATCTTTCTTCGGCAGCACTATATGCACCTTAACGCGCTTGTCGAAAACCACGACCTTGCCGCGGTCTTCGACGGACATGGCGCCCGACGCGATCGACCCGCCCTTGTAGTGGACCTCGACCGGCTTGTCGGTCGACATGCGGCCGCCGCTGATGTCCACCAGGGCCGAAGCGAGCTTGGCCACGGCGCCGTCCGACGTGGTGATGTTGATGTCGCTGTTGACGTCGAGCGTGTTGGCCATGCGGTCGAACAGGCCGCGCTCCGTGTCGATCGTCGCTGTCCGGCTCTGGTCGAGCGGCAGCGTGGCCGCGATGCCCTGGAGTTCCACGACTGCGTCGTTGCCGACGTCCTGGACCGCGCGCAGCGCGCTGACGGAATAGGGGCGGTTGTCGTTGGTGAAGCCTTCGAGCTTGGGGCTTTCCATCACCAGCTTGCCATCGGAGACCGCGGTAGCGTCTGCCGTGATCTCGGCCGCCGGTGTTGACCTGTAGGATTGCACGAAGAAGGCGGCGGCCATGACCACGGCCAGCGAGGGCAGCGCGATCTTGAGGATGCCGACCATGCGCGAATGACGCGCGGCATTGTGGAAGATGGCCGAACGCTCGGCCACGGTCGTGCTTGGTCCGACCACGGCTTGCGTGGATGCGTCGGTCGACTCTGGCGATCTTGCCAACATTGCGTACCTGTCTCGTGTCGCGGCGCGAACCGTGGTCGTCGCGCTGGATCACCCTTTGACTGACCGCGATCAACGTGCCGAAAGCCACGAAATTATGGCTAACTGCCTGATACCGTTCGACCCTCCCCCCTTCCGCACGCGCGGAACAGGCCGATGCGGGGATTCCGTCCCAACCGGTTGCAGGCGCTTTTTGCCCACCCTCGATCTCGCGTGCTCGCCAAAGGAAATTCGGCTGTCACGCCTGGACACTCGCACAATATGGTATCTTTGAACGGATTGTCAGCCCTCCCGAGCCACGGAAACAGGGGGCATCGACAGTTTTTCCTGACATTGGCGACCAAAGGATGAACGCTTTTACCTGCGTTCAGGCGGGCAAATCACGCCGAAGCGACAGAAACGGTCACCCTGCCATGCGACTCGGCGGGCGATCCTTGGCAAGCTTGCGGAACTTGCGCACCACGATGTCGCGCTTCAGCCGCGAGATGTGATCGATGAACAGCACGCCGTCGAGATGATCGATCTCGTGCTGGAGGCAGGTGGCGAGAAGGCCTTCGGCCTTGACCTCCCGCTCCACCCCGTCGAGGTCGAGATATTTCACCCGCACCGAGGCCGGGCGTTCGACCTCCGCGTAATAATCCGGGATCGACAGGCAGCCTTCCTCATAGGTGGATCGTTCGTCGGATCGCTCGACCATCTTCGGATTGATGAAGACCTGCGGCGCCTTGGGCTCGTCTTCCTTGGCCAGGTCGATGACCAGCATGCGGATCGGCTCGCCGACCTGGATCGCGGCCAATCCGATGCCCGGCGCGTCATACATGGTCTCCAGCATGTCGTCGGCGAATTTGCGCAGCGGCGCATCGAAGCGCTCGACCGGCTTGGAAACCAGGCGCAGCACCGGATCGGGGAGGATAATCAGCGGCTTGATCGACATGCGTTTCAGGTAATGGCTTGCGCGAAAGGCGTCAACGGGGAGAGGCTGATGACGTTCCTGTTTTGATCTGTCAGCGGCCGGCGAATCGGCTATCCTCGCCGGCATGACCGATTTTGCCCAAATCCTCGACCAGCCGGTAGCTCAGTTCGGCACGACGGTGCTTACGCTCGGCCAAGCCCTGGCTGGCTTGGCGACGCTGTTCCTGGTTCTGCTGCTGATGCTCGCCGTCGCGCTTTGGCGCTCGGCAAAAGCGCGCGCCGTTGCCGCCGCCGAGGCGGCAGACCGCGCACGCGACACGGAGGCCCGCATGGCCGGCATCCTGCAGGCGCAGGCCGAGATGCAGGGGCGCATGAGCACCGTGGCCGACGTGCTCGGCGCGCGGCAGGCGGAACTCAACCAGTCGATCGGCCAGCGCCTCGACGCCATGACCGGCCGCATCGGCCAGACCATGGCGGAGCAGACGAAGTCGACGCACGAAAACCTCGCCCGCCTGCAGGAGCGGCTGGCGGTGATCGATACCGCGCAGAACAACATCCAGTCGCTGGCCGGGCAGGTGGTGCAGCTTCAGGCGATCCTGTCCAACAAGCAGACGCGCGGCGCTTTCGGCCAGTCGCGCATGGAGGCGATCGTCGCCGACGGCCTGCCGCAGGGTGCCTACGCCTTCCAGGACACGCTGTCCAACGGCAGCCGGCCGGACTGCACGGTGAAGATGCCGAACGGCGCGCCGCCGCTCATCATCGACGCGAAATTTCCGCTCGAGGCGTGGAACGCCATCCGTGCCGCGGCGGAGGTTGACCAAAGCGGCGAGGCGCAGCGGGCGGCGCAGCAGGCGTTCCGGCGCGACCTCGACGTGCATATCAGGGCGATCTCGGAAAAGTATCTGCTGCCAGGCGAGACGCACGATACCGCTTTCATGTTCGTGCCGTCGGAATCGATCTTCGCGGAGATCCACGAGAATTTCGAGCCGGTCGTCCAGCGCGCCCATCGCGCCCGCATCGTCATCGTCTCGCCTTCGCTGTTGATGCTGTCGATCCAGGTGATCCAGTCGATCTTGAAGGACGCCTCGATGCGCGAGCAGGCGCATCTCATCCAGGGCGAGGTGGTGCGGCTGATGGAGGATCTGGGACGCATGGACGAGCGCGTGCGCAAGCTTCAGGCGCATTTCGGGCAGGCGAGCAAGGACATCGACGACATCCTGATCTCGGCTTCGAAAGTCGCAAAGCGGGGCCAGAAGATCGAGGCGCTGGAATTCGGCGATCCGCCGCCGGCGATCGAATCGGAGCCGGCGCGTGGCGCGCAGAGCAAGACGGGGCAGCTTCGGCTGCGGGTGGTCGAGGAAGGCTCCGCCTGATGCGTGTTGAGCGCAGTCCGCCTGCTGCATGACATCTTGCGCGGCGGCAAAACTCCTGATTCATTTGAGGCAGGATCAACAGGAGGACCGGATATGGCCAAAGGCTCTATGCGACCGGGCAAGGAAGCCCGAAAACCCAAGAAGGACGCCAAGAAGCCGGCAGCCCCGCCCGTGCTGCACGCACCCGCCGTGCCGGCGATGAAGATCAAGGAAAAGAAATAATCTTCTCCTGATCTTGCGCATCTCCGTGGCCGCTCCGTTTCCGGGGGCGGCCGTGACGCCTTGTTTGCGCCCCCCTCGGTGAGGGCGAGGGCCGACCCATTCATCCGCCAACAACAGTCTTTGCGAGGCGCTTGCCACCGGTGTGACGTCTATGGTCACGTTCCGTTGCCGGGACGCCGAGACAGTGTCCGCCGCGACGGCGGCGGAGTCGGGCGCGCGACCTCGGGTTGAGATGATCCTCGCGCTGCTGTGAGGTGACTTTCCAGTCCCGCCGTACAAAAACCGAACCGTCGCCCTAGATTGCCAAAATCCTGGGGGACTCTAGGGCGCGGCATTCGGGTTTCATCGGAGCGAGGCATTTCATGGATCGACGCAGTTTCCTCATCGGCGCCGGGACGGCCGTTATCGCCACGCGGGCAGCTTTCGCACAGGATGCGACGGCGATGGTCGTCCTGACCGACAAGGTGACGGCGGCGGACAAATCCGTGCCGGAGGGCATCAGCCGTGTCGCCACCTTCGCCTATGACGCCGCGAAGCATCCGACGCGCGGCGGTGCGCGCTACCGCGAGAGCGATGCCGAAGAGACCGCGCGCTATCCCGAGGCGGCCTGGTTCTCCACCGCCAACGGCCGGTATTTCCTGCTCGATGAAAACCCGGCCTCGCCGCTGATGCTCGGAGCCGTCGGCGACGGCGAGACGGACGATGCACCCGCCGTGCAGGCGGCGCGGGATTTTGCCGCGCTGTCCGGTGCGCCCATGCTGATCGACGCTTATTTTTCGCACAAGGGCACGCTGGAACTGAACGATCCGGTCTCCATCCGCGGCGTCGGCCGCGAGCGCTGCGGTCTCCATATGTCGATCGACCGCGAGAATGAGGGCGTCAACATCCTGACCTCCGGCGTCACGATCGAGGATATCGAGATAAGCGCCCATATTCCGAAAACCATTCAGAACGGCCAGGGCTCCTACGGAACATGCATCACGGTGGGCAAGGTTTTCTACGACCCGGTTCGCGAGGGCGGAAAACTGGTCGCGCCGGAACTCGTCACCGGCACGTCGCTCTCCCGCCTGAAGATCACGCGGGCCGAAGGGTCGGCGTCGGCCCACGCCATCGCCTGCACGGGCCGCATTTCCGGCGTGGCCGCCAGCGACATCCTCATTGAGGGCGCTTCGCCGAAAAGCATCCATGGCGATGCGATCCTGGTGCACTGGGGCACGTCCGGGCACGATTTCCCGCTCGACGCGGAGGGCAACTCCATAAAACCGTTCGTGCTGCCGAAGGAGAAGGACGCGCACAGCTATCACCCGAACAATATTCGTTTCGAGAATTTGAGGGTGCGCAATACCGGGCGGCTCATCGCGATTTCGGCCGCCTATGCGGTGCAGATCAGCAAGGTCGACTTCGACGGGCTGGACGACGGGGTCAAGCGCAACGGCGTGCAACTTCTCGATCTCGTCGTCGGCGACGAGGGCGACCGCTACGCCCATCCGGACGACAAGGGAAAGGTCTATTCGAATATCTCGCTGCGCGACATCGTCGCCTACAACATCACCGGATCGGGCATCAACGCGCTGGCCATCATCGATGTGTCGGGATACGGCACCTCGAAATACGCCGACGATCCGAACACCGGCGCGCGCTACCAGGAACAGCCGCGCTGGAAGAACATCGAGATCGCCAATGTCGTCATGGAGGCCGATCTCTCGGACACGACCGACCTCATCAACGTGCGAAACTTCCTCGGCGACATCAGTTTCCGCAACATCGACGGCAGCGCCAAGATCAGCCAGGGCGGGCTGCGCCTGCAGCAATGCGAGGGCAATGTTCTTTTCGAGAACTGCAAGGTGAACGGCCGGACGCTGGTGAACGATTGCGACGGTCTCGCGCTGCGGGACTGCCGGCTTTCGGGCTCGATGTTCCCGCTGCTGGCCGTCACGCTGGATTCCAGCAAGGGTTTTGTCCTCGGCGAGCAGGTGACGGGCGGCAAGAGCGGCGTCGTCGGCAGGGTCGCCGCCATTCCGGACGAGACGACGGTGAATGTGCAGTTGCTGGAAAGCTGGACGCCTTTCGTCGAAGGCGAGGAACTGGCCGGCGCGGCGCGGGGTACTATCCGGGCAATCGTGACCGCGACCAATGCCACGGTGACGATCGGCGGCGAAACCACCGCCGGCGCGCTTGCCGCCGGCGTCGACAACGGCGCCACCGTCATATCGGTCGCCGCGGGACGCTCGAGGCCGGGCCTGCCACGCGCGGTGAAAGTCGGCGACAAGCTCGCCTATGACGGCGGCGTGCTTTACGTCACCCGCTATGCGCCGGCCAACACGGCCAATATCGAGATAGCGCCGGCCCCGGCCGCCGCGAAGGCCGGCGGCGCGCTGATGCTCGAGCGGCGCAGCCGCAATCTGCGCTTTGAAAATTGCGACATCAGCGGCTCCAGCCGGGCGGTCGACGCTCGCAACTGCAATGCCGTGATCTTCGACGGCGGGGTCGTGCGCGATGCCGGGCAATACGGTCTCCTGGTTGGCGAAGGCGCGGAAGTCTCGGTCGCAGGCACAAGCTTCTCCAACAACGGGCTGCGCCGCCTGCTCCAGCAGGACGCGACCCTGCCGACACGCGACATCGCGGTCTCGGCCGGCGGCCTGTTCAACGGGCGCGACATCCGTTTCGAGGACAGCGGCCGGGTCGTCAACAATGTTAGCGTCAACGAGGGCGCCCTTGGCGGGTCTTTGCAGAACAGCGTGTTCGCAGGCAACGCTGTCGAAACGAACCTCTCCGTCGCCGGCAGGCTGAAGGGCGGCGGCCGTTTCACGCTGGCCGACAACCGCATGGCGGACGGGGCGGCGCTGAAGGGGAACTGATCAGGCCGGGTCAGCCTTGCCGACGGACCGGTAACTGTATTTTTGGCAGCACCTGTCGTTGCCTGAGTGCGGAAAATCCGCGCCGGCCCTCGATGCCTCGATTGTTGTGTTCGCCGACGGCCCGTCAGGTCGTGTCGTGGCAATCCAGCGCGTAGACGGCCAGCGCGTGGGCGTGAGCAAGAATTTCGTCGACCTCGCGGATTTTTCGCGGAAGGGTCGCGGCGGGATCATAATGGGACAGCCGGCCGCCGGGCGGACGTCCGCGCCGAAGCGGCGTGAGGCGCCGGAGCCGACTGGCGCCGGAGCTACCCTGCGCGATTGCGGCGTCGCGCCGCGCCTGCCAGCGGGCAAAACGTTGTGCCTGGCCCGGCAGGTCGTCGAGCGCGGCGCCGAGCGCGGCAAGGCGTTGGCCGAGACGCGCGGCGTCGATCGGGTCGTTCGGCGATGGCGGTGGCGGCAGCGGGCGATACGTCGCGCGGAAATCGAGGCCGAGGATGCGCGGGGCGGCGTGGGCCGGCACAGGGCGGCGCGGGACGTGGAACAGCCGCCGTGGCGGATCGAGCAGCGATAGCGAGAGGATGCGCGGTGTGGGTTTGGGACGTCTTTTCGGTCCCTTTGGCAGGAAGGCGCGGGCGCCTCGCAGCATTGCGGGCTTTGGTTTGCGCGGGCGCAGCGGCGGCAGGGTTACCACGATCCCGCGCGCCGCCGCGATGATGAGCCGCCGCGCGGCGGCTTCGGCCGGACGCAAAAGCCGCAGGATGGCGAGATAGAGATGGCGGGGGAGGGTAAGTGCCGGGGACAGTTTACTTTTTTCCGCCAGCACCTGCCTTGAAGCGGCAGCGCCTTTCCGCGGAAAGAAAGTAAACTTTCCCCCGGCGTGAAGCTCCCCCGCGCCAACGCCCCCAGCGCCAGGCCTCCCAACGCCCATCTCCACCATGGCGACGAGCATGGCGAGGATGCGCTTCAGCGCCTCCCAGTTGCTCTCGATTGCCACACGCCCGTCCATCGGAACTTCTCCGCCCACCATGGCTGCCGGCATCCATCCTCCGGGTTCCAACCGTCATGTCGGCAGGGCCCTCTGGACGCGGCCTCCCGGCGCAATCGCCGTGAGAACGTCAAGTATGAGGCGGGTTTTGGGGTGGGGGACAAAATCGTCTTCGACGGCGCTTCGCGCGCCCGGCGGCGGAAAGCAGATGCTGCAAAAACAAGGGTTTGGCAGTCGATGCGGTGTTAAATCCGGGAAAATTCTCTGGCGGCGTGGTGATTCTCATCCCCGTTTTGGCGCTGGAAATCCATGGACAGTTTTACCCGGTCTGCCCGGAGGCCCGAAAACGCCCTGGAAGACGCGGCCCAACAGGCGCAAGTGCCGGGGACAGTTTTACCCAGTCCACTCGGAAACCCGAAAACGGCCTAGGAGATATGCGGCCGAACAGGCACAAGTGCCGGGGACAGTTTACTTTTTTCGGCCCGCGCGACTTCTGGACTGCTGCGGCCTTTCTGCCGAAAGAAAGTAAACTGTCCCCTGCGGCTACCCTTCGAGCATCGGCCACGCGCGAACGGTTTTCGGGTTTCCGAGTGGACCGGGTAAAACTGTCCCCTGCGGTTCCCCTTCGAGCATCGACCACGACCGACAGTAGCGCCGGTGCTTCGTTTGCCGCGATTTCGCCGACGGACAATTTTGGTTTGCGTGGGCGGACCATCCGCCGGCTGACTACGCGGTCCGGCCCAGCGCGATTGCCGACCCCGCGAACGGCAGCACCAGCTTGTAGCCTGCCGGCGCCGGCTCGATCGGCACCGACGCGGCGGTTCCGAACTGGGTGACGCCCGCGCCGAGATGGTCGGCAAGATCATGGCGGCGGCCGCCGAAGTCGAACGGCGTGCTGGCGATGAGGCGCGCCGAAAACACATTGGTGCCGACCACCGGCGCCGTCTTCCTGCCGGCCGTGGCGTCGACCGTCGTGCCGACGACCATGCCGGTACGGCGAAACGTGGCGATGCATTCGCCCTCGGCGAACGATGCCGGATCGTCATACGTGGCGGCCGGCCGGCGCTGCAGATAGAGCGAGAATTCGCCGACCGGATCGAGCCCCAGTTTCAGCGCGCCGTTTTCGAGGTCCGGCGCCTTGAACGGCTTGGCGGCGAAGGTGAAATGCGCCTTCGTCTCGTCAACTCCGCCGTCGAACAAGGGCGCCTGGATGAAGGGCAGGTGCAGGAAATGGCCGTAATCGGCGAGGGTGTCATCCTTACTGGCCTGGTAGAAGCGGCCGGTGGCATACCAGGCGAGTTCGGCGGCAAGCAGAACGGACATAAGGCGGCCCCTCGGTTATTCGACTGTCGATCATATCTTCAGAACGGGCCAGGCAGCGGCGGGCAAAGGGTCAGCGCCAGCCGTGTCAGGCCGCTTTGCGATAGATGAAATAACGGTCCGCCGGCACGCCGTCGCAGAGCGGCAAGGGCTGGAGCGCGGCATGGTCCAGCGGCAGACCGCTGACGGCGAGGCCGCCGGGCTGCAGGAGGCTGGCGGCGAGTCCGGGCAGCCATTGCTGCGTCCTGAGATCGATCTCGTCGATGCCGGTGCCGATGTCGGCATGCACGAGCGCGGCGCCGATGCCGGCGAAGTGCGCGGCCGTGTCCCTGATCTCGCCGATCACCAGATCGCCTTCGGGCGGTACGGAACTCGGATGGGCGCCGAGCGCCCGGTCGAAGGCGATGATCCGGCGGCCCGGCAGGCGCTCGCGCAGATGGTCGTAGGTACGTCCGTTGCCGAGCCCGAGCTCCATGATGGGGCCTTGCATCGCTGCGACCTCAGCCGAGATGGCATCGAGCACGAGGCGCTGCGCCGTCATGCGGCGGATGAAGCTTTCGAGCCGGCTCACGGACGAGCCTCGGCCAAGCAAAGAGTCCGCCCGAAGGGCGCGGCGTGGGAATGCACGGTCATCGGCGGCTCAGACCCCGCCCCGCGACGCCGAGGGCATGTAGCGCTCGATCAGTTCCTCGACATGGGCGTTGCGCTGGCGCGCGCTGTTGCCGCCCATCACCACAACGACGAGCTTGCGCCCATCGCGGTTGACCGAGGTGACGATGTTGAAGCCGGATGCGCGGATGTAGCCGGTCTTGATGCCGTCGACGCCGTCGACGCGGCCGATCAGGTCGTTGTGGCCGCGAACGTTGCGGCCGCGGAAGGTGAAGTTCTGGTTGGAGAAATAGGCGAACTGCGCCGGAAAACGCTTGCGCAGTGACATGCCGAGCAGCGCCATGTCGCGCGCCGTCGTCCGCTGCTCGTCGTCCGGCAGGCCCGACGCATTGCGGAAGGTGGTGTTGCGCATGCCGAGCGACCGCGCCTTGGCGGTCATCATCACGGCGAACTGCTCCTCGCTGCCGCCGAGATATTCGCCGACCGCCACGGCCACGTCGTTGGCGGATTTGACGGCGAGCGCGCGGATGGCCGAATCGACATCGATGGTCTGGCCCGGCTTGAAGCCCATCTTGGTGGGCGGACGGCGGGCGGCATATTCCGAGACCGGGATCTCGGTCGCGGCCGTTACCCGTCCCTGCTGCATCGCCTCGAAGAGCAAATAGAGCGTCATCATCTTGGTCAGCGACGCGGGATAGCGCTGGGCGTTGGAATCGGCTTCGTAGAGCACGGTGCCGCTGTTGCCGTCGACGACGATCGCCGCGTATTTGCCCGACATCGGCGTGTTGATTGGCGACAGCGACGGCGGCGCGATCTCCAGCGTCTTCGACGTAGAGCAGGCGGCGAGGCCCAGCACCAGGAGAAGCATCGCCGCTGCCCGGAACGGCGCCATGATCGACATTCTCAACTGCCCGCCTGAAACCGAGTGCCCGATGGCCGGCCGCGTTACCCCCGCGAAGCAGCCGCGCGGAAACTACCGCAACTCGTGCCGGTCCCGCAACGCGCATCGCCAGGAATGTTTGGCCGACTGAGCTTGTGCCGCGGGCCGGGTCAGCGGTCGAGGACCTCGCGGATTTTCAGCGCGAGCTGATCGATGGTGAACGGCTTGGCGATGAAGTCGACGCCATGGTCGAGCACGCCGTTGTGGACCACCGCGTTCTTGGTGAAGCCGGTGGTGAACAGCACCTTGAGGTCCGGCCGGTTCTGGCGGGCCAGTTCCGCGAGTTTGCGGCCGTTGGTGCCAGGCATGATCACGTCGGTGAACAGCAGCGCCGTTCCGGGATTTTTGGCCAGCAGCGCCATCGCTTCGTCGGCCCCGCCCGCATGGATGACGGTGTAGCCGAGGTCGCGCAGGGCGGCGACGGTGCCGGTGCGCACGCGCTCGTCGTCTTCCACCACCAGCACCAGTTCCGTCGGCGCCTTGACCATGTCCGGCGCCTTCGCCTGCTCCTGGACGCGCTCCTCGCCGAAATAGCGCGGCAGGTAGACCTTGATCGTCGTGCCTTCGCCCGGCTCTGAATAGATCTTCACATGACCGCCGCTCTGCTTGACGAAGCCGAAAACCTGGCTGAGGCCGAGCCCGGTGCCCTTGCTGACCTCCTTGGTGGTGAAGAACGGATCGAAGGCGCGCTCCGCGACCTCGGGCGGCATGCCGGTGCCGGTGTCGGTGACGGCGACGAGCACATACTGGCCGGCGGGCACGTCGGCATGCTGCTCGGAATAGCGTTCGTCCAGGTGGCAGTTGGCCGTCTCGATGGTCAGCCGCCCGCCCTCAGGCATGGCGTCGCGGGCATTCACGGCAAGGTTGAGGATGGCGTTCTCAAGCTGGCTGGTGTCGGCGAAGGTCCGCCACAGGCCGCCTGCCAGCACCGTCTCGATCCGGATCGGCTCGCCCAGCGTGCGCCGCAAGAGATCGGACATGCCCGTCACCATGCGGTTGGCGTCGATGATCTGCGGCGCCAGCGGCTGCTGGCGCGAGAAGGCGAGCAGCCGGGCGGTGAGGTTGGCGGCGCGGCTTGCCGCATCCGTCGCCGCCTCGACGAATTTCTCGATGTCGTTCTCGCCGCGCTTCAGCTTGCGCTGGATAAGGTTCATCGCGCTCATGATGACGGCGAGCATGTTGTTGAAGTCGTGCGCGATGCCGCCGGTCAGTTGCCCGATCGCCTCCATCTTCTGCATCTGCCGGAGCTGCGCCTCCGCCTGCTGGCGGGTGGCGATCTCCTTGTGCAGGCGGGTGTTGGTTTCGCTGAGCTGCGTATGCGCCGAGACCAGATCCTCCAGCCGGCGCCGCGCCGACCAGATGCCGAAGACCGCCATGGCGAAGACGGCCACAAGCGCCAGGATGGAGATCAGCCGCATCCAGTCGTCCATGTCCTCCGCGCTGGCGAGGCGTTGCTGCAGCACCGCGTTCTCGTCGCGGCGGATGTCGGTGACGATCCTGCGGATGGCGTCCATCAGCACCTTGCCGCGGTCGCTGCGCACCACATCCATGGCGGCGGCAGCGTCCTGGGCATCGTAGAGCCGGATTGTCTGGTCGATCTCCGCCAGCTTGTCGCGGATGGCGGTGGCCAGCGAATCGATCTGGGCCACACGGGCGGGATTGGCCTGTGCGGCCTTGCGAACGGTTTCGAGTTCCTGGGGGAGCGCCTGCACCGCTCCGGTGTAGGGGGCGAGATAGGATTTTTCGCCGGTGAGCAGGTAGCCGCGCTGGCCGGTCTCGGCGTCCTGCGCCAGCCCCAGCAGCCCGACGATGCGCCGCTCGAACTCGAAGGCCTGACGCACGGCGACATTGTCCTGCCGCTGCGACTCGATCAGCAGCGACCGTGCCGCGACGATCGCGGCGAGCACGGCGAAGCCTGTAATCAAAGGGATAAGCTGGGCTCTCAGGGCCCTGCGCAGCCGCGCGATCATGTATACGTCCGGAAAGTTCGATGCCTCGCCTTGGTATCAGCGAATGCGAGCCATGCAAATCGCTTAGACTCGCCAAGGCGGCCGGGACCTCTTCCACGTCCGTTTTCCTGTGCCATACTTGGTGCGAGGACTTGCGGAGAATTCGCCGCCAGGGAGGAAGGCATGTCGGAAATCGCCAAGCTCGCCGCGACCATCTTCAAGCGGGCCGGCCACCGGAAACGCTTCGTCGTGGCGGTCGCGGGGCCGCCCGGCAGCGGCAAGTCGACGCTTGCGGCTCGGCTCGGCGAACTGTTTCCGGAGGGCAGCGCCGTCGTGGTGCCGATGGACGGGTTTCATTTCGACGACATCGTGCTCAATGCGCGCGGTCTGCGGCCGCGCAAGGGCGCGCCGGAAACCTTCGATTTTCACGGCTTCGAGGCGCTGCTGAAACGCATTCGCGACAATGCATCCGAGATTGCCATCCCGGTCTTCGACAGGACCGTCGAATTGTCGCGCGCGGGTGCTGCGATCGTCGGGCAGGATGTGAAGTTCGTGCTGGTGGAGGGGAACTACCTGCTGCTCGACGAGGAGCCGTGGAATAGGCTCGGCGGACTTTTCGACTTCTCGATCTATGTCGATGTCGAGCGCGACGAACTCGACCGCCGGCTCCAGAAACGGTGGGACGAACACGGCAAGACCAAGGCCGAGGCGCGCGCCTGGATCGACAGCAACGACATGCCGAACATCGACCGCGTGCTGTCGCGCCGGCGCGCCGCCGATCTGGTCATCCGGCCTTGGAATGAGATAAGCTGATCCACCGTAATCCGACCGCATTTCAACCCGTTTTCCGTTGAAATCAGTGCGTTTCCGGCCCTCCGGGGAACCGAATGCCCTCACGGGCATTTAGCCGCAGTCTCATCGGAGGGAATTGTCATGGCAACCTCAACGAAACCTGCCAAGCCGGCTAAGGCATCGAAGGCCTCCAAGGCGGCCGCCGGAAAGACGCTGGAGAGCAAGACCGGCGCCGGCGCTGCGATAGCGGCCCGTTCGAAGGATGCCGCGGGCGGCAAAAAGGCGGAGACCAAATCGCCGGAAATGAAGGCAGCGAAGGAGAAGAAGACGTCTCCGAAGAAGGCCGCCGCGAAATCGACAGCCGCGACCGCGAAATCCTCGAAAGCGGAAAAATCCTCATCCGCCAAGCCAGCGAAATCGCCCGCGGCGGAGTCCGGAAAATCGTCGGCCGCCAAGTCCGCGAGCGCCAAGCCCGCGGGCGGCGCTTCAAAACCGTCGATCGCCAAGCGCGTGCTGCGCAAGGTCAAATCGGCTGCCGGGGAAGTGGCTTCCCTGGCGGGATCGGTCGTCGGCAAACACTAGCCGGCCGAAGGCCATGTTCGCGTTGTGAATTGCGCGGGTTAAGCGCTTCGCTGTCGCCTGTGCAAATACGCTGCGCGGGAAGCCGTTAGGCTCGTCCCAGCCAGCCTACCTTTCTGGCTCGGTCTTGAGGTTGCAGCGCACCCCTGGTTGTCGATCGGCAGCAGGCGGCCGCACTCAGATTGTATTCCGCCTCGTTTCCGCACAAACTCGGCTGGATCTGTTCGTACGAGGTTGGGGCGGAGATTCGGAGAATGGCGAAGCTCGTCTTTGGAATGAACCTGTCCCTGGACGGCTACGTCGACTACGACAAATTCGCGCCAAGTCCCGCGCTCTTTCGCCACTGGATAGAGCATGTGCGCGATCTCGCCGGCAGCGTTTATGGCCGGCGCATGTACGAGGTGATGCGTTATTGGGACGAAGACCATCCTGAGTGGACACCTGACCTGCAAGAGTTCGCGGCGGCGTGGCGGAATCTGCCGAAGTGGGTCGTATCGCGCTCGTTGAAGTCGGTCGGCCCCAACGCCACCCTGGTCGAGGGGGACCTCGAGGCGGTGATACGGGAGCTGAAGGCTCGGCTCGTTGGCGACATTACCGTTTCCGGACCGGAGCTGGCGCAAAGCCTGACCGATCTGGGTCTTGTCGATGAATATCGACTCTACCTCCACCCCGTCGTGCTTGGCCGCGGCCAGCCGTTCTTTGCGGGTCCCCGACCGCCGCTCCGCCTGGTGGCAACCGACCGGGTTGATGCCGATGTGATGAGATTGACCTACGTTCCTGCATGATCGCGCAGCCGCCGAAGGATTGCGCGGACGGCTTGAGGGCTGTGCAGGACCGAGTCCTTGCACAGCCTGTGCGATTGACCGCTGGAGCACGTCGATCGTTTCAGGGCCTCGCGGGAATGTTCAGGCCCTTCTGGGTGGCCGGCCGCGCCAGTCCGGCGTCCAGCCAGCGGTTGACGTTGGCAAAACTGTCCATGTCGAGCAGTTCGCCGGCCTCGTAGAACACCTTCAGCGTGCGCACCCAGCCGAGCATGGAGATATCGGCGATGGTGTAGTCGTCGTCCATGATCCATTGCCGGCCTTCGAGCCGCGTCTCCAGCACGCCGAGCAGGCGCTTGGATTCGTCGCGGTAACGCTCGAGCGGCCGCTTGTCGGCGATGTCCTTGCCGGCGAATTTGTAGAAGAAGCCGAGCTGGCCGAACATCGGGCCGATGCCGCCCATCTGGAAGAACACCCACTCGATCGTCTCGTAGCGCCGCGCCGGGTCGGATGGCAGCAGCAGGCCGGTCTTTTCGGCGAGATAGAGCAGGATCGCGCCCGATTCGAACAGCGCCAGCGGCTTGCCGCCTGGTCCGTTCGGATCGAGGATGGCCGGGATCTTGCCATTGGGGTTGAGCGAGAGGAAATCCGGCGTCCAGGTCTCATTCTTCATGATGTTGATCAGATGCGGCTCGTAGGGCAGGCCGATCTCCTCCAGCGCGATCGATACCTTCACGCCGTTGGGTGTCGGGAAGGAGTAGAGCTGGAGCCGCTCGGGGTGCTGCGCGGGCCAGCGCGCCGCGATTGGGAACTCGGGAAAATAGGTCATGAAGTTCTCCTGAGAGGAACGTCGCGCGCGAGCCGGCGCCGGGCATGGTCGCACGCTAGGTAGGGACCGGGGCGGGCTCTGTCGAGAAGCGGACGGCAGCTATTTTGAATCCAGGCGGATTGGGATCAGACGGCCTTGAAGGCCACGACCGCATTGGTGCCGCCGAAGGCGAAACCGTTGCTGATCGCGGCGCGCACCTTTCGCTCGCGGGCCGTGTTCGGCGTCACGTCGAGGTCGCAGTCGGGATCGGGCGTGGTGTAATTGGCGGTGGGCGGGATGACGCCTTCGCGGATCGCCAGAAGGCAGGCGATCATTTCCAGCGCGCCGGACGCACCCATGCAATGCGCGTGCATGGATTTCGTCGACGAGACCGAGAGCCTGTCGGCATGTGCGCCGAACACCCGGCGGATGGCCTGCGTCTCGATCTGGTCGTTGGCTTTCGTGCCCGTGCCATGCGCGTTGACGTAGTCGATGTCTTCCGGCGAGAGCCCCGCGTCGGCGAGGCAGAGCCGCATGGCCGAAGCCGGTCCTTCGACGGTCGGCGCGACGATGTCGCTGGCGTCGCCGGACATGCCGGCGCCGGCAAGTTCCGCGAGGATCGGTGCGCCGCGTGCCCTCGCATGTTCGTAGGTTTCCAGCACTGCCACGCCAGCGCCCTCGCCGATGACCAGCCCGTCGCGGTCGGCCGAGAAGGGGCGGCAGGTGTCGCGCGCCAGCGCCCGCAGCGATTCCCAGCTTTTGAGCACGCCGAAGACCAGCGAGGCGTCCGTGCCGCCCGCCAGCATGACATCGGCGCGGCCGAGCCGCAGTTGGTCGGCGGCCGTGGAGAAGGCGTGATTGGACGAGGCGCAGGCTGAGGTGACGCCGAACACCGGTCCCCGCAGCCGATAGGCCATGCTGACCTGGCCCGCGGGCGCGCCGGGCATGATCTTCGGCACCGTGAAGATGCCGACACGGTTACGCTTTTCCGCGAACACCTGATAGTAGGCCTCGTCGGCGGTCGCCGCGCCGTAGATACCCGTGCCGATCACCGCGCCGGTGCGATGTTCCCGTGCCTCATCGATCTCCAAACCGGCGGAGCGGATCGCTTCGCCGGCGGCGATCACGGCGAGCAGGCTGAAACGGTCCATCGTCGCGACCTGCTTGCGGTCGATGCCATGCGCCGGCAGTTCCTTGATCTCGGCGCCGATGTCGCCCTTGAGATTGTCGAGCGGGATCGTCGTGATCGGGCCGATGGCCGAGCGCCCTTCGCGCATCGATTCCCAGATTGCCGGCACGCTGGTGCCGAGAGCGCACAGCCCGCCTATGCCGGTGATGACGATGCGCTGGCGCGACATTTCAGCCTTTTTTGGCGATCAGGAGGCGGACCGCCTCGACGATGTCGCCGACATTGGAAAGCTTGCTCCAGGCCTCCGACGTGTTCATCTCCACCTCGATGTCGTAGGCCTCCTCCAGATCGAAGATGATCTCGGTGAGTTCCAGCGAATGAATGCCGAGGTCGCCGAGATCGGTGTCGAGCGTGATGTCCCCGATCTCGGGATCGGCATGCGCCTTGATCTTGCCGATGATGTCCTGAGCAAGTTGATCCATAAAGCCTTCCCATCCCTTGCGTCCTTGTACCGGACGCTGGCGTGCCTGAGTGCCCCTGAAAAGCCCGTCCGCGATGAAATTCGCCGGTTCGATGGCACGAAATCCATTCCTCTATAGGAACCGGATGCCTGCAAGGCAACAACCCAGTCTGTTTATCCGGTGCTCTCGACTTTGCCGCCCGCCCGCTTAAGGTCGCGGCTATGAACATCCCTCTCCCATCAATCGCCACCGAGGCCGAGCGGCTCCTTCCGCAGCGGGTGGCGGCGCATGGCGCCATTGCAGTCCGGTCAGCGGATGGCCGTACGCGCCTGCGACGCCTTGTGCAGGACGGCGCGGCAAAAATCCGCATGCCGCGTTCCGACGCCGATCCGCTGGAGGCGGTCCTCATCAACACCGCCGGCGGGCTGACGGGCGGCGACCGTGTCGCCTGGCAGGCCGATGTGGGTCCTGGCGCGTCGATGGTGATGACGACGCAGGCTTCGGAGAAGGTTTATCGCGCATCCTCGGGACATGCGGAGGTCGCAATCCGGCTTTCGGTGGCCGAGGGCGGCCGCATCGCCTGGCTGCCGCAGGAAACCATCATGTTCGACTGCGCGGCCTTTTCGCGCCGCCTCGACATCGATCTCGCCGAAGGAGCGACGGCGCTTATCGCCGAGGCGACGGTGTTCGGCAGGAGCGCCATGGGCGAGACCGTCGAGCGCGGAATGTTTCGCGACCGCTGGCGCGTGACCCGCGCCGGCCGCCTTGTGCATGCCGAGGATTTCGCGGTCGGCCCGGACGTCGGCGCAGCACTCTCCCGGCGTGCCGCGCTTGGCGGTTCGGCGGCTATGGCGACCGTGCTTGTCGTCGGGGAGGACGCCGAGTCCTGGCTCGACCGCGTGCGCGAAGCCGTCGGCGACGAGGGCGGCGCCAGCGCCTGGAGCGTCGCGGGGACTGGCAAGCTTCTTGCGAGGCTCTACGACGGGAACGGATATGGCTTGAGAAAGCGGCTGGTGCCGCTTCTCGGCCTGCTCAACGGACGGGCAGGCCTGCCTAAATGCTGGTCACTTTAAGGGAAATTCGCAGGCATGAACCTGACGCCTCGGGAAAAGGACAAGCTGCTGGTGGCGATGGCGGCAATCGTCGCGCGCAAGCGGCTGGAGCGTGGCGTGAAGCTCAACCATCCCGAGGCGATCGCGCTGATCACCGACTATGTCGTCGAGGGGGCGCGCGATGGCCGCTCCGTCGCCGACCTGATGGAAGCCGGCGCGCATGTCGTCAGCCGCGATCAGGTCATGGAGGGCATAGCCGAGATGATCCATGACGTGCAGGTCGAGGCGACATTTCCCGACGGCACCAAGCTGGTCACGGTTCATGAGCCGATAAGGGATGCTTCGGAGGCCTTTGAAGCGCCTATGCATTTCGAGCCGTGGGTCGGCGCCGGTTATGCCCGAGGTGCATTGCGGCTGCTGTTCCTGGGCGATTCGCACTACGACGACAACGAGCTTGGTGGCCGGCAACATCCCGATGTGACGCGGGACATCGTTCAGAAATGGGCCATCGATCAGGCTCATGCCAGCTTCACCAAAGCCGCGCAGGCCGTTTCGGGAATGAGCCTGGACCATCGTTCCAAGCGGCTTGTCTGGGAGCGCGTCGCCTTCTTCAATTTCATTCCGGGTTTCGCGGC
Organism: Mesorhizobium yinganensis; assembly: GCF_040081985.1. Taxonomy (NCBI): domain Bacteria; kingdom Pseudomonadati; phylum Pseudomonadota; class Alphaproteobacteria; order Hyphomicrobiales; family Phyllobacteriaceae; genus Mesorhizobium; species Mesorhizobium yinganensis. The sequence goes on along the minus strand of NZ_JBEBMH010000016.1, from coordinate 107,579 downwards.
GAGCGGACCGCGCGAGAGAATCCATGCAAGACTTTACGACAGCGGCAGCGACAACCTTCTGAAAAGACTGTCGGAACTTGATCCGACGCATGTCTTCGTCTGGGGCTCGCCGCTTTTCGATGCGCTGCGGAGACTGTTCGACCACGAGAGCGCGACGTACAAATCGCCCACGGGCAACAGCTACGAATATCTGGTCATTGCCGGCGTGCCGTTTTTCGAGTCGGCGCATCCTTCCGCCGGATATCCGCGGGAGATGTGGAGCCAGGAATTTCAGGCGTTCGTTGCGGCGACGGGTTCCGCGAACGAACTGGCCAAATGGCGGGCGGACATCGCGGCGGAGGCGAAATGATGCTGGAACTACGCCCCAACTGTGAGTGCTGCGACCTCCCGCCGGAGTCGGCGCCGAGATGATCCACGATGTGCAGATCGAGGCGACTTTCCTGATAAGGACGAAGCGGGGAACGGCTGACGAGCCGACAAAGTAATGGGTGCAGAAATATCCAAAAAGCTGGATGTCTCCGTGAACATCCACGTCGATGATCCGGAAGGAGCGGGTCATATCTACGCAAAGGTGTTCGGCCTCGAGCCGATCTTGGGCATGACGAAATTCAACGACCCCGGCGTTTGCAGCGCCGAATGGACGGAATGGGAGTGCGAGATTCCCGAGGGTCTGATCACGGTTCGATTTGTGAAAAAGGGAACGGACGATGGTCGCTTCCCGGCAAAGGAATTCGCCCGGTTGGTCAATGCAGCCTCGTTGGTGCCAGGCAACGGGCTGTCGAAGCAGGCTTCGCAATCGTCTCTGACATCGAGCGCATTGATGGCGAGTTGTCGATCATGCGTATGTTGGATGCGGAAGAAAACAAGATCGTTTTGGGCAACCGCAGCCTTTGGGTGAGGAACGATCAGGCTTCGGAGGAATAAATGTTAGAGCTACGCCCCAACTGCGAGTGCTGCGACCGCGATCTGCCGCCGGAGTCGGCGGACGCGCGCATCTGCACCTTCGAATGCACGTTTTGCGCGGATTGCGCTGAAAATGTGCTCAGCGGCGAATGTCCGAACTGCGGAGGCAATTTTTCGGCCCGGCCGATCCGCCCGGCGGCGATGCTGGAAAAATATCCGGCCTCGACCAAGCGCGTGCTGAAGGCCGAGGGCTGCCAGCCTGTCGTCAAGGCCGCCTGAGCGACCGAAGGAGACGAGATGATACCCGGCGAAGTGATCACCGCCCTTGGCGACATCGAACTGAACAAGGGCGCCGCGACGGTGACGCTCAAGGTCGCCAACACCGGCGACCGTCCGATCCAGGTCGGCAGCCACTACCACTTCTTCGAAACCAACGGGGCACTGCGCTTCGATCGCGACAAGGCGCGCGGCATGCGCCTCGACATCGCCGCCGGCACGGCGGTGCGCTTCGAGCCGGGCCAGGAACGCGACGTGACGCTGGTGGCGCTCGGCGGCAAGCGCGAGGTTTTTGGTTTTCAGCAGAAGGTGATGGGCAAGCTGTGAGGAGCGTGCCCGCCGGACATCGGTCAGCCGGGCGGCTTGGCGGCCGCGTAGATGACGACATTCGCCTTGTCGAACGACACGGCCAGCACGTCCTCGACCAGCACCTGCCGCGAATCGAGCGCGTGATAGAGCATCGCATTGCCTTCGATCTCGTCGCGAAGCTGCTCGATTTCTTTTCTATGCTCCTCCACCTTGGCCTCGATGGCCGGCGGCGGGCCGCCCTCGGTCTTGGCCGAATCCGTCAGGAAGACGATATCGACCTGGTCGAGCTTGGAGGCGGTCCGCACAGCCTTGGTGCTTTCGGCAGTCTTGTCGATGGCCGAAAGCACCTTGTCCGGAACCGCCTCGGCGCTGGTCTCTTCCTGGCGGACTTCCGAGCCGATGATGGCGTCGACCGCTTCCTGGCTTTTCGTTCCTTGCGCGAACGCCGCCATGGCTGGCAGCGCCGCCGACACAAGGGCGGCCGCCGCCAGGGTATTCAGCCATTTGCTATCCGGCGCCATGGTGGTCGTCATTGCTCGTTCCATGTGAGGGACAAAGGGAAGCAACGGCCGATCCCGCGCGGAGGTTCCCGGCATTGTGCTGTTTGTCGGCGGCTGCCTGCCGGAGCCAGGCTCTCGGTCGAACGCGGCGCCGGCGGGCGGAACGTGAGGATGGCCGGCCCGTGCAAGCCGTCAGCCGGCCTTCTTGGTGACCAGGGTCAGCGCGCCTTCGGAACTCATGCTGGCTGCGATGACTTGCGCCGAGGTGAGGCCCTTGGCCTCCAGCGCCGACTTGATCTTTGGATTGGCGTCGATCGTGGTCCGCAGTTGCTGGAGGTCTGCGTCGCCGGCCTTTGCCACCACGTCGTTGACCTGCTTCTGCGTGGCTTCGGGCAGTTCGGTCATGTCGACGATGTTGACGCTCTGGATTGTCGTCGGCCCTGTGGCCGGGGCTTCGGGCGCCGTCGCCGGAGCCTGGGCGGGCGCTTGCGCGTTGGCGGCCACGGCAAAGCCGAGCGTGGCGGCCGCTGCCAGAATCGTGATCATGCGCATGGATTTTTCCTTCCATCGGTTGTCGGGCGATCATGTTGGGGCAACACCGCCACCCCACACGCCGAATGGGGTCAGAAGCCGCCGCCGATGGGGTCGTTCCGTGGTTATTTCGTGTCGGGAATGAGGGGCGCCGCGGAAGCGCGGGCGCCTGGCCGGCCGCTCTCCACAGGTATTCCCGATTGCGCGGCCCGGCGGCTCCCGATCGGCAAATTCGCCCATTTCCAAGGGGGCGAAGGACAGTATTCCGGCCCGAACAACAGAAACCAGGGAGAAAACGATGCAGGCCTATGAAGGCGGATGCCAGTGCGGCGCGGTGCGGTTCGCCGCCAATGCCGATTTGTCGAGCACGGTTGCCTGCAACTGCTCGCGCTGCGGAAGGCTGGGCAGCATTCTGGCCTTCACGCCGGAAAGCGAGTTCACGCTCAACTCCGGCGAGGACAGCCTGACCGAATATCTGTTCAACAAGCATGTCATCCATCACTTCTTCTGCAAGGTCTGCGGCATCCAGTCGTTCTCGCGGGCGAGCCGCCCGGACGGCACGAAAATGGTCGCGCTGAACATCCGCTGCCTCGACGGCGTCGACCCCGACGCGGTCACGCCGACCAAATACGACGGCAAGAGTCACTGACAAGGAACCGCCATGCCCGCACGCATATCCCGCTCCGCCTATGCCCAGATGTTCGGCCCGACGGTGGGCGATCGTGTGCGGCTGGCCGACACCGAACTGTTCATCGAGATCGAAGAGGACTTCACCACCTATGGCGAGGAGATAAAATTCGGCGGCGGCAAGGTGATCCGCGACGGCATGGGCCAGAGCCAGGTGACGCGGGCGGGCGGCGCGGTCGACACGGTCATCACCAACGCGCTGATCGTCGACCACACCGGCATCTACAAGGCCGATGTCGGCCTGAAGGACGGGCGCATCCATTCGATCGGCAAGGCGGGCAATCCGGACACGCAGCCTGGCGTCACCATCATCGTCGGGCCTGGGACCGAGGCGATTGCCGGCGAGGGAAAAATCCTGACTGCCGGCGGCTTCGACGCGCATATCCACTTCATCTGCCCGCAGCAGATCGAGGAAGCGCTGATGGCCGGACTGACCACTATGCTCGGCGGTGGCACCGGCCCGGCACATGGCACGCTGGCCACCACCTGCACGCCCGGCCCCTGGCACCTGGCGCGCATGATCCAGTCCTTCGACGCTTTTCCGATGAATATCGGGCTCTCGGCCAAGGGCAACGCTTCGCTGCCCGCCGCGCTGGAAGAGATGATCCTTGGCGGCGCCTGCGCGCTGAAGCTGCATGAGGACTGGGGCACGACGCCGGCGGCGATCGACTGCTGCCTGTCGGTGGCCGACGATTATGATGTGCAGGTGATGATCCACACCGATACGCTGAACGAAAGCGGCTTCGTCGAGGACACGGTGAATGCCATAAAGGGCCGCACCATTCACGCCTTCCACACGGAGGGCGCGGGCGGCGGGCATGCGCCGGACATCATCAAGGTCTGCGGCCTGCCGCACGTCATCCCGTCCTCGACCAATCCGACGAGGCCCTACACGAAGAACACGATTGCCGAGCATCTCGACATGCTGATGGTGTGCCACCATTTGTCGCCGTCGATCCCGGAGGACATCGCCTTCGCCGAGAGCCGCATCCGCAAGGAGACCATCGCCGCCGAGGATATCCTGCATGACATCGGCGCCTTCTCGATCATCTCCTCCGACAGCCAGGCCATGGGCCGCATCGGCGAGGTGCTGATCCGCACCTGGCAGACCGCCGACAAGATGAAGCGCCAGCGCGGGCGGTTGAAGGAGGAGACCGGCGACAACGACAATTTCCGCGTCCGCCGCTACATCGCCAAATACACGATCAACCCGGCCATCGCCCATGGCCTGTCGAAGGAGATCGGTTCGATCGAGGTGGGCAAGCGCGCCGACCTGGTGCTGTGGAACCCGGCCTTTTTCGGCGTGAAACCCGACATGGTGCTCATCGGCGGCATGATCGCCGCCGCACCCATGGGCGACCCGAACGCCTCCATCCCGACGCCGCAGCCGGTGCATTACCGGCCGATGTTCGGCAGCTATGGCAAGGCGATGACCAATTCCTCGGTGACCTTTGTCTCGCAGGCGGCGCTGGATGCCGGCCTGCGCAAAAAGCTCGGCGTCGACAAGGCCATGGTCGCCGTTGAGAATACGCGCGGCGGCATCGGAAAACATTCGATGCGGCTCAACGACGCCACGCCCTTTGTCGAGGTCGATCCGGAGACCTACGAGGTGCGCGCCGACGGCGAGTTGCTGACCTGCGAGCCTGCCACCGTGCTGCCGATGGCGCAGCGGTATTTTCTGTTCTGACGAGCGGAATTCCGTCAGCCAAACCGCATGCGGTTTGTCAACTTGCATAGCCTGCGATGTTCAACGCGACGGCACCGATGCTAAGCATCAAGCTACGGTAGACTTGGCATCAACTTGCAACGGGTGCATGATTGCGGGCATGAATAGACATCTGTGGAAATCGCAACTGACGCCCTATGAGGCGGACTACGCTCGATGGTGCGTCGAACAAGGCGCGCTGTTGCGGGCTGGCCGTCTCGATGTGCTCGACCGCGAGAATCTCGCAGAGGAGATCGAGAGTTTGGGGCGGAGCCAGGAAGACGAAATCGAAAGCAGGCTCAACGTCCTGTTGGTTCATCTCCTCAAGTGGAAGTACCAGCCAGAGGGGCGCACGGGTAGCTGGGAAGGCTCGATTGTCGAGCAGCGTTCCCGCTTGTTGGGTCGGCTGACGAAAAGCCCGAGCTTAAAGGCCCATCCGGCCAGCGTCCTCGCCGACGAATACATCTCAGCTAGGCTGAAAGCGTCTGGCGAGACGGGTTTGCCGCGCGCTCTCTTCCCGGAGGTATGTCCGTTCACCATCCAGCAGGTGCTCGACAGCTCTTTCTTTCCGGAAAATCGGTAGTGGCGGCCGAACAACAAAAGTTGGAAGACAGGCTCTACGAGCGCGACTTTTATGTCTGGACACAAGAGCAGGGCGCAAAGCTTCGAAGGCGATCCTTTGAAGCCATCGATTGGGAAAATCTCGCTGAGGAAATCGAGAGCGTCGGGCGTCGCGAGAGACGAGACATCAGAGATCGGCTCGAAACTCTGCTGAAGCTTCTTTTGAAATGGGAGTTTCAGCCAGATCTTCGCTGTCACAGCTGGCAGTCCGGTGTTAGCGAGCAAAGAACCTTCATCGAAGGGACTTTGGAGATGAGCCCGAGCTTGGCAGAGTTTCCGGGTCAAGCACTGCAGGACGAGTACAATTCGGCTCGCGAGAGGGTCGCCATCGAAACCGGTTTGCCAACCTCGACCTTCCCCGAAGAAGTCCCGTTTTCCGTTGTCGAAGCGTTGAATTTCCGCTTCATGCCGGGACGGCCTTGGTCGCCCGATGAATTGCGCGGCGACTGATGGCCGCCGACCAAGCCGCCATCGCGGCGCAGGAATTCACCCACATCCGCATCGTCATGGGCATGGTGGTCGGGCTGGGCGTGACGCGGCTTCTGTCCGGGGTGGCGCGCATCATCCAGCATCCCGGTCAGTACAAGCTTTATGCCGTGCATCTGGCCTGGGTCGCGTCGCTGCTTCTGATGCTGGTGCATTTCTGGTGGTGGCAGTTCGGCCTCTACCAGATCCCGCTCTGGACCTTCGGCATCTACCTGTTCATCATCGGCTACGCGGTGATCCTGTTCCTGCTGTGTGCGCTGCTGTTCCCCGACAGCATGCACGACTACAAGGGCTACGAGGATTATTTCCTGTCGAAGCGCGCCTGGTTTTTCGGCCTGCTCGCCGTCACCTACCTGCTCGACGTGATCGACACGCTGCTGAAGGGCGAACAGCATTTCGCCCAGTTCGGCAACGAATATCTGATCCGCACGCCGCTCTTTGTCATTCTCTGCCTGACTGCTATCGTGACCGCCAACAAGACCTTCCACCGCGCCTTCGTGGCTTTTGCCCTCCTCTATCAGGCCTCCTGGATATGGCGGCTGTTCGACACGATCGCGTGACCGCAAGGCTTGGCAGCAGCTAACAAGGGAATTGCAAATTGACCGAACCGATCTATGTGCTGGCGACGCTGACCATCAAGCCTGGGTCGATGGAGGCTCTACGCGGGCCGGCCTTGGCCTGCATCGAAGGCACGCGCAAGGAGAAGGGCTGCATCTCCTACGATCTGTTCGTCAGCGCGACCGATCCGGACACGCTGGTTTTCGTCGAACGCTGGAAAACCCGCGAGGACTTGACCGCGCATTCGCAAGAGCCGCATCTGGTCGCTTGGCGCGAGGCGAGCACCCCGCATCTGGCGGCGCGCAAGGTCGAAATCATCCATCCCGACAAGGTCGAAACCCTCTGAGGAGCGGACCATGAAGCTCAATATCACCACCGACTTCACCAAATTCCCGCGCGCCGGATCGGTGGAACGCGCCGGCATGACGTCCGGCCAGGCGACGCTCGCGGGCACGATCACGCTGCCGCATGACGAAAGGCATCTGCGCCGAAAGGTGCTGGCCCTGACCGGCGGCGATCGCGTCTTCGTCGACCTCGCCGAGCCGGCGCAGCTTGCCGCTGGCGACAGGCTGGTGCTCGACGACGGACGCCATGTCGAGATCGCCGCGGCCGACGAGGAGATTTACGAGATCGTGCCGCGCGACACCGTGCATTTGGCCGAACTCGCCTGGCACATCGGCAACCGGCATCTGGCCGCGGCGATCCGCCCCGACCGCATTTTCATCCTGCGCGACTATGTCATCAAAAAAATGCTCGAAGGGCTGGGGGCGACCGTGAACGAGGTGCTGGCCCCCTTCGAGCCGGTGCGCGGCGCCTATTCCAGCGGCCACGATCACGGTCATGATCATGAACACCATCGCCATGACCACGACGATCATGATCACCACCATGACCACGACCACGATCATGGCCACCACGATCATCACGCACATGATCATCACCATGGCCACGGCGGTCATAAGCACGGCGAACTCGATCGTTTCGGACGCCGCCCCGGCGACCCGCACTACGGACACAACCATGCCTGAAGCCGCCGGCGGCAAGGCGCTCCTCAAACTGCTCTTTTGGCTGTCGCCGGCCTTCCCGGTCGGTTCTTTCAGTTACAGCCACGGCCTGGAGCGCGCCGTCGAGGACGGGCTGGTCGCCGACGCCGACGATCTCAGCGACTGGCTGGAGACGCTGCTGCGGCGCGGTTCTGGCTGGAACGACGCGGTGCTTTTCGCGGAGGCCTGGCGGAGCGCGCGCGCGAGCGGCAACCTCCGCGAGGTTACCGATCTGGCGGCCGCGCTCGCGGGTTCGCGCGAGCGCCATATGGAATCGACGCTGCAGGGCGCGGCCTTCCTCAAGGCCGCCGAGGCCTGGCCCGCCGCGAGCCTGTCGACGCTGCCGGACGATTGCGCCTATTGCGTCGCCGTTGGCGCGATGGCCGGTGCGCATGGCGTTCCGCTCGGCGACGCGCTCGGCGCCTTCCTGCAAGCCTTCGCCACCAATCTTGTGCAGGCCGGCATCAGGCTCGGCGTCACCGGCCAACAGGGCGCGGTGGCGCTGATTGCCGGGCTGGAGTCGACGGTCTTGGACGTCGCCGCCTGCGCGGAGAATTCCTCGCTCGACGATCTCGGCGCCTGCGCTGTTATCTCGGACATCGCCGCCATGCGGCACGAGACGCAATATTCGAGGCTGTTCCGGTCATGAAGGCAACCGGAGAGCGCTTGGGTCTCGTCAGTGCGTTCTCGCGCAACTTTCCGCGAACCGTTACGGTCGTTGGGCATTCTATCGGGGCGACGGTCAACATCGGATTAGGCGAAACCACTCCGCATCGGCGCCGCTCCAAGCGCGGCGGAGGTTACTATCGTCGTGCCAGATGCGATTTCTTCTTGATGTCCGCCTGTTGGGAAATACGCGGTAGGAGCGGTTACGTTTTGCGTTGGTCCGACAATTCGCGTCGGATCGCAAAGGAGATCGGGCGAGTTGTTGGCAAGACAACCATTGCCGTTTCTCTGCGAGGAAGCCGAGAGACGTTGCAGCTTTCGTTCTCGGACGGATCAGTCCTCACTGCATGGTCCGGGGATGATGATGGCACAGAGCCGGGTTGGAATTTTTGGATAGGCGATAACGTCTTTCAACTTGGAGTAAGGGCCTCTTTGAGAGAGGTCGAGACTCTCTCGGTCACAGGTTTGCGCTTATGAAATCTCAAAACGGACCCCTTCGTGTCGGCATCGGCGGGCCGGTCGGCTCGGGCAAGACGACGCTGACCGAAAAGCTCTGCAAGGCGATGCGCGACGAATTTTCCATCGCGGTCGTCACCAACGACATCTACACCAAGGAAGACGCCATGATCCTGGCGCGGCTTCAGGCGCTGCCGGAAGAGCGCATCATGGGCGTCGAGACCGGCGGTTGTCCGCACACCGCGATCCGCGAGGACGCTTCGATCAACCTCGCAGCCGTCGCCGAGATGAACAAAAAATTCCCTGACCTCGACGTGATCTTCATCGAGTCCGGCGGCGACAATCTGGCCGCCACCTTCTCGCCCGACCTCGCCGATCTGACGCTCTACGTCATCTCGGTCTGCCAGGGCGAGGAAATCCCGCGCAAGGGCGGCCCCGGCATCACACGCTCGGATTTTCTGGTCATCAACAAGAGCGACCTCGCGCCTTACGTCAACGTCAACCTCGACGTGATGGAGCGCGACGCCGGAAAAATGCGCGGCCGCCGGCCCTTCGGCTTCACCGACCTGTCGCGCGGCAAGGGATTGGGCGAGGTGGTCGAGTTCATCGTCGAGCAGGGCGGGCTGAGGATGGGGCAGGAGCGCAAATCTGCCTGACCACGCCGCCTTTGCGATTGCAGCGTCGCTCGTCCCGGTTCACTCTTGGCCTGAACAAGGAACGGATTTGCCATGAGCGTAGCGCGACTCCAGCGGGAACCCCTGACCAACCTCCCCTTCCACGAAGAGCGCGTCGACCTTGCCTGCGCCTTCCGCTGGACGGCGCGGCTCAACATGCACGAGGCGGTGGCCAATCATTTTTCGTTGGCCGTCAATGACGACGGCACGCAGTTCCTGATGAACCCGAACCAGATGCATTTTTCGCGGGTCAAGGCGAGCGACCTGCTTTTGATCGACGCCAACGATCCGGAGACGATGAACCGTCCGGGCGCGCCGGACCCAACGGCTTGGGGCTTGCACGGCTCGGTGCATCGCAACGTGCCGCATGCGCGCTGCGTCATGCATGTGCATTCGATCCACGCCACGGTGCTGGCGTCGCTGGCGGATTCGCTGCTGCCGCCGATCGACCAGAATTCGGCAATGTTTTTCAAGCGCCAGGTGGTGGACGCGCATTATGGCGGGCTGGCCTTCGAGGAGGAGGGCGAGCGCTGTTCGCAACTGCTGGCCGATCCGAAGACGCAGATCATGATCATGGGCAACCACGGCATTTTGGTTATCGGCAACACGGTCGCCGAGGCGTTCAACCGCATGTTCTATTTCGAGCGCGCGGCCGAGACCTACATCAAGGCGCTGTGGACCGGCCGGCCGCTGCGCACCCTGTCCGACGCCGTGGCCGAAAAGGTGGCGGACGAAATGGACGACTATCCCGGCCAGGCCGACCGGCATCTTTCGGAACTGAAGGCGATCCTCGACGAGCAGGAGCCGGCGTATCGGAACTAATGCGCTTGCCATTGGGCGGCGCGGGCCACCAAGCGGCAAACTCTACTTGAGTCCCAAATAGGCACGCACCGCCTGCGCGCTGTCGGCGTTGAGCGCGCCCGCCGGCCCGGATTGCGGCGCTTCCGGCCAGAAGACGGTGCGCATGCCGGCAGCAAGCCCGGCGGTCGCGCCGGGCCGGCTGTCTTCCATGACGACGCTGTCGGCCGGGTCGATGCCGGTCAGCCACGCGGCGCGCAGATAGGGTTCCGGGTCGGGCTTGCCGTTGCGTACGTCGTTGCGTGAGACGGTGCGCATACCAGCCTCATGGATGTCGAGCGCCCGCAAATTGGCGTCGACGATGAGGCGGTCGGAATTCGACACGACGCCTTGTTCGACGCCGCGTGCCTTCAAGTCGCGAAAAATTTCCAAAGCACCCGGGCGCGGCTTCAGCCGTGGCGCCTCGCGCAGATAGTGCGCGTATTTGTGGACGATCCACTCGTCGAAGGGCAGGTCCAGACCGAACTCGTCGCGCAGCATCTCGTAGACCGGATAGGCGGCGACCCCCAGCACGCGCTCGTGCAAGTCGGGCGGCGGCGCGATGCCGAGCCCACGCAGCGCCACCACCAGCGCCTCCTCATGCAGCGGCTCGCTGTCGATCAGCGTGCCGTCCATGTCCCAGTAGACTGCCTTCGGTATCATTTCATCCCCATGCTTGTTCCTTGTCTTAGGATGTTTGAGCCGCGAGATAAACGGTCCTTGATGGCGGAGGAGCGAGACATCCACCCGCGGTGGGCAAATGTCCACAGCATCACCAATTGCGCTTTTCCAAAAAAATTGCAAAAGTCCGCCTGCTCCCGCAAAACGTCGGGCGCGAGGAGAAGAGTGCAATGGCTTCCCGCCAGGACACCGGCAGCGGACGGCTCGACGACGCGGCGCGCGCGGGATGGCTGTATTATGTCGCCGGCAATACCCAGGACCAGATCGCGGTGACGCTCGGGGTTTCCAGGCAGTCGGCGCAGCGGCTGGTGTCGCTGGCGATGTCGGAGGGGCTGATCCGCGTCAGGGTCGATCATCCGATCGCGGCATGCCTCGATCTGGCCGCAAAGCTCCGGTCGCGTTTCGCGCTGGATCTGGTGGAGGTGGTGCCGAGCAGCCCCGACTCGCCGTCGACGACGCTGGGCGTCGCGGAAGCCGGAGCGGCGGAGATCGAGCGGCGGTTGAAGTCGACGGAACCGATCGTCATGGCGATCGGCACGGGCCGCACGCTGAAGGCGGCGATCGAGCAACTGCCGGCCATGGAATGCCAGCAGCACAAGGTCGTGTCGCTGACCGGCAACATTTCGCCGGACGGCTCGGCGGCGTTCTACAACGTCATCTTCACCATGGCAGACCGGATCAAGGCGCGGTCATTCCCGATGCCGCTGCCGGTCATTGCCTCATCGCGCGAGGAGCGTGAGATGCTGCACAGCCAGCCGATGATCCAGCCGACGCTGGCGCTGGCGGCGCGGGCCGACGTGACGTTCGTCGGCATTGGCGACCTTGGACCGAAGGCACCGCTTTATGTCGACGGTTTTATCACCGACGCCGAACTGAAGGCGCTGCAGAAGGCGGGTGGCGTAGCGGAAATCGTCGGCTGGGTATTCGACCGCGACGGCAAGCTGATCGAGGGCATCACAAACGATCGCGTCGCCTCGGCGCCGCTGCCGTCGCGCGAGCGCTCGCTGGTGGTGGCGCTGGCGATGGGCGAATTGAAGCTGCCGGGCATTCTGGCGGCCGTCACCCGCCGTCTGGTAAACGGTCTGATCACCGACGAACGGACGGCCGCGGCGCTGCTCGCGGCGTAAGCTATTCCCAAATCCGGCTTATGAGGCGTGCGGCGTTACGAACAGCCCGGTCAGGGCGCCGCCTTCGTCAGAGGCCTGCCGGTCGGTACGCCGCTGCCGCTCAAGGCGCAGCCGCTGGCCGTCCAGCAAGCCAAGGTCGCGCTGCATGTGGTCGGAAAACTCGCGTGGGTCGAGATAGGCGGTTCCGAGGCCTTCAGCCCGCGATTGCAGAGCGATCAGCATTCTCGCCGTACTTTGGATGTTACGGATCGCGGTGTTCAGAAGTGAGCGTTTCATGGTGGAATCTCTCATCGGCTGATTGGTTTCCATGCCCTGAATATGAGGCCGGCGAGGCTTGTCCGCCAATTGAACGTCATCTAGTATGCATAAGGAGGACTTATGCATGTCGACTAGACTTCCGCCGCTTGCGGCCGTCCGTGCCTTCGAGGCGGCCGCCCGCCATCTGAGCTTCACCCGCGCCGCCGAAGAGCTTGCGATGACCCAGGCGGCGGTCAGTTACCAGGTCAAGCTGTTGGAGGAGCGGGTCGGTTCGCCGCTGTTCACCCGCCAGGCGCGGCAGGTGGCGCTTACCGAGACGGGCCAGGCGCTCTCGACCGCCGCGACGCAGGCGTTCCGATTGCTGACCGAGGGTTTCGAGGCGGCGCGTACCGGCGGGCAGGCGACCTTGTCGATCAGCACGATCCCGACTTTCGCCGCGAACTGGCTGGCGCTGCATCTCGGCTCGTTCCAGATCGCCCACCCGTCGATTGCGGTGCGGCTGGAGACGTCGACCCGCATGGTCGACATGGCGCAGGAGAATTTCGACATCGGCATCCGCACCGGCGCCAAGGGCGAGTGGCCCGGCTTGACATCTCATATGCTGATGCGCGCCGCTTTCACCCCGATGCTGAGCCCGAAACTGGCGGAGAGCATCGGCGGCGTGCACCAACCCGCCGACCTGCTGAAGCTGCCGATCATGGACGCGGGCGACCCGTGGTGGGAGATCTGGTTCGGCGCGGCCGGCATTGACGCGCGCGAAAACCTGGCGGCGCGGCCGCGCAGTCAACTGGGATCGCAGGCCTATGAGGGCCGGGCCGCGGTGGCCGGGGTCGGCGTCGGCATCCTGACGCGGCCGCTTTTCGCCACCGAACTGGCGGATGGCAGCCTGATCCAGCCCTTCGACCTGGTCGGCGACGACGGCCACGTCTACTGGCTGGTCTATCAGACGCAGCGCCGTAACACGCCGAAAATCCGGGCCTTTCGCGATTGGATCTTGAAGGAGATCGGCGCTGCGACGGGTGACGAAGCAACCGCTTCGCGATGAGCCTCCGCAAGCTCGGAGCAAGTCCAGAAGATTGTTATAAATCAAAATGTTATATGGAAATGGCCGGCAAAAATCCGTCGCGGACCTGCCGAAACCCAGTGCCGGCCGCGATTTTGCCTCGCCGGCACGGCTTTGCCCGATCTTCCCGATCAAGGTAAGTTATTGAATTGTTAGGGTAAAATCGCGGCGACCATTCTCCCGAATGGCATTGTGCCAGCGTGGCAAGTTCAGAAGATATAAGAAAATCAACGACTTGTGTGAAAAGCGCAAGTCAAACGCAGCGATGAGCATGACGGACGGCGCCGCTCGCTTGCCGCGGCAAGCCCTCCTTGGCCCCCGATATCGCTCCCCGACGTGCCTTCCGTGCTGCGATGCAGCAACGAATCCGCCTTGACATTAATCACGAAGAGTGAGTAATTGCCCTAGAACAAGGCAAATGCTCACCTTGGGAATTGGGAGGAGTACCGACATGAATTTGAGAACGCTCATTCTGGGCGCGTCCGCGAGCCTGTTCGCTCTCGCCGCGCATGCCGAGTCGATCACCATCGCCACCGTCAACAATGGCGACATGGTGCGCATGCAGAAGCTGACCGACGACTTCACCGCGAAAAACCCCGACATCGAACTGAAGTGGGTGACGCTGGAAGAGAATGTGCTGCGCGAGCGCGTCACCACCGACATCGCCACCAAGGGCGGCCAGTACGACGTGATGACCATCGGCACTTATGAAGTGCCGATCTGGGCGAAGCAGAACTGGCTGCTGCCGCTCGACAAGCTTGGCGACAATTACGACGTCAAGGACATCATTCCGGCGATTGCCGGCGGCTTGTCGGTAGATGGAAAGCTCTATGCCGCGCCCTTCTACGGCGAGTCGTCCTTCATCATGTATCGCAAGGACCTGTTCGAGAAATCCGGCCTGACCATGCCCGACGCCCCGACCTGGGATTTCATCGGCGAGGCGGCGCGCAAGATCAAGGCCGACAACCCCGACGTCAACGGCATCTGCTTGCGCGGCAAGGCCGGCTGGGGCGAGAACATGGCCTTCCTGACCGCCATGTCGAACTCGTTCGGCGCGCGCTGGTTCGACGAGGAATGGAAGCCGCAGTTCGACCAGCCGGAATGGAAGAACACGCTTGAGACCTACGTCAAGCTGATGAAGGACGCCGGCCCGCAGGGCGCTTCGTCCAACGGCTTCAACGAGAATCTCGCGCTCTTCCAGCAGGGCAAGTGCGGCATGTGGATCGACGCCACGGTGGCGGCTTCCTTCGTGTCCGACCCGAAGGCTTCTCAGGTCGCCGACAAGGTCGGCTATGCGCTGGCGCCCGACACCGGCCTCGGCAAGCGCGGCAACTGGCTGTGGGCATGGTCGCTGGCAATCCCGGCCGGCACGCAGAAGGCCGACGCGGCGGAAAAATTCGTCGCCTGGGCTACCGGCAAGGACTATCTGAAGCTCGTCGCCGAGAAGGAAGGCTGGGCCAACGTTCCTCCGGGAACCCGCACATCTCTCTATGAGAATGCGGATTACCAGAAGGCCGCTCCCTTCGCCAAGATGACGCTGGACTCGATAAACTCGGCCGATCCGACCAAGCCGACCGTCAAGCCGGTCCCTTATGTCGGCGTGCAGTTCGTCGCCATTCCCGAATTCCAGGGTCTCGGCACCACCGTCGGCCAGCTCTTCTCGGCGGCTCTCGCCGGCCAGATGAGCGTGGACGATGCCCTCAAGCAGGCTCAGGACGCGGCGACCGCGGCCATGACCGAGGGCGGCTATATCCAATAAGGCGCCTCCCAGTGCCTTGGCCGTCCGGGTAAAACCGGGCGGCCGCCCTTAAGATTCCTCCGGCAGAAGCACCCGCTGCCCCTCAGCGGGCGTGCTTCGATCGGCGCCTCTCCCTCGACCGCGGGGGAGAGGCTGCGCCGGGGGAATTTCGGGGACGCATCCTTGGCGTCCGCACCGGTGAAGGCACAGCGTCACGCTGCCCGATGTGAGTTCTACTCCGCGGGAGCATTCGTCACCGGTACGGCATGGGTCCTAGGGTCGCGCACTCGCTCCGCTCCTGCTTGCCCTAGGATGACGAAGGCGCGGGACTTCGTGGCAAATCGCCGGCGTTGGAGACTGGCGGCGACGCCTATCCCTTCGTCATCCTGGGGCGGAACAGGAGCGGAGCGACTGCGGAGACCCTAGGACCCATGCCGCACCGGTGACAAATGCACCGGCGGTATAGAACGGGAACCGGCCGGCCGTGGGTGCCGCCGCGGCCAACCTTATCATCGGCGCCGTCGATCGGCGCCCGCGCCATCCCGGCAAGGCCGGGCCAGCATAGTCCAAGGTCAGAACGTCTACGAACGGGACATCGCCATGGCTACCAAGCAGACCAGTTCCCTCGCGCGTTTCATGCTGGCGCCCTCCGTCATCCTGCTCTTCGTCTGGATGATCGTGCCGCTGGCCTTCACGCTGTGGTTCTCGTTCCAGCAGTACAATCCGCTGAACCCGATCCGCGACGGCTTCATCGGCCTGGCGAACTACAAGCTCTTCTTCAGCAATCCGGCCTTCCTGTGGGCGATCCTCAACACGCTGCTGATCGTCGCCAGCGTGCTTTTGATCACCATCATCGGCGGCATCCTGCTGGCATTGCTGCTCGACCAGCCGATGTGGGGCCAGGGAATCGTGCGCATCCTGGTCATCTCGCCGTTCTTCGTCATGCCGCCGGTCGCCGCGCTTGTGTGGAAGAACATGCTCATGCATCCGGGCTACGGCGTGTTTGCAGATATCGCCCGCTTCTTCGGGCTCCAGCCGATCGACTGGTTCGCCAACTATCCTTTGTTCTCGATCATCCTGATCGTCGCCTGGCAATGGCTGCCTTTCGCGACGCTGATCCTGCTGACCTCGCTGCAGTCGCTCGACGGCGAGCAGAAGGAAGCCGCCGAGATGGACGGCGCCGGCTTCGTCAGCCGCTTCATCTATCTCACCCTGCCGCATCTTTCGCGGGCGATCACCGTCGTAGTGCTGATCCAGACGATCTTCCTGCTCGCCGTCTACGCGGAAATCCTCGTCACCACCAATGGCGGCCCCGGCTACGCCTCCACCAACCTGCCCTTCCTAGTCTACCAGAAGGCGCTGCTGGAGTTCAAAATCGGCCAGGCCTCGGCCGGCGGCATCATCGCCGTCATCCTCGCCAACATCGTCGCCTTCTTCGCCATGCGGGCGGTCGGCAAGAACCTGGACAAGTGAGGAGGAAATCATGGCGCGCGCGGTAACCAACCGGCACAAGACGATCGCAACGGCAGCCGCCTGGATCGTCGCCCTGCTGATCTTCTTCCCGATCCTCTATACGGTCATCACCTCGTTCAAATCCGAGCAGGAGGCGATCCAGGGGTTCAGCCTGATCCCGTCGGGCACGATGGAGAGTTATAGGGAGGTGGAGGCCCAGAGCGGCTATTTCCACTTCTTCCTGAACTCGGTGATCCTGTCGGTCGGCTCGACCATCCTGGCGCTCATCGTCGCCATCCCGGCGGCATGGTCGATGGCGTTCTCGCCGACCCGGCGCACCAAGGACATTTTGATGTGGATGCTCTCCACCAAGATGATGCCGGCGGTGGCGGTGCTGTTTCCGATCTACCTGATTTTCCGCGATACCGGCCTGCTCGACAGCCGCATCGGCCTGACCGTCATGCTGATGCTGATCAACCTGCCGATCGTGATCTGGATGCTCTACACCTATTTCCGCGAGATTCCGGGCGAGATTCTCGAGGCGGCGCGCATGGACGGAGCCTCGCTGTGGAACGAGATCATCCACGTGCTGACGCCGATGGCGGTGCCGGGCATCGCCTCCACCATGCTGCTCAACATCATCCTCGCCTGGAACGAGGCATTCTGGACGATCCGGCTGACCACGACGGAGGCAGCGCCGCTGACCGCCTTCATCAGCTCGTTCTCCAGCCCGCAGGGCCTGTTCTGGGCAAAACTTTCGGCGGCCTCGACGCTGGCGATCGCGCCGATCCTGATCATGGGCTGGTTTTCGCAGAAACAGCTGGTGCGCGGCCTGACCTTCGGCGCGGTGAAGTAGAGGTGGGGGCGCCAATCCCTCCCCCTTGAGGGGAGGGTGGCGAGCGAAGCGAGCCGGGTGGGGTCCTGGCGGCCGAGCACTGCATCAACGACCCCACCCGGCCAACCGCCTGCGGCGGCTGTCCACCCTCCCCTCAAGGGGGAGGGATAAAGGAGGAGAAAAATGGGCAAGATCGCTCTCAGGAACGTCAACAAGTCCTTCGGGGCGACGACCATCATCCCCAACATCAACCTCGACATCGAGGATGGCGAGTTCGTGGTCTTCGTCGGGCCGTCGGGCTGCGGCAAGTCGACCTTGCTGCGCCTGATCGCCGGTCTGGAGGATACCACCTCAGGCACGATCAACATCGACGGGCGTGACGTCACCGGCGAGGCGCCGGCCAAGCGCAAGCTGGCGATGGTGTTCCAGTCCTACGCGCTCTACCCGCATATGACGGTGGCCAAGAATATCGCCTTTCCGCTGAAGATGGCCGGTGAGCAGCCCGACGTGATCGACCGCAAGGTGAAGGACGCGGCCCGCGTGCTGAACCTTACCAATTATCTGGAGCGCCGGCCGGGCCAGCTTTCCGGCGGCCAGCGCCAGCGTGTCGCCATTGGCCGCGCCATCGTGCGCCAGCCCAGCGCCTTCCTCTTCGACGAGCCGCTGTCCAACCTCGACGCGGCGCTGCGCGGCACGATGCGCCTGGAGATCAGCGAACTGCACAACCAGTTGAAGACCACGATGATCTACGTCACCCACGACCAGGTCGAGGCGATGACCATGGCCGACAAGATCGTGGTGCTGAACGCCGGCAATGTCGAGCAGGTGGGCTCGCCGATGGAGCTCTACAACAGGCCGAAGAACCTGTTCGTCGCCGGTTTCATCGGCTCGCCGAAGATGAACCTGATCGAAGGCGCGCCGGCCGCGCGCTATGGCGCCAAGACCATCGGCATACGGCCGGAGCACCTCAATGTGTCGAAGGCCAGCGGCGACTGGAAGGCGACGGTAAGCGTCGCCGAACATCTCGGCTCCGACACCTTCCTGCATGTCAACGCCGACGGCGTCGGCCCGCTCACCGTCCGCGCCGACGGCGCGATCGGCCTTGGTCACGGCGATACCCTCTACTTGACCCCCGATCTCGCCAGGCTGCACAAGTTCGGCGTCGACGGAACGGCAATGCAAGGGTAAATCAATGAGATTAAGAGGCAAATCCGCGCTGATAACCGGCGCGGCACGGGGCATCGGCAAAGCGTTCGCCGAAGCTTACATAAAGGAAGGAGCGCGCGTCGCCATCGGCGACATCAATCTGGAGGCGGCGACGCGGACGGCCGACGAGCTGGGCGAGGGCGCCTATGCGGTAAAGCTCGACGTGACCGACCAGGACTCGATCGAGGCGGCGGTGAAGACGGTCGACGAGCGCACCGGCGGCATCGACATCCTGATCAACAACGCGGCGCTGTTCGACGCGGCGCCGACGATGGAGATTTCCAGGGCGAGCTACGAAAAGCTCTACGCGGTCAACGTGTTCGGCACGCTGTTCACGCTGCAGGCGGCGGCACGCTCGATGATCGCGCGGGGCAAGGGCGGCAAGATCATCAACATGGCGAGCCAGGCCGGGCGGCGCGGTGAGCCTCTGGTCGCCGTCTACTGCTCGACCAAGGCGGCGGTGATCTCGATCACCCAGTCGACCGGGCTCGACCTGATCAAGCACAAGATCAACGTCAACGCCATCGCGCCCGGCGTGGTCGACGGCGAGCACTGGGACGGCGTCGACGCGCTGTTCGCCAAATACGAGAACCGCAAGCCGGGCGAGAAGAAGAAGCTGGTCGGCGAAGCAGTGCCCTACGGCCGCATGGCGACGCCGGCGGACCTGACCGGCATGGCCATCTTCCTCGCCAGCGCCGAAGCCGACTACATCGTCGCCCAGACCTACAATGTCGATGGCGGCAACTGGATGAGTTGATCTTTCCCTCCCCTTGCGGGGAGGGTGGCCCGAAGGGCCGGGTGGGGTCGCCACGGCAGTGCTCTACCTTGAGGAGCGCGACGCCAGCCAACACGTTAGGTGGGAGTTCTGCCGCCAGGACCCCACCCCGGCGCGACGCGCCGACCCTCTCCTCGAGGGGGAAGGAAGGACGGTGCACGCCGCCGAACGAGAAGAAGGATGGATGTCATGACCACCAAACTCTCCCTCGCCAGCCTCGACAAACTGCCGGCAAAGGTAGCGCGGCCCGGCTATGACCGCGCGGCCTTGTCTGCCGGCATCCTGCATTTCGGCGTCGGCAATTTCCACCGTTCGCACCAGGCGGTGTATCTCGACGAACTGTTCAATGCCGGGCTGGACCTGGACTGGGCGCTGGTCGGCGCCGGCGTGTTCGAGGGCGAGAAGCGCGGACGCGACGTCCTGAAGGCCCAGGACTGGCTGACCACGGTGGTCGAGCAGGATGCGGGGCACATGCAGGCGCGCGTCACCGGCGCCATGATCGATTTCCTGGTTCCGGGCGACACGGCGGCGATCGTCGCAAAGCTCGCCGATCCGGCGATCCGCATCGTTTCGCTGACCATTACCGAAGGCGGTTATTTCATCGACGCCGCCACAGGCCATTTCAATCCGGCGCATCCCGACATCGCGGCGGATGCCAAGGCGCCCGACAGCCCGAAGACGGTGTTCGGCCTGATCCTTGCCGGGTTGAAGCGGCGCAGGGCGGAAAACACGAAGCCCTTCACCATCATGTGCTGCGACAACATTCCCCACAACGGCCACGTCACGAAAGACGCCGTTTGCGGGCTGGCAAAACTGTCCGATCCGGATTTTGCCCAGTGGATCGAAAAAAATGTCGCCTTCCCGAACGGCATGGTCGACCGCATCACGCCGGCAACCACCGACCGAGAGCGTGACATTGCGAAGAGCGATTTCGGCGTCGAGGACGGCTGGCCGGTGTTCTGCGAGCCGTTCAAGCAATGGGTGCTGGAGGACAATTTTCCGCTCGGCCGGCCTGCCTTGGAAAAAGCCGGCGTGCAGTTCGTCGATGACGTGTCGCCGTTCGAACTGATGAAGATCCGGATCCTGAATGGCGGCCACGCGACCATCGCTTATCCGGCGGGGCTGATGGACATCCATTTCGTCCACGAGGCGATGGAGAATGCATTGGTGCGCGGCTTCCTGGCCAAGCTGGAGCGGCAGGAAATCATCCCGACCGTGCCGCCGGTGCCAGGCGTCGTGCTCGAAGAATATTTCCAGCTCATCGACAAGCGCTTTTCCAACCCGAAGATCGGCGACACGGTGCGACGGTTGTGCCTCGACGGCTCCAACCGGCAGCCGAAATTCATCATCCCGACCATCGCCGACCGGCTGAAGGCCGGGCAAGGCGTGGCTGGGCTGGCGCTCGAATCGGCGCTGTGGTGCCGCTACTGCTTTGGCACGACCGACAGTGGAAAAATCATCGAACCCAACGATCCGAACTGGGACCGCTTGCAGGCGGCCTCGAAGGCAGCGGCGGCCGATCCTGGTGTCTGGCTGGCGATGGAGGATATTTATGGCGCGGTTGGACGGTCGGAGGTTTTTTCGCGCGAATTCGCCGCGGCGTTGAAGGCGCTGTGGGCGGACGGGACGGAAGCGGTGCTGAGAAGATATGTCGGCTGACGCGACGCTTACCTCCCCGTGAGCCTAGCGCTTTCGGCGCGGCTCGCATAGCGTCGCCGGCCGAACAAGCGGGAGGGTTTCGATGGATCTCGGACTGAAGGACAAGGTTGCGGCGATCACCGGCGGGTCGATCGGGATCGGGCTGGGCGTCGCAGAGGCGTTCGCCCGCGAGGGCGCACATCTGCTGCTTGCCGCGCGCCAGCCCGAACGCCTGGCCGCCGAGGCCGGTCGCATCGCCGAGACTTTTGGCGTCACTGCCGTACCGGTGCCGTGCGACGTGGCGACCGTCGAGGGCGCGGAAGAGTTCATCGCCGCGGCGCGGGAAAATTTCGGCGGCGCCGATATTCTGGTGAACAACGCCGGCACCGGATCGAACGAGACGATCATGGAGGCGCCGGATGAGAAATGGCAGGCCTATTGGGAACTGCATGTCATGGCCGCGGTGCGGCTGGCGCGCGGTTTCGTGCCGATGATGAAGGAACGCGGCGGCGGCGCGATCCTGCACAACGCGTCGATCTGCGCCGTGCAGCCGCTGTGGTACGAGCCGATCTACAACGTCACCAAGGCCGCTCTTCTGATGTTCTCGAAAAACCTCGCCAACGAGGTGATCAAGGACAACATCCGCGTCAACACGGTCAATCCCGGCCTGATTCTCACGCCCGACTGGGTGAACACGGCCAAGAAGCTGACTGCGGGCTCGGGCGGCGACTGGCAGGGCTATTTGCAATCGGTGGCCGACGAATTCGCGCCGATCAAGCGCTTCGGCACCGTCGAGGAACTGGCTGACTTCTTCGTGTTCCTGTGCTCGGAACGAGCGAGTTATTCGGTCGGCGCGACCTATCACGTCGACGGCGGCATGCTGAAGACGGTGTGAGAACCTGTCCACAACCCTGGCGGGCCCATGGACGGCGGTACAATTTCGCGACTAGGTATGGGGGGTCATCGTTGCTGGCCAGGTATCGCCTCTGCCGGCTGAGGGGGGTTGGGGATGAACTCGAAGGGCCTTGTCCTGATTGCAGTATTCGCGACGCTTTGCGGATGCTCTTCGCTCCAGGAGGATTTGAAGAACGATCCCGAAAGGATGATGGCCAGTTGCATGCGACAGGTCGAGGCAGCGAACGCCAAGTTCAAGGCTCATGCGATGACTTACATGAGCGTGCCGCGGGCGGGACTCGCCAAGGTGTTTTGCGAACGTTTGGCCGTAGGCGTGGCCGACGGGCGCATCACGCAATACGACGTGAACGAACTGATCAGGACGGGGCAACTGACGTCCAAATTTGCTTTTCTCAAGGGGTAGCGATGGTCGCCGCGCGCCGCAGGCCGGTCGTCCTTCTTTGTGCCTCTCTTGAAAGCTGGCCAGCCTTTATCACGTTTTGCGCGCGGCGCGTGGCGCGGGAACAGTCCAAACCGGCATGAAGCCCAAGCTGATCATTTTCGACTGCGACGGCGTACTGGTCGATAGCGAGCCGATCTCCATTTCGGTGCTGGTGGGGGTAGTCACCGGGGCCGGTGGGGTCATGACCGAGGAGACCGCCTATCTCCGCTTTCTCGGCATGTCGATGGCAAGCGTCCGTGAGATTCTGTTGAGCGATTTCGGCTTCGCCGTCACCGAGGACCATCTGGCGCTTGCGCGCAGCGAGATGCGGCGCCGCTACGCGGAAGAACTGCAGGCCATGCCCGGTATCAGGGATGCGCTGGACCGGCTCGCCGTGCCTGTCTGCGTCGCTTCGTCGGGCACGCCGGAACGCATCCGGTTTTCGCTGGCCACGACCGGGCTTCTGGAATTGCTGGAGCCGAACATATACAGTGCGACCATGGTGGAGAGAGGCAAGCCGGCCCCCGACCTGTTCCTGCATGCGGCCCGCGACATGGGCGCGCCGCCCGCTGCCTGCATCGTCGTCGAGGACAGCCCGGCCGGGGTCACCGCCGCCAAGGCCGCCGGCATGCGCGTCTTCGCCTTCACCGGCGGTTCGCACGCCGGCAAGGCGGGGCTGGAGGCGTCGCTGGGTGCGCTCGGGCCGGATCTGATTTTTGACGACATGGCGCTGCTGCCGGAGCTTGTCACCGGTCTCGGATCGCAAACGAGAGCCGGCTAAGTGATGTGGGTGAATTGTACGTTCCGAGCGGGGCCAAACAGAGAGATTGTCGTAGTCCATTCCGCTATCGAGGGGAGGCCGGCGTCCGGCTGGAACGACCCCCATCCGTTTCGACCTACGGTTTGTGCAGATATCGCCAAGCTGGAACACCCCTCATCCGCCTCGCTGCGCTCGGCACCTTCTCCCACAAGGGGAGAAGGGGGAGTTTCGCGTATAGGTCTCCGCAAACCTTCGACGCTGGAGATTGGTAGAGGCGAAAGTGCATGGCGCCACCTTCTCCCCTTGTGGGAGAAGGTGGCCGAGCGAAGCGAGGTCGGATGAGGGGTGTTCCAGCCTGGCGATGTCGTCGACTGACCACGCCGTCAAGCACCGAACGGCAAAGGCACGCCGCCTGATGCCAAAATGGGTCTGCGCGGTCGATGTCGGGACGAGGAGCGCGCGGGCGGGTATTTTCGACGCGGGCGGCGTCCTATTGGGGCGCGGCGAACATCCCGTCACTCTGCATGAGCCCGCTCCGGGTCGCGCGGAGCATTCCTCGGAAGACATCTGGCTGGCGGTGTGCGCCGCCGTCCGTCAAGCAAAACGTGCGTCCGGCATCGCGGCGGAAGAGATCGTGGGGATCGCCTTCGACGCCACCTGCTCGCTGGTGGTGCGCGGCGCTGACGGCCGTCCGATGCCGGTGGGCGACGCACCGGATCGCGACACCATCGCCTGGCTCGATCACCGCGCCATGGCCGAGGCGGCGGAATGCACGGCGACCGGTCATCCGGTGTTGAAATTCGTCGGCGGCGTCATGTCGCCGGAAATGCAGATCCCCAAGGCGATGTGGCTGAAAAGGCATCTGCCCGGGATATGGGAAAGAACCGGTCTGCTGTTCGATCTCGCCGACTTTCTGACGTGGCGCTCCAGCGGCTCGACGGCACGGTCGCTCTGCACGACCACCTGCAAATGGACCTTCCTCGCGCATGAGGCGGAGGGATGGCGCCAGGACTTCCTTGATCTGGTCGGCGTGCCCGACCTGCTCGACAAAGCCGGCCTGCCGGCCCGGCCTAGCCCGGTCGGCGCCGATCTCGGGCCGCTAACCGTGCAGGCGGCTGCCGACCTTGGCTTGCCGCAAAACTGCCGCGTCGCCGCCGGCATGGTCGACGCCTTCGCCGGCGCGCTCGGCGTGTTCGGGTGGCGGGCGCTCGATGCGCAGGCGAGCGCGGGCCGCGCCATACTGGTCGCCGGAACGTCGAGCTGCGTCATGGCCATGCAGCACCAGCCGCTGAGGTTGGCCGGCTTCTGGGGTCCGTATTCCGGTCCGACCTTGCCCGGCGTCTGGATGACCGAGGGCGGGCAGTCGGCGACCGGTGCGCTGCTTGACCACATCGTCAAGGTACATGGCGCGGGCGGCGAGCCGCCGGCCGAACGGCATCGGGCGATCGCCGCGCGCGTCGCCGAACTGCGTGCTGCCGAGGGCGAGGATTTTGGAAGGCGGCTGCACGTCTTGCCAGATTTCCACGGCAACCGGTCGCCGTTGGCCGAGCCCGCCGCACTCGGCGTCATTTCCGGCCTGTCGCTCGACGCCTCCTTCGACGGGCTGTGCCGGCTTTACTGGCGCACCTGCGTTGGTATCGCGCTCGGTGTGCGCCAGATCGTCGAGGCGATGCGTGTGGCGGGCCAGCCGGTCGACACGCTGCACGTCACCGGCGGACACACGAAAAACCCGCTGCTGATGGAGCTCTACGCCGACGCCACCGGCTGCCGGCTGGTCGAACCGGCGCTCGATGAGGGCGTGCTGTTCGGTACGGCGATGGCGGCGGCGACCGGTGCGGGTCTGTTTGAGACGCTTGCGGCGGCGGCGCTGGCGATGCGGCCGCGCGAACGCGAGCGGTCGCCGGATCCGTCTTTGCGGGCGGCATATGATCGGGATTATCGGATTTTTCTGGAAATGCAGCGGCAGAGGCGGGTGATCGAAGGCATGGGATAGCCTTCCAACTCGCTTGGGACTGTCGGCGAATATTCATATTGGAGCTTCGTCAGCACGCCATGGCCTCAGTCTCGTTTCGTCCGACCGTCGATGATCTGATCGCGGCGAACCGACTTTACTTTTTCGTATCGTTCAAAGGTCGGAGACTCTTTTGCCTCTGCTTATCGGTTGTCGCGGTTTGTACGATAATTTCAATATATACCGCTTGGAATGAAGGATTTGTGGCTGGAATAGCTGAATGGGCATACATGATGCTGCTTATTTTTACAGCTCTTGGTGCTATCCTATTATCGATCCATATTTTGTTGCCGTGGCGCGTTCGTCGCATCTTTGCGCAGCAGAAGTCTCTTCACGACGAAATTCATATTGATTGGTCGGACGAGGAAATCGCGTTCAAATCAGAGCGAGGCTATTTCAAGTTCCGCTGGAATGATTTTGTAAAAATAGCTGAAAGCAAAGAAGTCATCATTCTGCATCAGAGCGATGTAATGTTCAACTTCATCCCGAAGCGAGTCTTGTCGACGGATCAGGCTGCCAGCATGATGTCGCATGGCGCTGGTTAGCATAGACGGGCGCGGGGCATCTCTGGTCGTATTCCAACCGCGCTTCTGGTGGCGTGAAGGTTGGCAAGGAGGATAGGGAAAACCCAGCCACTATCGCCCCCCTTCCTTCCCTGGCTCAATCGAACGGGGCACCTCCCTTATTGCCATTCCCCACGGTTTGAGACAAAAGGCTCCGGCAGCGTGGAGTCCGGTGGATTCTGAGCCTAATCCGCGGCTTCCGGCAGAAAGCGCCGACGCGCCGCGATCCGAAAGATGACGACAATGACCGCGATCGAAGCCGGCGTGCGAGCGTCGGAAAATCCATGGCGCGGCGAGATCAAGGCGATGCTGGCGCTCGGCTGGCCGATGATCCTCACCAATCTTGGCCAGACGGCCATGAACGCCACCGACGTGATGCTGATGGGCCGGCTGGGACCGCAGGCGCTGGCTGCCGGCGCGCTCGGCTCGAACCTCTATTTCATGCCGCTGATCTTCGGTCTCGGCCTGATGCTGGCGACCTCGCCGATGATCGCCACCGAACTCGGCCGCAAGCGCCACTCGGTGCGCGACGTGCGCCGCACCGTGCGCCAGGGCCTGTGGCTGGCCGTGCTGATCTCGATCCCGATCTGGATCTTCCTGTGGAACGCCGAGGCCGTCCTGAACTGGATGGGCCAGGAACCCGAACTGGCGGCGCAGGCCGGCACCTATGTGCGCTGGCTGCAATGGGCGGTGCTGCCGTTCTACGGCTACATCGTGCTGCGCTCCTTCATCTCGGCGCTGGAACGGCCGGGATGGGCGCTCATCATCGTCTTCATCGCGGTGGTGCTGAATGCCGTGCTGGCTTGGTGCCTGATGTTCGGCCATCTCGGCCTGCCGGCGATGGGCGTCGCCGGGGCCGGGCTGGCGACGTCGCTGGCGAGCGCCTTCATGTTTGTCGGCCTGGCCTGCGTGGTTGCGCTGGAGAAGAAATTCCGCCGCTACAGGATGTTCGGGCGCTTCTGGCGTGCCGACTGGCCGCGCTTCAAGGCATTGCTGGCGCTCGGCCTGCCCATTGCCGGCATTCTGGCCTTCGAGGTGACGATCTTCAATGCGGCAGCCCTTCTGATGGGGCTGATCTCGCCGGCATCGCTGGCCGCGCACGCCATCGCCATCCAGATCGCCTCGATCTCCTTCATGGTGCCGCTGGGCCTGAACCAGGCGGTGACCGTGCGGGTGGGGCTCGCCTTCGGTGCCCGCGACCCGGATGGGATCGCCCGCGCCGGCTGGACGGCCTATGTGATCGGCGTCGGCTTCATGGCGCTGATGGCGCTGACCATGATCACCGTTCCGAACTTTCTGATCAGCGCCTTCATCGACATGGGCGCGCCGGAGAATGCCGAGGTGATTGCGCTGGCGGTGACTTTTTTGGCCTTCGCCGGCCTGTTCCAGATTGCCGACGGCGCGCAGGCGGTCGGCGCCGGCATGCTGCGCGGCCTGCACGACACCAAAGTCCCGATGATCTATGCGGCGATCGGCTATTGGGGCATCGGCTTGCCGCTCGGCGTGCTCCTGGCCTTCCCGTTGGGACTGAAGGGCAACGGCATCTGGATCGGCCTGTCGGTCGGGCTGGTGGTGGTGGCGGCGCTGCTGCTCACCCGCTGGCTGCGGCGCGGGCGGCTAGGGCTGATGGACGAGAAGCGGGCGTTTGGGTGAGGAGCGGTCCGCGAAGCGGACGAAAAGCCAACGATTTGGCTTTTCGAGGGACGAACGCCCTGAGCGAAAACGGAGGGCCGGGGCGGTGCGAGATTGGAGCTTCAAAGGAGTTGAGCGCCTGAATAGAACGGAGCCATAGCCAGGCTCTGAGCAGCCCCCGTCGCAGAACTTCTACACCCTCAAATCCCTCAGATACGTATTCGCCTCCGCCGAAGCGGCGAACCTCGCCGGGTCGATGTCGGCGATCAGCAGCGCCTCGCCGGTCGCGTCGGCCTCTGCCAGCAGCGAACCGTCCGGCGCCGCTATCGCCGACAGGCCGGCAAACGAAAACAGCGGGTCGGCGCCGCAATGGTTGGCGTATGCGACAAAAACCTGGTTCTCGAAGGCCCTGACCGGGATCATCTTGCGTGCGATAAGTTCAGAATGGTCGCTGACTGGCAGCGCCGTCGGCACGATGACCAGCGCCACACCGGTCTGGGCGAGACGGCGCACGGTTTCGGGGAACTCGACATCGTAGCAGATCAGCATGCCGGTCTTGACGCCGCGATGTTCGAAAACCGTGGCGCCGGGCGGGGCGGGCGTAAACAGGCCGCGCTCGTAGGGGCCGTAGAGATGCGCCTTGCGGTAGATGACGGGCGGCTCTTCGCCGTCGACATAGAACGCGCTGTTCCATACCGTATCGCCGTCGCGCTCGGCGAAGCCGACGGCGAGCGCGATACCGAGGCGCGCCGACAAGACGGCCAAGTGCTTGGCGGTGGGGCCGTTTGCCGGCTCAGCCAGCTTGGTCATCGCTTCTCCCGCGCCGTATCCGGTGACAGCAAGCTCCGGCGCCACCAGCAGGTCAGCGCCTTGCGCCGCCGCGTCTTCCGCCGCGCGTTCTATGCGGGCGAGGTTTGCGGCGACGTCGCCGGCTTTCGCCTGCATTTGCAGGATGGCTAAGCGCATCGGTACAGTCTCATTCGAACTTGAGCGCCGTCCTTAGCCGAACCGCAGGACCGCTGCGAGAGGCGATAGCACGAAACGCCCTGCCAGGATCACATCGCACCCAGCAGTTTTCGGATGTCGCCGAAGCGTGCGATAAGCCCGAACACAACAGCCGCGATCGCCACGAAGAACACCGAGACCGCCGCCATGGTCGGCGTATAGCCGTAGCGTAGCGCGTTGAAGATTTTTATCGGCAGCGTTTCGACGGTGAAGCCGACAGTCATGTAGGCGACGATGTATTCATTGAGCGACAGCACGAAGGCGAAGGCATAACCCGAGACGAGATAGGGCAGGATCAGCGGCAGCACCACCGTCTTCAGCACCGTGCGGTCGTCGGCGCCCATGGTGGAGGCGGCCTCGACCAGCGAGCGGTCGATCGACGCGAAGCCGAGGGAGAGTGTGACCAGCGGCAGGGTGACGAAAAAGATGCCGTGGCTGATCGCCGCCGTCCAGGGCTGGCCATAGAGCCCGCTGGAGGCCCAGAAGGTCAGCAGGCCGAGCGCGGTGATTACCGGCGGCAGCACGAAAGGCGCGACGCCGAGCAGTTGGAAAATGTTCGCCCACGGCGCGATGCGCCGCCACAGGAACCAGGACAGCGGCAGCGCGATGGCGACCGCGATCGCCGCCGAGGTGACGGCGAGCAGCAGTGAGGCGATCAGCGCCGAGCGCCAGGCCGGATCGGCGAAAATCTGCGCGTACCAGGCGAGCGAAAAACCGACCGGCGGGAAGGTCAGGTCCTGCTTCTGGTTGACCGAAACGCCGGCGACCACCATCAGCGGCAGCGCCAGGAAGAAGGCGACGGCGAAGAAATACAGCCGGCGAAGCATTTTGTCCCTCATCCCGCATTCTCCTTGCGTCCGACCAGAAGCGTCAGGCCGACCAGCCCGAGCGAGATCAGCACCAGGAACACCGCCATAGCCGCCGCGAAGGGCATGTTCGACTGGTAGATCGCCTGGTCGGTGATCAGCACCGACAGCGTCCAGTGCTGTGGCCGGCCAAGAATCTGCGGCAGCAGATAGGAACCGAGCGCGAAGATGAAGGCCATGATGATGGTGGCGACGATGGTGTTGCGCAGCGCCGGCACGACGACGTTGAAGAAGGCGCGCACCGGCGAGGCGCCGAGCGTGCGCGCCGCCTCCAGCAGCGTCGGATCGAGCCGCACCAGAGCGGGGTAGAGCACAAGGATCGTGTAGGGCAGCGCCTGATAGACCATGGCCGTCATCACCGCGCCGAAGGAGGGCGACAGCGCAACGGGGGCACTCATCAGGCCGAGCCAGCCGAACAGGTTCGTGATGCCGGCGGTGCGCGAGAACAGCGTCGACCACGAAAAGCCGATGATGACTTCCGACAGCGACAGCACCGACAGCAGGCAGACCAGCCATATCGTCTGCACTTTTCGCGATTGTTTCGTCAGCAGATAGGTGAACGGGAAAGCGATGACGACGCAGCAGACCGACACCAGCACCGACAGCAGCAGCGAGAACCCAAGCACGCGGCCGAAGAACAGCGACAGGAAACGGCCGTAATTGTCGAGGGTGAACGCCGTCTTGTAGAAGCCGGCGGGATCACGCTGGAAGAAGCTGACGGCAATCATCGTCGAGAACGGGATGACGAAGAAGACGATCAGCATCAGGCCGGGAAACACCAGCGGCGTGTAGTCGGCCAGCGTTTTGGGCGGCTCGCGTCTCATGGGCGGGACTCCGCGATAGCCGCGCCCCCTCCACCACGCTTCGCGTGGTCCCCCTCCCCCGTGAACGGGGGAGGATCCAGGTCGTGCCGGCAGCGCCGTCGCTGTTCCTCCCCTGCGAAGCGAGGGAGGGGGACCGCCGAAGGCGGTGGAGGGGGCGCGCAAGCCAGCAAGGAGAGGATCGCCGATGTCATGACTTCACCACCACACAGGCTTGCGGCGGCAGTGTCACGCCGACCTTCGCGCCGGTCGCGACATCGACGCGCTCGCGTGGTGTCGTCACAGCGACGATGGTGGCGCCGCCGGCTTCGATATAGGTCTCGATCGTCGCTCCGAGGTCGCGCACGAAGGTGACCGTGCCGTCGATGGCGCCGGCGGAAGGCGGGCCGAGATGCACGTCCTCTGGCCGCACCGACACGGAGGATTTCGCCGCGCCGGCGGGCAGCGATAGGCCGGGGATGACCGTGCCGAGGATCGAGGCGCGGCCTGCGCCGTCGGCGCTGGCCTCGAGCAGATTGGTCGAGCCGATGAAGTCGGCGACGAAGGCGTCGGCGGGTTTCCGGTAAATGTCGATGGGCGCGGCGGCCTGGCGGATTTTCCCCTGGCCCATGACCACGACGAGATCGGCCATGGTCATGGCTTCGCGCTGGTCGTGGGTGACGACGATTGTTGTGATGCCCAGCCGCTGCTGCAATTGCCGCAACTCGACCTGCATGGATTCACGCAATTTTGCGTCGAGCGCCGACATCGGTTCGTCGAGCAGGAACAGTTTCGGCGACAGCGCCAGCGCCCTTGCGATGGCGACCCGCTGCCGCTGGCCGCCGGAAAGTTTTGCCACCGGACGATCGGCGAAGCCCGGCAGGTGGACGAGCTTCAGCAGTTCGTCGGCACGCGCCTTCTGTTGGTCCTTCGAGGAGCCGCGGATGCGCAGCGCATAGGAGATGTTGTCGCCGACCGAAAGGTGCGGGAACAGCGCAAGCGACTGGAACACCATGCCGAAATTGCGCTTGTGGGTCGGTGTCTTGGTGATGTCCTCGCCGTCTATGGCGATCTCGCCCGCGCTAGGTTCCTCAAGCCCCGCGATCATCCTCAAGAGCGTGGTCTTGCCGCAGCCCGACGGGCCGAGCAGGCAGACGAAGGTGCCGTGCGGCACCGAAAGATTCACGCTGTCCACGGCTTTGAAATCGCCGAACTGCTTGGTGACAGATTTGATGGCCAGGCCGGACATGGAGTTCCCCCTTCACCCTCCCCCTTGTGGGGAGGGTCGGTGAGCAGGCTGAGTGAAACGAAGTTTGCGAGCCGGGGTGGGGGCGAAACTAGACCCTTTTTTCCCTCACCCCGCTCGCTTTGCTCGCGACCCTCCCCACGAGGGGGGGAGGGTAAGAGGCTTCTCAGCCCGCGATCATCTCCGTCCATTTCTGGTTCAGCCAGTCGGACTTCGTGGTGTAGAGGTCGTAGCGCGGGATGATCGGCGGGATTTCCGACGACACGGCCGCGAATTCCTCCGCCGTCAGGTCGAGCTTGTCCTTCTTCAGCGTCGGCGCGGTTCCGACCTTGCGCGACATCAGGCCCTGGATCGACGGCTGGCTCATATAGTCGATGAAGACATGCGCCTCGTCGGCCTTTTGCGAGGCGCGGGAGATGACCCAGTTTCCGGAATCCTGGATGCCGCCCTCCTTCGGGAAGGTGGAGCGCACCGGCTGGCCGTCGGCGGCGGCAAGGCCGGTCACGTCGTGGTAATATTGCCCCATCGGGATCTCGCCCGACTTCAGCGCCTGCTCGAACTGCGCCTCGTCGCGATACCAGAGGCGGACATTGGGTTTCACCTCCGCCAGCTTCTCGAAGGCCTTTATCTGGCCCTCCTCGGTGTCGAGCGCGTTGGTGCCGCCGAAGAAGGTCTTTGCGGTCACTTCCAGCAGGAAGGAGTTGGAGACCAGCGCCAGTAGGCCGAGCTTGTCGGCGTTTGCCGGATCCCACAGTGCCTGCCACGAGGTCGGGGCTTCCTTGTAGACGTCGGTGTTGGTGACCAGCGTGATGTACCACGCCACCGCGCCGATGCCGGCGATACGGCCGTCGGGATATTTGTTGATGAATTGCGGCAGCAGGTCGCCGAAATTCTTGATCTTCTTCTCGTCGATCGGCACCCAGAGTTCGGTGGACTGGCCCTTGAGCGTCGAGGTCTGCGACATCATCGACACGTCGGCCGGGGCCTGTCCTGCCTTGGCCGCCTGTTCGAGCTGCACTAGCCAGGCCTCGCCCGTCGGCTCGGCGACCGATTCCACCGCGATGCCGGTCGCCTTGGTGAATTCGGGGAAGATGTGCTCGTCGAAGGATTTCTGGAAATAGCCGCCATAGACGCCGACCTTCAGCGACTTGTCCTGCGCGCGCAGGATCGACGGCAGGGCGAGAACGCCGGTGGCGGCGAGTGCGCCTGACAGCACCGTGCGACGGCTGAGCGGACCCTTCAGAATTTTTTGCATTTCATTTCTCCTGTTTTGGCCGACGTTGCGGCGGTTCCCATATGGTCAAGCGATGACGAGGTTCAGTGCGCGGCTGCGCGGCTCTCCAGCATCCTCGCATATTGAGTGAGAGGATAGCACAGCACGAAAAAGATCAGCGCGACCAGCCCATAAACGGTGAACGGCTCGAAGGTCGCATTGTTGATGGCGTTCGAGGTTCTCAAAAGCTCCTCGAATCCGATGATCGAGGTCAGCGCCGTCGCCTTGATAAGCTGGACAAGGAAGCCGACGACCGGCGCCCGGGTGATCGAGAAGGCTTGCGGCAGGATGACCAGCCGCAACTCCTGGACATAGTGCAGCCCGAGGCTGGCGCCGGCATCCCATTGGCCGCGCGGCAGCGCGTCGACGCCACTGCGCCAGATTTCGGCGAGGTAGGCGCTGGCGAAGAAGGTCAGGCCGAGCACGGCCGCCATCCATGGTTCGATACGCAGCCCGAGCATTGGCAGGCCGAAAAACATCAGGAAGAGCTGCATCAGCAGCGGGGTGCCCTGGAACAGCGCGATGTAGCCGCTGCCGAAGCGCCTTGCCCACTTGGCCTTGGATATCCTGAGCAGCAGGATGGCGATGCCGACGATGGCGCCGCCGGCAAAGGCGGCAACCGACAGCAGGATCGTCCAGCGCGTGGCGAAGAGCAGGTTGCGCACGATGTCCCAGAAGGTGAACTCGATCATGTCACACCCGCCGACAACATCCTCTGCCCGCCTTTGACGAGGAGACGCCGCAATCCGATCGAGAGGCCGAGATAGACGGCGGTGACGACAAGATAGGTCTCGAACGCGCGGAAGGTTCTGGCCTGCAGCATATCAGCCTCATAGGTGAGTTCGCGCACCGCGATCTGCGACACGACCGCGGATTCCAGCATCATGATCACGATCTGGCTGGTCAGCGCCGGAAAGATGACCTTCAGCGCCTGAGGCAGCACGATCTTGATGAACACCTGACGCGGCCGCAGTCCGAGCGCCAGCGCTGCTTCCTTCTGGCCGCGCGGCACGGCGTCGAGACCGGCGCCGACGATTTCGGTGGTATAGGCCGCCATGTTGAGCGTCATGGCGAGAATGGCGGCAACGACCGGATCGAGCCTGATGCCGAGGCTGGGCAACCCGAAGAAGATGAAGAAGAGCTGCACCAGGAACGGCGTGTTGCGGATCACCTCGACATAGAGGCCGATCGCCTGCCGCAGCAGGCGATTGCCGCCGCGCCGTCCGGCCGCCGCGAGCACGCTGAGTACGGTTCCGAGCAGCGTGGTCACGACGATCAGGAAGACCGTCATGGCGGCGCCGCGAGCAATCGCGCCGAGCGCATCGTTCAGCCAGCCGAAGTCGAGGCTGTAGGCCACAACACTCAATCCTTGAGGTTGTCAGGATTGAGCGGCGTCTTCAGCCAGGTTTCCGAGCTTTCGTTGAGCTTGCCGTCGGCCAGCATCTTGGCGACCGCGTCGTTGATCGCCTTCTTCAAGGCCTCTTCGTTCTTGTTGAGGCCAATATGCGACGGCGAGGTCAGGAGCTGGAATTTCTGCTCGGGCTTCAGCCCTTCCTGCCGGGCAAGAACCTGCGCGCCGACGTCGTTGCCGACGACCATGAGCTGGGTCTGCTCCGAAATGAAGGCCTGGATCACGGCGTTGTAGTTGTCGAAGCGGCGGATGTCGGCGGAGGCCGGCGCTGCTTCGGTCAGCGAAGTGTCCTCCAACGTGCCGCGGTTGACGGCGATGGTCTTGCCGGCGAGGTCATCCTTGCCCTTCACTTCGAGGGCGGCCGGGCCGATCACTGCGATGTAGTAGGGCGCATAGGCGGCGGCGAAGTCGATGACCTCGGCGCGTTCCTTGGAATAGCCGACGCTCATCAGCATGTCGACGCGCTTGTCCGTCAGGTAGGGGATGCGGTTCTGGCCGGTGACGCTGACCAGGTTGAGCTTGACGCCGAGGCTGTCGGCGATGGCTTGCGCGACGTCGATGTCATAGCCCTTGATGCTCATGTCGGCGCTGGCCGAGGAGAAGGGCGGGAAGTCGGAAAAGATGCCGACATTGATCTGGCCGGCGGCGGTGATGTCGGCGACCGCATCGGCACTGGCCGGCAGCGTGGCGAGGCCGAGGCCGGATGCGCCGATGAGCAGCACGGCGGCGATGGACGATTTGAGCTTCGCATGGATTGTCATTGTCGTTCCCCTTTTCTGGAAGCTGGTTTTTTTCAGAGCGGCAGTCCGATCGACGGTTCCAGGTCGGCGTCGGACTTGCCGTATTGGTAGATCAGGCCTCCTTGCCGGTGATCGCCGGGCTGAACACCATCAGCGAAAGGATCTCGAACAACACCTGCGCGCCGGCGTGAGCCGTATTGGTGGTGCTGTCATATTGCGGCGCCACCTCGACCACGTCGCCGCCGACGATGTTCAGGCCCTTCAGCCCGCGCAGGATTTCCAGCACCTCGCGGGTCGTCAGGCCGCCGACCTCCGGCGTCCCCGTGCCGGGCGCGAAGGCCGGGTCCAGGCTGTCGACGTCGAAGGAAACATAGGTCGGGCCGTCGCCGACGATTTTTTTCGCCTTCTCGATCACCGCCGGGATGCCCATGCCGGATACGTCCTCGGCGTGGATCACCGTCATGCCGGACTCGTAGGTGAACTCCCACAGATATTCGGCCGAGCCGCGGATGCCGATCTGGATGGTGCGAGTCGGATCGAGCACGCCGTCCAGCACCGCATTGCGGAACGGTCCGCCATGGTGGAATTTCGTCAGATCGTAGGCGCCGCCGGTGTCGCAATGCGCATCGATGTGGATCATGCCGACCGGACGCTTCTTGCCGACCGCCTTGAGGATCGGATGGCTGATCGAATGGTCGCCGCCGACCGACAGCGGAGCGACGCCGGCTTCGACGATTTGCCCGATGCGGCGCTCGATATCGTCGTGGCTCAATTCGAGCCGATAGCGGCTCTGGAAGGAGACGTCGCCGATGTCGGCGACGCGCAGATCCTGCACGGGGGCGCAGTCCAAAACGTGATTGTAGGGGCCGATGCGCTCTATGGCGCGCAGCGCACGCGGCCCGAAGCGCGAACCCGGGCGGTTGGTGACGCCGAGATCCATCGGCACGCCGACGATCGCCACCTGCAGGTCGCCGAAATCCGGTTCGTCATTGTCGACGGGCATGTAGGGCGCGGTCAGGAAGGTCGGGATACCGGAATAGGGAGCGAGCCGCGTACCGCTCTTGGTGAAGATCTTGTCGGCGACCCGACGGAACTGCGGGTTGAACAATTCGCCGCCGTGGCTTTCACCATATTTGCGGCGCAGCGCCTCGAGCTTGCTTTCCGAGAAACCCATGAAATCCTCCTGCGGAACCCTAACGGTGCCGATATGCTTGCGAGGGGCGTTCACGTCCGCCTGTCGCGGCGAAGCGTGTGCCCTTCGGTGTTTCCCAAGCCTGCTTTTATGATTTGAACAAAACTGCGCCGAATCCATTGAAAGATCAATTGATATTGTTATAGCGTCGCATGTGAGATTTTCTCACGAACATATCCCGCCTGGAGCGCTTGCGATGCCCGGCCGCCTGCCTCCCCTCAATCCGCTGCGCGCCTACGAGGCGACGGCCAGGCACGGTTCGCTGACCAAGGCGGCGGCGGAACTCAGCGTCACCCACGGTGCCGTCAGCCACCAGATCAAGGCGCTGGAAGCGACGCTCAAGGTCAAGCTGTTCGAGCGCTCCGGTCAGCGGCTGAAATTGTCGCCGCATGGAGCCGACCTGCTGCCGGCTGTCTCCGGCGCCTTCGAAGGCATAGCGGCGGCGACGGCTCGGCTGACGCGCCCGACAGGCTCAGGCCAGCTTTGTGTGAGCTGCGTCGCCGCGCTGCTGTCGCTCTGGGTTATCCCGCGTATCGGCAGCTTCGTCGCCCAATATCCGAACATCAGGTTGAAGCTGCGCGCCTCCAACGATCCGCGCGACCTGCGCTCGCCGGACGTGGACATCTGCGTGCACTATGGCGACCGCGACTGGAGCGACTGCTGGTTCCGCAAATGGTCGGACCTCGAATTGTTTCCCGTCGCCAGCCCGACGCTGATCAACAACCGGCCGATCCGCACGGTGCGCGACCTCGCCGACCATGTCATGCTGCATGGCGACGACGGGCGCGAATGGCACACTTGGCTCGCGGCGGCCGACGCATTGGAACTGGCCCGTGGTCCGCAACTGCAGATGAGCGACGCGCAACTGTCGACCGAGGCGGCGCTGCACGGCCATGGCGTGGCGCTCGGCGATTCGGTCACTGCCAGCGGGCTCCTGGCGCGCGGGCAACTGGTGACGCCGTTCAACCTTGCCGTGCCGGCGGTGGATTCCTTCTACGTCGCCTGCCGTGGCCAGATGAGGTCGGCCCCGGTGGTGCAGGCTTTCATAGACTGGATTTTTGCCGAGCGCGACGCCGCCGCCAGCCGCGGCGAGACGGCGGTGGCCGGCCAGATCGGCATCCGCAAGCGGCGCGCGGCAAGGGCGACGGCTGAACGATAGAAGCGGCAACCTGGAACTCGTACCGGACAAGACTTTGCTAACCGAAGGTTGCGACATTGCTCGACAGCAGACATGTGTAGTGAGCAGTCTTCGCAGCGCGGCCGGTGGTACTCAAAGGCGCCGGCATCGGTTGCGACCACGCCGCGACGGCGTGGCGTCCCTAAGACCGAAGACAGGACCGAGACATGGACATGAAGGACAAGACCGTCGTCGTCACCGGGGCGTCGAGCGGTATTGGTTTGGCGCTTACCCGCCGTTTCGCCGCGGCAGGCGCGAGAGTAGTGGCTGCCGATCTTGTCGAAAGCCCGGTCATCGACGGCGCCCGCTTTCGCCAAACCGATGTCGGCTCCGACGCAGGAATCAAGGCGTTGGTGGACGACGTGGTGGCGACGGAGGGCGGCATCGACGTGTTCTGCTCCAATGCAGGTATCGGCATGCCGATGGATGCCGAGGCGAGCGAAGAAGCCTGGGAAAGGATCATCGCCGTCAACCAGATGAGCCACATCCGTGTGGCGCGGCATGTCGTGCCGGGCATGGTGGCGCAAGGCGGCGGCCGCATCCTGATCACCGCCTCGGCGGCCGCGCTCGTGCTGTCGCTGGGCAGCGCCGGTTATCTGACCACAAAACATGCGGCACTTGGCTTCGGCGAGTGGCTGGCCTTCAGCTACCGCACGCGCGGCATCAAGGTCTCGGTACTCTGTCCCGGCGCGGTGAAGACGCCGATGATCCAGGGCATCCCCTATCTGCAGCCCGGCGCGATCGAGCCGGAGGAGGTGGCGGAAAGGGCGTTCCAGGGCATGGCGGAGGACCGCTTCATGATCACCACCCATGCCGACACACTGCCCTATTTCCAGCAGAAGGCGGCGAACTACGACGGCTTCATCGGTTTCGCCGCCGATTTCCGCGACAAGGCGATGGGCGTCAAGCCGGCGTGACGGTAGAGGCTCACTCCGCCGGGCCGGCGAACAGGATCAGGTTGCCGTCTGGGTCGAGCACGATGAAATTCAGAGCGCCCCACCGTTCTTCGCGCAGCGGCTTGTGGAATGTCGCACCGGCCTTTTGAAAGTCCTCGAACAGTTTTTTGATTTCGCCGCTCGTTTCCAGATTGATCGCCGCCGACAGCAGGTCCTCGCGCCGCCTGATGTTGCCGACGAACACCGGTTCGTCGACATGCCGCAGCGATAGCCGCGCATTGTCGCGCCGGACCTGCCCGTAGAAAGGCGGCTCGCCATAGACGAAATCGACCGCGAATCCGAGTTTTTGCGTGAAGTAGGCGCAGGATGCATCGATGTCGGCAACGAACAACTGCGCCGCCATCGACACGAAGGAGGGGCGGCGTGCGGTCATGACGGGCTCCTTTCGCGGCGCAGTTTTTGGCACGTGCGGGTTGCGCTGTCGATGCGGCGCGCCTCTTGCGGTGAGCCGATGGGCTGTCGGCCGTTGGCGCGACGGAATAATGTCTGGTAGGCGCGATAGCATCCGACAGTCGTGCTATCTGACGTCGGACGCCGTGGCCGAGTCGGCGCCGAGGATGGGAGGATGTTCATGAATGATGCAAAGCCGCTCGACGGCAAGGTTGCGATCGTCACCGGGGCAGCGGGCGGCGTGGGGCGGGCGACCGTCGAGCTTCTGACCCGGCGCGGCGCATCGGTGGTGGCCGAGGACGTCGACGCCAGGGTTTCGAAGCTTGAGGCTTCGAATGTCGCAACCGTGGCCGGCGATGTGCGAAAGGCCGAGACGGCGCGCAAGGCTGCCGAGACCGCGCTGTCGCGTTTCGGGCGCCTCGACATCCTGGTCAACAATGCCGCCGTGATCATCACCAAGGACATTCTCTCGACCGGAGAGGATGAATGGAACGACCTGATGGCGGTCAACGTAACCGGGGTGTTCCATCATTGTCGTGCGGTGCTGCCGGAAATGATCAGGCAAAAGAGCGGGTCCATCGTCAGTGTCAGCTCGATTTCGGGTCTGGTCGGCTTGCCGTTGCAGGCCGCCTATTGCGCCAGCAAGGGCGCGATCGTGCAACTGACCCGCCAGCTCGCCGTGGACTATGCGGAACATGGCGTTCGGGTGAATTCGGTGGCGCCGGGCTCGGTCGATACACCGTTCCTGACCCGCTATCTGGACAGCCAGCCCGACCCGGTGGCCGCCGAGCGCGCCATCAAGGCCGCGCATCCGATTGGCCGCATCGGTTCGCCGCGGGAAATCGCCGAGGCAATTGCCTTCCTCGCTTCCGACGCCTCGTCCTTCGTCACCGGCGCGATCCTGTCGGCCGACGGCGGCTACGTGGCGCGGTAGTTTGCCTGCACCGGCCGGTGTTGGCGAATCAGGCAGGCTTGGTCTCGACGATCGAAAAAGCCGAGCGCGTGCGGATCAGTCTCGGCTCGCCGAAGCCGGTATGCCGGAACAGCACGGCATATTCGGCCAGCGATCGCTCCTTCGCGCCTGGGTATAGCATCATCATGTGCATGTCGGCGAGAAAGTTGATCGGATCGGTCTCGCCGGGCGTGGCGTCGAGCACGCGTTCGATGACCAGCAGGCTGCCATCCGCCCGAATCGCCTCGCGGCAGCGCGACAGGATGACTAGACAGCGGGCGTCGTTCCAGTCGTGCAGGATCTGCGACATGGTATAGATGTTGCCGCCTGCCGGAATGCGGTCGAAAAAATTCCCGGTGTCGATTGTGCAGCGGCCCGCAGCGGCGCCGAACACGGTCTGGTCCATCGAGCGGGTTGCCGCCTGATCCAGCAGGATGCCGCGCGGGCCGGGATACCGGCCGAGAATGGCCGCGAGCAGCGCGCCGTTGCCGCCGCCGACATCCACGACCAGTTGCGCCTGCGAAAAATCGTAGGCGTCAACGACCGCGGCATGACGGTCGTCGGGACTGTGCTGCATGAAGGCGTCGAAGATGGCGGCTTCCGCCGGATTCTGCGCGAGATAGTCGAAATAGGGTTTTCCATATTCGGCCTCGAAGGGCGTATCGCCGCTCATCGCCTGGCCGGCCGCGCCCCAGACAGCCCATGAACTCGCCATGCCGTAATAGCGCGAAGCATAATGAAGCGTGGGCACGGAATCCTTGCGCAGGTGCCGGGAGTCCTCCGTGTGGCTGACGTCGCCAGCGTTCGAGACGGTGAACAATCCGAAGGCCGACAGCGCGCACAAAAGCCGCTCCAGCCGTTCGGGATCGGCGCCGCACTCCGCCGCTAGTTCTGAGATCGGCCGTCCCACCGCACCGATGCGGTCCGCCACCTCAAGCGAACAGGCGATTTCGATCAGCCGGGAGACCTGGTAGCCCCGCACCAGCGCATTAACGCGTGAAAAGCCAGGCACGTTCGCCACGCGACCCTCCATCGCCAGGCGGCATCGGCCGGGTAGCCCATGGCGTGCCAACGCCTTGCGGACATTCAACGCGCCAGGCGGCCCTGCGTCAATGGTGTCAGCATCAGGCAGGACCAAAGGAAAGCTGGCGCACTGGAAAAAATTCAATGCTATAGGCGCTTCCGGGCTTGACGGCCCGGGAGGAAGGAGCGGGGTTTTTGGGTCGATGACCAAGACCGACATTGCCAGACGCGTTTACAACCATGCCTGGAAGCTGGACCCTATCGTCCGCAGCCTGCTGGACACGGATTTCTACAAGCTGCTGATGCTGCAGATGATCTGGGGCATGTATCCAAAAGTCGACGCCACCTTCTCCCTGATCAACCGCACGACCAGCGCCCGGCTGGCCGACGAGATCGACGAAGGCGCGCTGCGCGAGCAGTTGGACCATGCGCGCACGTTGCGCTTCGGCAAGAAGGAGATGATCTGGCTGGCCGGTAACACTTTTTACGGCCGCAAGCAGATTTTCGAGCCTGAATTCCTGTCGTGGCTGGAGAATTTCCGGCTGCCCGAATACGAACTGGAAAAGAGGGACGGCCAATACGAGCTGCATTTCCACGGCCCGTGGATGTACACTTCCATGTGGGAGATCCCGGCGCTGGCGATCATCAACGAATTGCGCTCGCGCGCTGCGATGAGCGGTTTCGGGCCGTTCTCGCTCGACGTGCTTTACGCGCGCGCCAAGGCAAAGCTGTGGGACAAGACCGAACGGCTGCGCAAGCTGCCGAACCTAAAAGTTTCCGACTTCGGCACGCGCCGGCGGCACAGTTTTCTGTGGCAGCGCTGGTGCGTCGAGGCGCTGAAGGAGGGCATCGGCGACGCCTTTACCGGCACCAGCAACGTCAAGCTTGCCATGGACACCGACCTCGAGGCGCTGGGCACCAACGCGCACGAACTACCGATGGTGTTCGCGGCGCTGACCGAGACCGACGAGGCGTTGCGCCAGTCGCCCTATCACGTCCTGCTCGACTGGCAGCGCTATTACGGTGGCAACCTGCTGATCGTGCTTCCCGACGCTTTCGGCACCGCCTCCTTCCTGCGCGATGCGCCCGACTGGGTGGCCGACTGGACCGGTTTCCGTCCCGACAGCGCCCCCCCGATCGAGGGCGGCGAAAAAATCCTCGCCTGGTGGCGTTCCAAAGGTGTCGACCCGCGCAACCGGCTGCTGATCTTTTCCGATGGGCTCGACGTCGACGCGATCGAGGAGACGTACAAACATTTCGATGGCAAGGTGCGCATGGCCTTCGGCTGGGGCACCAATTTGACCAACGATTTCGAGG
Organism: Mesorhizobium yinganensis; assembly: GCF_040081985.1. Lineage (NCBI taxonomy): Bacteria > Pseudomonadati > Pseudomonadota > Alphaproteobacteria > Hyphomicrobiales > Phyllobacteriaceae > Mesorhizobium > Mesorhizobium yinganensis. Next base: position 65,904 of record NZ_JBEBMH010000016.1, on the reverse strand, counting down.
ACTGCGCGCCGGTGGACACCGACCGTCTGAACGCCATATCGCTGGTGTGCAAGGTGACGGAAGCCAACGGCCGCCCGGCGGTAAAACTTTCCGACAATCCGGCGAAGGCGACCGGCGAACTGTCCGAGATCGCGCGGTATCTGCGTGTGTTCGGGAATGAGGAGCGGGTCGAGCACAAGGTGAAGGTTTAGGGCGTGGACTGCCGCGATCTTGGCAGGCGTATCGACTGGATCGCGGCATCCAGTTGCGCGGCTTTCCTGATCGCTCCCTCTGACGCCTTCGCCCACGCCTCCGATCGTGGCTACGTGCTTTTGCTGCCGACCGGCTATTATCTGTTCGGCGGCGCTATGGCCGTGGCTGCGAGTTTCTTGGCGCTGCTGTTCGTGCCGCAGGCAACGCTGGACAGGCTGGCGGCGTGGCGGTTCCCGCTGTTTGCGGTGCCCGAGACGCTGCGTTTCTGGACGAGCCTTGTCTCGTTTCTGATCCTGTGCACGCTGATCGCCGCCGGCATTTTGGGCAGCCGCGATCCGCTGTCCAACCCGCTTCCGCTGACAGTCTGGACGCTGCTGTGGATCGGCCTGACGATCATCCAGGGCCTGTTCGGCAATCTCTGGCGTTGGCTCGATCCGTGGTATGCGCCGGTAAAATTAGCCGGCGCATTAATCCCGCGACACCGAAGCCTGCCGGAACAACTCGGCTACTGGCCGGCGGTCGTGCTGTTCGCAGGTTTCGCGTGGTTCGAGCTGATCTATGTCGCGCCGGACGATCCTTACCGGCTGGCGATGGCTACAGGCGGCTACTGGCTTCTGACCTTCGCCATCATGCTTGTGGTCGGCCATGAGCAATGGTCGGCGCGTGGCGAATTCCTGTCGGTCTTTTTCCGCATGGTCTCGCGCTTCGGCGTCTTCGATGCGGCGGCGGACGACCGGCGCCGCGTCTCGCTCTGCCTGCCCGGCGCGAAACTCTGGAGCGAACAGCCATTGCCGCTGTCGGGCACGCTGTTCCTGCTGCTGGCGCTGGCGTCCGTGTCCTTCGACGGTTTTTCAAAAACCTTCTTCTGGTTGGGATCGAACGGCATCAACCCGCTGGAATTTCCCGGTCGCACCGCCCTGCAATCGACCAACACCGCCGGATTGGCAGGCATGTTTGTAGCACTCGCGGCGGTGTTCCTGATTTGCGTCGCGGTCGGCGAGCGGCTGGCCGGCAAGCATCCGGCGCTGGATGCGGCCGGGTTGCTTGTATGGTCGATCGTGCCGATCGCGCTCGCCTATCATTTTTCACACTACCTGACGGTCTTCCTGGTCAATGCCCAATATGCGCTGGTTGCCTTTTCGGACCCGTTCGGCCTCGGCTGGAACCTTTTCGGCACCGCCTATATGCCGGTGTCGGCCGGCATCGTCATGGGCTCCGAGCAGGCCGTCCAGATCTGGAACGCGCAGGCCTTCGCCATCATCGGCGGCCATGTGCTGGCAGTCCTGGTCGCGCACGGGCTCGCCGCGCGGCTGCATGGAGCCGCTCGCGATGCGCTGCTCTCGCAACTGCCGCTGACCCTGCTGATGATCGGCTACACCGTCTTCGGCCTGTGGCTGCTCTCGACGCCGACGGCAAGGTGAGGAGTGGTCCGCGAAGCGGACGAAAAGCCAAGCGGTGAGCCTGCGAACGCTTTTCGAACGACGAACGCCCGGAGCGAAAGCGGAGGGCTGGTCATGCAAATACCTGCCCTTGCGGCACTAGGGGATTGATGGTTTAGTTTCCGTATCCATGGGTTTTGGGCGCCGGATTTTTTCATGTCCGGCGACTGGCAGATCATAAAAAGGGGAACGGGCATGACTGGGAAAAAGGCTTCCAGCTTGATCGGCAAGCGTCTTAGCCGCCGCACCGCAATCAAGGGGCTCGCGGCCTCGGCAGGCCTTGCGGCGGCCCCCGGTTTCGTCCGCTACAGCCAGGCGCAAAGTTCGGCGCCGATAAAGATCGGCTTCCAGGCGCACAAGACCGGCATCGGCGCGGCCTACGGCCGCTGGTACGAGAAGACCACCGCCGCTGCGATCAAGGCGATCAACGATGCCGGCGGCATAAACGGCCGCCCGGTCGAGGTGATCATCGAGGACGACGGCACCGACCCCGGCCGAGGCGCCGAGGTGGTTGCCAAATTCGCCACACAGCACAAGGTCGACGTCGCCTATGGCACGCTGTTTTCCCATGTCGTGATCGGCTCCGCGCCGGCGGCGGGCGAGGCAAAGCTGCCCTATTTTGTTGTCAGCGAGGGCCATCACGTCGCCTCGACCAAACTCAACCGCTACGTCTTCCAGCCCGGCATCACCGACGTGAAAAGCCAGATCCAGGCAATGGCGCCATGGATCGCCGGCAATGTCGGCAAGAAGGTCACGCAGATTTTCCCTGACTTCGCCTTCGGCTACGATCATCGCGACTACCTGCCGCCGGCGCTGAAGGCGCAGGGCGCCGAGGTGATCGCGCAGATCGCCATTCCGCCGACGGAAAGCTCGTTCACAAAGTATTTTCCGCAGATTCCGGCTGACACGGAAGTGCTGTACCACGTCATGGTCGGGCCAGCCGTGCTGACCTTCGTCAAGGAACTCGGCGAGTTTTATGGCTCCAACAGGCCGCAGCTTTTCGGCTTCATCGATAGCCTCGAAGCGGTGGACATCAACAGCCCCGGCTTGGAATTTTTGGACGGCAGCCATTTCTGGGAAGGTTCGCCGCGCTACGCCCAGGAGAATGACAGCGAGGCGCAGAAAGCCTACCGCGCGGCTGTCGGCATCGACGAGAACGGCGCGGCGGTGGGCGACCCGAAGGACGTGTCGACGGCCGCCCACATGTTCGGCTGCTGGGAAACGCTCTACGTCATCAAGAAGGCGATGGAGGATGCGGGCTACAAGGGGCCGGAAGACCGCGCCAAGCTGGTCGAGGCGACCGAGGCGCTGACGAATTTCGCCGAGGGGCCCGAGCACCCGCAGGGCGACAAGACGTTCAACGGAAAAATCCACCAGTGTTTTGGCCACCAGAACATTTCCAAGGTGGAAGGCGGCAAGCTGAAGGTCGTCCACCGCACCTCGATCGAGGACGGGCTTTACGAGCCGGAAGGGGACTATACGACCCAGCCACTATGACGACGGCGTCCACGAAGCAGGCATTCTGGCTTACAAGGTACTGACGTGGTATATACATGGTTAGTATCTTGATCGGAGATGACCATGGCCAAGGAAGCCGTTTTCACCATGAAGTTGGAGCCTGAACTGCGCGATGCATTCATGGCCGCGGCCAAGCATGAAGACCGCCCGGCGTCGCAGATCGTGCGGGAATTCATGCGCGATTTTGTCAATCAGGACCGGGAGTATGTCGCTTGGCTACAGCGCAAGGTCGATGCCGCGCGCGCGGATATCGCCGCAGGCCGAGTTTACAGTGACGAAGAAGTCAGAGCGCATATGGATAAGCTGATCGCGGACCTCGAAAACAAGAGCCGCGAGGCGGCTGAGTGAAGCTTGTCTGGACGGCCAAGGCGAGGCACGAACTGGCGGAAATTGTTTCCCACATCTGGGCCGACAACCCTCCGGCCGCGAACCGTATCCGCAATCGCATCCAGACCAGCGCAACTTATCTGAAGTCTCAGCCTTTCATGGGAAGGCCGGGTGCCATAGACGGAACGCGCGAGGCCATTTCGCATCCGAGTTATCGGATCATCTATCAGGTGGCCGATGAAATCGTCTCGATATTGTCGGTCGTCCATACTGCCCGCCAATGGCCGCCCGGCGAGGACGACTGAATGGCCTTCGGTCCACACCTGCTGCTAGCCACTCTGGAAGGCCTCGTCAATTCGGCGGTGCTGGCGCTGATCGCTCTTGGACTGTCATTGGTGTTCGGTGTCATGCGTGTCGTCAACGTCGCGCATGGCGAGTTCTACATGCTGGGCGCGGTGCTGGCCTGGTGGATGGCTTCGCTGGTGACCGGCCATCCGGCGCTGGGTTTCCTGGCAGCACTCATCGTCAGCCCGCTGATCGTCGGCGCGATCGCGCTGGTCTCCGAGCGGCTCGTGCTGCGGCGGCTGGAGTACAATCCGGAATCGACCATCGTCGCCACGATCGGCCTGCTCTACGTTTTCCAGCAGGCGGCGCTAACGTTTTACGGCCCGGAGGCGCGGCCGGTCGAGGCGCCGTTCAGCTATCGCGTTCTTCTGCCGTGGTTTGGTTATTCCGGCTACAAGCTGGCCGTCATCGCCGCCTCGGCGCTGTTGCTGGCCGCGACCTGGTATGTGCTGACGCGCACGAAGATCGGCCTGATCATGCGCGCCACGCAATATGACCGCGAGACCGCGCAGGCCTTCGGCATTCCCGTCGACAAGGTCTATGCCGGCGTGTTCGCACTGGGCGCGATGCTGGCGGCCGTGGCAGCAGTGCTGACCGTGCCGATCAGCCAGGCCCACTATCTGATGGGCCGCGACCCGTTGCTGCTCTCCTTCATTGTCGTGATCATCGGCGGGCTGGGCTCGCTGCGCGGCACCGTGATCGCGGCGCTGCTGATCGGCCTATCGGACGGCATCATCTCCGTCTTCTACACGCCGACTTTGGCAAAGATCATCGCGACGCTGCTGGTCGCCATGGTGCTGGTGTTCCGTCCGCAGGGTCTGTTCGGCACGGAAACCAGATGAGCGGGGAAAGTTCGCCGGCAAAACAATATCTCTTGCATGGCGCGGTGATTGCGCTGCTGGCGACGCTCGCCTTCGTCCTGCCGGACTACCACCATGGGGTGTTCGCCCGCGTCATGGTGCTGGCGGTTTTTGCAATGGGTTACAATCTTCTGTTCGGTTATGTCGGCCTGCTCAGCCTCGGCCACGCCATGTTTTTCGGGGCAGGACTCTACGGCGCGGGACTGACGATGGTGCATTTCGGCTGGGGTGTAGCACCGGCCTTCGCCGCGGGCGTGATTGCAGGCGTCGTGCTGTCGACGGTCATCGGTTTTCTGGCGCTAAGAACCACCGGCGTCGCTTTCATGATCGTCACCATGATGTTCGCCCAGGTGTTTTATCTGGCGCTCTTCTATTTCGGGTCGTGGACGCGCGGCGACGAGGGTCTGGTGATCGCGCAGGGGCAGCGGCGGCTTTCCTTCGCCGGCTTCGATCTCGACCTCACGAGCCCGGCCACACGCTATTTCGCCGCGCTTTTCCTGTTCGCAATCGTTCTCGTCGTGACGCTGGCGGTCGTGCGCTCGCGCTTCGGCCGTGTGCTGGTGGCGATCCGCGAGAACGAGGAGCGCGCCCGCATGCTGGGTTTCGACACTTTTGCCAACAAGCTGGCCGCGACCGTTCTGTCCGGCACGATCTGCGCGGCGGCGGGTGCGGCCTACGCCATCCTGTTCGGTTATGTCGGGGCCACCTTCGCCTCGATCCAGTATTCGATCCTGCCTCTGCTCTGGGTGCTGCTCGGCGGCGCGGCCACCACGCTCGGGCCGCTGATCGGCACGCTGCTGATGTTCTACCTGATCGATGGTTCCGGCGACCTGCTGAAGGCATGGCTGCCGGGCTGGAACCTCAGTTCGCTGGGCATTGTCGGCCTGGCGCTCGTCCTGCTCATCCTGTTTTTCCCGAAAGGCATTTTGGGCACGCTGCGCCAGAGGTGGGTGCGATGGCTGCCGTGACGCCGCTCATCGCCACGACCGGGCTGAAGAAACATTTCGGCGGGCTGCGCGCCGTCGACGGTGTCGATTTTTCGGTCACGCCGGGCGAAATCCGCGCCGTCATCGGACCGAACGGCGCCGGCAAGACGACCTTCGTCAGCCTGATCTGCGGCCGCATCGAGCCGACCGCCGGCACGATCCTGTTCGAGGGGCGCGACATCACGACACTGCCGGCGCACCGGCGGGTGCGCGCCGGCATCGCCTACACGTTCCAGATCACCAGCGTCTTTGCGAATCTCTCGGCCTACGACAATGTGGCGCTGGCGGTTCAGCGCACGCTGACCGATGGGCGCGGGGCCGGCCATCTGCGCGACGGGGTTATAGCGGCCCTGTCGGCGACCGGACTTGCTGGGCGGGCGGGGGAAATCGCCGGTTCGCTCTCCTACGGCCACCAGCGCCTGCTCGAAGTCGCGATGGGACTTGCGTTGAAGCCGCGTCTGCTCATCCTCGACGAGCCGACGCAGGGCCTTTCCGATGGCGAGATCGAGGATTTTGTCGCGCTGGTGCGCGAAGTTTCGCGCGCGGCCACCGTGCTGATCATCGAACACAACATGCCCGTGGTGATGGCGCTGGCCGACCGCATCACCGTGCTCGATGCCGGAAAGGTTCTGGCCGAAGGAGCGCCGGACGACATCCGCGCCGACGCTGCCGTGCAGGCGGCTTATCTCGGGGCGGCGGCATGAGCCCCATCCTGCGGATCGAAGACCTCGACTGCTTCTACGGCGAGGTGCAGGTGCTGCACGGTCTCTCGCTCAACCTGATGCGCGGCGAGGTGCATTGCCTGCTCGGGCGCAACGGCGCCGGCAAGACGACCCTGCTGAAAGCGATCATGGGACTGGTGCCGGCGCGCTCGGGTAAAATCACGCTCGGTGCTAAGAACCTAGTTGATTTGCCGGCGCACGAAGTGCCCAAGGCCGGTGTCGCCTATGTGCCGCAGGGCCGCCGGCTGTTCGCCGAGATGAGCGTTGCCGAAAACATCGAGATCGGCCTGATGGCCCGCGGCAAGGATGCCGAGACGCGCGAAAACGTGCTGGCGCTGTTTCCTATCCTGCGCGAGCGGCTGAGGCAGCGCACCGGCACGCTGTCGGGCGGCGAGCAGCAGATGCTCGCCATGGCGCGCGCGCTCTGCCTGGAACCCGACGTGCTGCTGCTGGACGAACCGACCGAAGGCCTGATGCCGTCGATGATCGCAAAAGTCCGCGAGACGGTCGAGCGGCTTGGCGAGCGCGGCGTCTCGACATTGCTGGTCGAGCAGCGGGTCGACGCGGTGCTGCCGGTCGCCGACCGCGTCACGTTCGTCGAAAACGGCCGCGTCCGCGCCACGGTTGGCGTCGATGAGGTCCGCGCCGATCCGGACATGGTGAAGCGTTATGTCGGGGTGGGGTAGTGTTCCACCGGTTCGCGCGATCGAATCGCGTCGATGGCATGCATGCGCGGGAAGGCTTCTTCTCAGCCGCCTACGAAATCATGGATCAACCAAACCTGGATCGACAAACACTCGACCGTCTGAACGAAAGTCTCTTGTGGTTCCGTCAAAATCTTCCAGTCCCGGCGCGCTTCAACCGCTCCAAATCCAAGGGCTTTTATCGCAAGACCGCGACGCGCGGATTAAGCTGGTTCAAACCGACTGCGAAAGAACATTTGGCTAAAGCCTTTGCTCTCGCCGCGCTCCTTGAAGAAAATGGCCACGTCGTAGAGGTTTTGAGAACGTCACGGCCCGGATACATCGTCTATGAGGATGAGTATCAGGTGGTTGCGGAACCGTTCTCGGATTCGCTCAAGCTATGACGAAGCCCTGTGCTCCTCACCCAAAAAACACCCATCCTGCCAGCAAAAACGTCGGGATCAGCACCGCGCCCGACCACAGCATGTAGCCGAAGAAGCTTGGCATCTTAACGCCGCGGTGTTTGGCGATGGCATAGACCATGAAGTTGGGCGCGTTGCCGATATAGGTGTTGGCACCCATGAACACCGCGCCTGTCGAGATAGCGGCGAGCGTGGTGGCGAGGCCGGTCATCAGGTGTTGCGGGTCGCCGCCGGCGAGTTCGAAGAAGACGAGATAGGTCGGCGCGTTGTCGAGGAAGGAGGACAGCGCGCCGGTCAGCCAGAAATAGGCGAGGTCGTTCGGCGCGCCGCTTTCCCCGGTGACCAGCGCCACCAGCGGCGAAAGCGCGCCCTGCGAGCCGGCGCGCAAGATAGCAATGACTGGTACGATGCAGACGAAGATGCCGGCGAAGAGTTTCGCCACCTCGACGATCGGGCCCCAGGTGAAGCCGTTGGCATGGCGCATCTGGCGCGGCGTGAGTTTCAGCGAGAGCAGCGCCAGCGCCAAGATGATCGCGTCACGCAGAAGATTCTGCCATTCCAGCGGCACGCCCGCGACGGTGAAGGCGACGCCCGGCTTCCATGCCGCCGAAAGCAGGATTGCGCCGATGACACCGGCGAGCAGTGGCAGGTTGACCAGGCCGCGCACCCGCACTGCCGTGTCCGGCGTAGGGTCCTTTATCTTCGGCATGCCAGCTTCGCGCATGTGGAGCCAGGAATCGAGCGCTAGGAACACCGCCAGCACGATGCCGCCGACGAACAACGTTTCCTTCCAGAGGTTGGTCGTTGTCCAGAAAAAATCGACGCCGCGCAAAAAACCGACGAACAGCGGGGGGTCGCCGAGCGGCGTAAGCGCGCCGCCGATATTGGATACCAGGAAGATGAAGAACACGATGACATGCGCATTGAACGGGCGGTTGTCGTTGGCGCGGATGATCGGCCGGATCATGATCATGGATGCGCCCGTCGTGCCGACGACCGACGCCAGCAGCGCGCCGATGACCAGCAGGCCGGCATTGGTGAGCGGCGTTCCGTGGATGTTGCCGGCCACCTGTATTCCGCCGGCGATGGTGAACAGCGCGAACAGCAGGATGATGAAGGAGAGATATTCGAGCAGAAGCGTGTGCAGCAGAGCCTCGGCGGAAATCGGCCAGCCCTGCGTGGCGATCAGCGGCAGCACGACAAGTGCCGCCCAGCCGGCAGTGATCTTGCCGTAGTGATGTTCCCACATATGCGGGTAGAGCAATGGGCCGGTGGCGATGGAAAGCAGCAGCCCGACGAAAGGCAGCGCCCAAAGCAGCGACATGGTGGCTCCCGGCAATCCTTCCGCGGCGAAAGCCGCCGAGGGGCAGAGCAGGGAGGCCGTCAATCCGACGCGCAGCAAGGATCGCATGAAACTCCCATCGTCTTTTGGCCGGTGGCCGGCTGGCGGTGTGGCGCGCCGCAGGTTTTGCCGCGAAGCGCTGGTCAGCCGATAGCGTTCTGGAGGCGGTGGGGCAACGGGTTTGCGACTGGTAATCGCACATGGGTTTGCTTTGGCAGCCGATCCTTAATGTCCCGCCTGCGGCGGGATGCTGGGGGTAACTGCATACGCGATTGCCCTGCCGTTCACAGGGAAAAGACGCCGGCGGGCAGGTCCGACGGACGGGCGACGCGAATAGTCAAGAAGACGCCCCGTTCTCCCTCAATTCGTCTTCAACTGCTGCCCGACCTTGTTCTCGGCGATCCAGCGGGCGGCGAGCACCAGCGCGCCCATGCTGAATTCCTTGCCGTGCTTGGCAACCATTTCCTCCGAGATTTTTGCCAGCCGTTCAAAGAATGCGTCCTTGCTGCGTTCCTCGGCGCTGAGTTCGGTCTCCATCCTGTCCTCCTTTGTTTCGCGGTTCATTTGAAGAGTTGGTCGGGGAAGGTGGCCACTGCCGCCGTCCCGTCGGCGCAGCTCGCCGCCAGATGCCGGCCATCCGACGACCATGCGAGCGCGGTCACAGCGCCGCCCATCGGCCGCACGACGAGTTCGTCGCGCGACCCGGCCTTGGCGATGACGATCCGACCGTTGGCCGAACCGGCGGCGACCAGCGGCTTTGCCGGATGCGCGGCAACGGCCTCGATCGGTACCAGCCCGGCATGTCCGGTTTCCAGCGCGCCGTCCGAATTGCCGCCGAGCGGCAGGGCGGCATCGGACCAGCCGGCGATGCGGAAGGCTCCAGACGCGAACAGCGCTTTGGCCGGCGTGCTCCAGGCGACATCACGCACCGGCGCGGCGAAATCGGGGACGATGCTGCAACTGCCGTCGCTTGCCGACACCAGTGCCAGGCCGCCATTCTCCAAGCCGCAGGCGAGCCAGGCGCCGTCAAAACTCCATTGAAGCGAAACGGCGCGCGCCGGCAGCGGCAGGTTTCGCGCCGCGCCGCTTCCCTGGACGGGGCGGATGGAGAGTTCGTCATCAAGGCCCAGCGCCAGCCGCCGTCCGTCCGGCGACAGCGCCAGTGCCGACAGCGGTTTGCCGAGGTCGAAAGTGCGCGCATCGGCTGTCCCGCGCCACAAGGTTACGCCGTTTTCGTATCCAGCCGCGATGATCCCGGCCTGCGCGGCGCGGTCGAGCGCGATGACCGGCCCGCCTGCCTTGAACAGGGGCGCACCTAGGTCGCCGGCGCCGCTGACCGGCACCACCTCGCTTCCGGCCGAGCCGGCGAGGAAACCGTAGCGCGGCTGTGCGGTGAGCGGAACGGTAGCGTCGCCCAAGGCAGCGGTGACGATCAGCGGCACGGGCGGCTTTTCGCGCGGGCGGATCGTCGTCTGGCCGAGGTCGCCGCTCACCCGGACACGCTTTTCGGGCGGCTCGCGGTCTTCGGCGGCGGTGATTGCGACAGTGCCGTCCGCGCAGGCGAAGGCGACCGAAAGGCCGTCGCCGCTGAAGGCGAGGCCTGTCACCGCGGATTGGCATTGCCAGTTGCGGGCGAGCAGGTCGAACAGGGTCAGGTTGCGCATCGACTGCTGGTTCATGGGTCTCCCTCCTAAGGCGCCGGACGCGGCGATTTCCCGGTCGACCGCCTCGACCTCTTTCTCGGCGGCCTTGATGCGCTCCTCGCAATCTGCGCGCTGCGCCATCGCCATCTGGGCCGCCTGTTCCGCCTCATGCAAGTCCCGCACCAGTTGCTCGCTTGAACCGTCTCGGCCGGTTTCCAGCTCGATGCGCAGCAGGTCCATTTCGAGGCCGGCCAGGATCTGGTTGTGCTTTTGCATTTCCGCCGTCAGGCCGGAAACCTTGGCAACCAGCGAAAGCCGCCGGACAAGCAGTGCATCGCGTTCACTGCGACTTTCCATAAGAGCCTCCGTTCAGTCCTTCGCGGCCGGCGCCGGCGGCCGCTCGAAAGCGGCCAGCAGTTTCGGCAGTCCGCCGGCCTGCGAGCGGAACTGTTTTTCGGCGGTGTCGATATGGCTCTTGAGCTGGTCCCAGATATCGACGCGGATCATCGGGTCGCCGGTCAGTTGCTCGATTTCCTCGACGCGGAACTGGCGCGACAGCGAAACGCCGGAAAACACGAAATCGCGCAGCAGAATGGCGTGATTCTCTATGAACAGATGGATCATCGGATGGGTCTCGCCGGTGACGCCGCCGGTGGCCAGTTCGGCCCGGATGAAATCCTGGAAATGGCTTTGCAGCCGGTACTGGCTTTCGCCCATGAAGCGCATGACGAAGACGAGGTCGCGCGGCATCAGCCGCACGAGGTCCTCGCTGACGCCGGTGGCCGCGCCCGGAAGCGGCTCGGATGGCGTCTGGCCGTTGGTGTCCTTGCTCATCGCCTGCTCGTGAAAAATGCGGGAGGATCGATACTTAAATAGAGCAAAAATAGAAACGGTCAAATATTGTCGAATTCCGAAATATATTGCGTATGCGAAGTGATTATTCGCAAATGCGAGATAGAGTGTAAATATTACAGGCGTAAGTTACATCTGTAAAAGAACGTTACACTCCGCTGAACGCTGAGCCGTCCAGCCGAGGTCTCGCGGGTCGTCCGTCCTGTGTTCGGCGTTGTTTTTCGAGTTGGCACGGCCTTTGCATCTTCTGTTCGCACAAGAAGCCCATCGCGCCAGACGCGGTGCCAGAAGAACGAAGGAACGGAGGAAGCAGGGAGAGCCCGCTTCGGTACGCCCGACGCATATGCGGACGGCGTGCCGCGGACATCTGCGAACAGTCTCCAGAACCTTTGCCGTGATCCACTTGAATGGCCGGACGACGGGTCGCGCCTGGATGCGCGCGCCTTTTGCCGTGCCGCTCGCAATTTCACTGGCGGCGCCCGCGCCGCCTCATGCCGGCACAAATGGGTGCCCGGTCAAACCTGGTGGAGGCTTATGACGATGACGTCGTTGACGCTCAACAAGATTACCTCGCAGCGCGGCATATCCGTGGGCGAGGCGACCAAGAAGATTTCCGACCTCGGTTGGAACCCGACCTATGTCCAGGAAGCGATGACGTTTCCGACCGACTACAAGATCAACAAGGCACCGCGCGACCCGATGAAGCAGGTCCTGCGGTCCTATTTCCCGATGCAGGAGGAGAAGGACAACCGCGTCTACGGCGCGCTGGACGCAGCCCTTCGCGGCGACATGTTCCGCAATGTCGAGCCCCGCTGGGTGGAATGGATGAAGCTGTTCCTGGCCATCATCCCGTTCCCGGAAATCTCCGCCGCCCGCTCCATGGCCATGGTCGCCCGTCTCGCCCCCGGCGAGGACTTGCGCACCGGCTTCACCATGCAGATGGTCGACGAGTTCCGCCATTCCACGATCCAGATGAATCTGAAGAAGTGGTACATGGAGAACTATATCGATCCGGCCGGCTTCGACATCACCGAAGAGGCGTTCGGTAAATGCTACGCCACCACCATCGGCCGCCAGTTCGGCGAAGGGTTCATCACCGGCGACACGATGACCGCCGCCTGCATGTACCTCACCGTGGTCGCCGAGACCGCCTTCACTAACACGCTGTTCGTCGCCATGCCATCCGAAGCCGCCCGCAACGGCGACTACGCACTGCCGACCGTGTTCCTGTCGGTGCAGTCGGATGAGAGCCGCCACATCGGCAACGGCCACTCGCTGCTGATGGCGGCGCTGAAGGAGCCGGAAAACCACCTGCTGCTCGAGCGCGACCTGCGCTACGCCTTCTGGCAGAACCACGCCATCGTCGATGCGGCGATCGGCACCTTCATCGAATACGGCACCACCAACCGCGACAAGAACAAGGAATCCTACGCGGAAATGTGGCACCGCTGGATCTACGAGGACTACTATCGCACCTACATGCTGCCGTTGGAAAAATACGGCATCAAGGTGCATCACGACGACGTCCAGGCCGCCTGGGAGCGCATCACCAAGAAGAACTACGTCCACAAGGTCGGCCAGTTCTTCGCGGTCGGCTGGCCGGTGAACTTCTGGCGCATCGAGGCCCAGACCGACAAGGACTTCGAGTGGTTCGAGCACAAATATCCGGGCTGGTACGCCGAGTTCGGCGATTTCTGGAAATGGTACGCAAAGCTCAGCCACAAGGGCGAGAAGGTGCTGCTGTTCAACAGCGACGTCGGCTACGTCTACCCGCACCGCTGCTGGTCGTGCCTGGTGCCCTGCCTCATCCGCGAGGACATCGTCACCGGCGAGATCGACGGGCAGCTCTACACCTTCGCCCACGAACTCGACCGCTGGACCGTCATGGAAGCCTTCGCCGACGAGTACCAGGGCCGTCCGACGCCCGCCATGGGCCGCTTCAGCGGCAAGCGCGAATGGGAGACGCTCTATGACGGCTGGGATCTTGCCGACGCCATCGTCGACCTGAACTTCGTGCGCAACGACGGCAAGACGCTGGTGCCGCAGCCGCACCTGCGTTTCGACGACAAGGACATGTGGACGCTGGACGACGTGCGCGGCAACACGCTGGGCTCGCCGCTCAACGCGCTGCGCGCCATGTCGCCGGCCGATCGCGAGAAGCACCTGGCGGAGTACCGCGCGGGCTTCACGATCAACCCCTGTAACTAGAAACCCTCGCCGGTCGTGGAGGCCGAAAAAGCCTCCGCGACCACAATCCGAGCCGAGCCCTTGCATCCCGCGCGGAAGCAAGCCGGCGAAGCATTGGGAGGTTTTTCACAAGATGAGCGACGCTCACAAAGTTCGCCTGGAGCCGGTCGGCGTGGAGTTCGAGGTGGCGCATGGCGAGACCGTGCTGAACGCCGCGTTCCGGCAAGGCATCGCGCTGCCGCATGGCTGCAAGGAAGGGCAGTGCTCGGCCTGCAAATGCGTGCTGCTCGACGGCGAGGTCGACATGCTCAAATATTCGACCTTCGCCCTCAACGACATGGAGAAGGACAGCGGCCACATCCTTCTGTGCCGCTCGATCGCCTATTCCGACATGGAGGTCGAACTCCTCAACTACGACGAGGAGGTGCTGTCGAAATCGATCGCGGTGAAGAGTTTTTCGGGCCGCATCGCAGCCATCGAGCGGCTGACGCACGACATTCGCGGCATCCAAATCGACCTCAACTCCCCGATCAAATTCTGGGCCGGCCAATATGTCGACATCACGGTCACCACGGAAAAAGGGGAGACGATTACGCGCTCGTTCTCCATGGCAAATACGCCGGACCAAACCCAAAGCCTTTCCTTCATCATCAAGAAGTACCCCGAAGGAAAGTTCTCCGGCGAGCTCGATGCCGGAGGCATCCGGGTCGGAGCCGAGGTCACCGTCGTCGGACCCTATGGAACCTGCTTCCGCCGCGAGGACCGGCAGGGACCCCTCGTCCTCGTAGGGGCGGGGTCGGGCATGTCGCCGATCTGGTCGATCCTCAACGATCACCTGAAGAGCGGCGAGCAGCGTCCGGTCTATTTCTTCTACGGCGCCCGCACGCCGGCCGACCTGTTCTATCTCGACCGCATCGCCGAACTCGCCGGCCGGCACGAGGAGGTGACGTTCATCCCGGTTCTCTCGCACGTCAACGGCGAGGCCTGGGACGGCGAGCGCGGCTTCGTGCACGAGCGCGTCGACGCAAAACTCAAGCAACTCGCCATCGACGGCGAGGGCGACGTCTACGCCTGCGGTCCGCCGCCTATGATCGACGCGCTGCAGCCGGTCCTTTTCATGAACGGCTTCGAGACCGAACGCATCTTCTTCGACAAGTTCACGACTTCGTCCGGCGGCGGGACGCCGGGCCACTGACGCCCGCGCCGCGGGAATTTTTCGCCAGCAACTGCAACAAGGGAGTGAAGACCATGCCAGCAACGTCGAGTTCAGTGGGATCGGGAGCCGCAGGTGCCGCGATCTTTGCCGATTCGGACAGCCGCAAATACCGCTACTTCAGCCCGCGCGGCCAGCGCGCCACCCATTACGAGGATGTCACGGTCGACGTGCAGCCCGATCCGGAGCGCTATCTGATCCAGAACTGGATCATCTCCTTCGCCAACGGCAAGGGCGCCTATGTCAAGGACAACACCGCGGCGCTGAGCTCCAACTGGCACGCCTTCCGCGCTCCCGACCAGGAGTGGGAGCGCACCCACTACCAGCGCCAGTCGAAGATCGAGACGATGGTGCAGAGCGTCATCGCCAACGGCCGCAAGTCGGGCGCACCGAAGAGCTTCGACAAGGTCTGGGCAAAGATCCTGCAGACGCATCTCGGCGCCTGGAAACATGCCGAGTTCGGCCTGGGCACCTCGCTGATGCAGGCGCAACGCTACGGCTACACCCAGATGATCAACAACGCCACGCTGACCAACAGCTCCTACAAGCTGCGGCTCGCGCAGGACATCACCCTCTACCTCGCCGAGATCGGCATGGACATCCAGGGCTGGAACGACGAGCTCGGCAAGAAGGCCTGGCTGGAGGACGGTGCCTGGCAGGGCACGCGCGAGGCGGTCGAGACCATCATGGGCACGGCCGACTATCTCGAGCAGTATTTCGCCATCAACATCGTGTTCGAGCCGCTGGTCGGCGAACTGTTCCGCTCCGGCTTCCTGATGCAGGTCGCCGCCGCCAACCACGACTTCATCACGCCGCCGGTGATCTCGGCGGCCGAGGCCGACTACGAGCGCAACCTCGCCAACACCATCGACCTTGTCTACCTGCTGGCGCATGACGAGAAGCACGCCTCGCACAACCAGAAGCTGTTCAAGGCCTGGCTGAAGAAGCATCGCGCGCTTGCCGACAAGGCCGCCCAGGGCCTGCAGCCGATCTGGTCGATGCCGCACTCCAAGCCGGTCTCCTTCAGCGACGTGCACGCGCAGTCGCAGGAGCGCATCGGCCAGATCATCGGCGAACTCGGCCTCGACGGCTGATCCTCAAACGACATCAGGAGATACGCATATGTCACTGACAGCACGCGACGCCTCGCACGACAACATCTTCAAGTCGATGAAGGACATCACCTTCGAGCAGACGATCTCGCACCAGTGCGGGGTCACCATGAACGACTCGGTCGAGGCCCGCGCCATCGCCGAATTCATGGGCAAGAAGCCGAACGTCACCGTCACCTACCAGCCGGCGCTGATCCGCATCGACGGCCACGGCAAGCTGGTCTTCAAGATGGACGAGATCAGCGAATATCTCGGCCGCGACATGACCGCCGAGATTTTTGAGGTGAACACCTCCACCCACTACGGCCGCATGGTCCGCGTCGACGACAACACGGTCATCCTGTTCGGCAACATGGACGACGTCTTCGAATACATCTGAGTGCCTCCCGGGGCTCCATGCCGGCGCGCCGAAGACCCGGCGCGCCAGTCCGATCAACGCAAGCAAAGCCGAGGGAACCATGTTCATCACACCGCAAGGCAAGGAAATCTTCGTCGTCGACGGCCACACCCATTTCTGGGACGGCAGTCCGGCGAACCAGCGCAACATTCACGGCAAGCAGTTCATCGAGTGCTTCTATGCCTACCACACCGGGCTGAGCCCGAAGGAGCAGCTCTGGCCGAAGGACAAGTTCGAGAAATACAGCGCCGACGATCTCTATCGCGACCTGTTCATCGACGGTCCCGACGACGTGGCGATCGTCCAGTCCACCTATCTCAAGGACTTTTATACCAACGGCTTCAACACCATCGAGCGCAACGCCGAGGCGGCCAAGCGCTATCCCGAGCGGTTCATCGTCAACGGCTCGTTCGACCCGCGCGACGGCGAGAAGGCGCTGGAATACATCCACTTCCTGAAGGAGACCTACGACGTCAAGGGCGTGAAGATGTACACGGCCGAATGGAACGGCGCTTCCAAGGGCTGGAAGCTGACCGATCCCGACGCCTATCGCTGCTTCGAGCTCTGCGAAAAACTCGGCATCAGGAACATCCACGTCCACAAGGGCCCGACGATCATCCCGCTCAGCAAGGATGCCTTCGACGTCCATGACGTGGATTACGCGGCGACCGACTTCCAGGGCCTGAACTGGATCATCGAGCATTGCGGTCTGCCGCGCCTCGACGATTTCTGCTGGATCGCCACGCAGGAAACCAACGTCTATGGCGGGCTGGCGGTGGCCTTGCCCTTCATTCATGCGCGCCCGCGCTACTTCGGCGAGGTCATTTCCGAGCTGCTGTTCTGGATCGGCCCGGAAAAGATCCTGTTCGGCTCCGACTATGCGATCTGGACGCCGCGCTGGCTGGTCGAGAAATTCTGGGCCTACCAGATTCCGGAGGACATCGCCGCCGAACGCGGCGTTCAGCTCACCGACGAGATCAAGGAAAAGATCCTCGGCCTCAACGCGGCGCGTCTCTACAACATCGACATCGCGGCGAAAAAGGCGGCGCTTGCCGCCGCGCCGTTCAGCATCGCGGCGGAGTAGCCGCGATGGGCGCCACCGGACCATCCATCCCCAGCAGCCGCCAGGCAGAGGTCTGGCGGCGCCTTGCGGAGGTCAACGACCCGGAACTCGACGAGCCGGTGACCGAGATGGGTTTCATCGAGCGCGTCGAGGTCGGGACGGATGGCGGCGTGGATGTCGACTTCCGCCTGCCCACCTACTGGTGCTCGCCGAATTTCGCCTTCCTGATGCTGGACGGCGTGCGCAAGGCGCTCGATGCGCTGTCCTGGGGCCCCGCCTACCGGGTTAAGCTGCACGACCACATGTTCGCCGACGAGGTCAATCGCGGCATCGAGGCGGGCCGGAGTTTTGGCGACATCTTTGCCGGGCTGGCCGCCGACCAGGACATCGGTGCGCTGCGCGAGACCTTTCGCATGAAGGCGTTCAAGCGCCGGCAGGAAGCCGTGCTGGTGGGGCTTCGCGCACAGGGCCTGACCGACCGCGAGATTCTCGACATGGACCTCAAGGCGCTGGACGTCGTGCGTTTCGGGTCCGGCGAGGCGGAACGGCAGAAACCCCGCTACCGCGACGCATTGCTGGAGCGTTTTCCGGCGCGCCGGCCAGCCGATCCCGCCTTCATCACCTGGGAGGGCGGCCGCATACCGGACGTGGCGCTCGGCGCCTATCTCGCCGAACTGCGCGGTGTTCGCATCAACATGGAATTCAACGGCGCGCTTTGCCGTGGCCTGCAGCGCACCCGGTACAAGGAGGTCGAGATGATCGACGGCGAACCGACGCTGGTCGATTTCATCCTAGACCGCGTGCCGGAGCGGGCCGCGCCGGGCGCCTGACACAGATTTTTCGCAACGGCCTCCGCTGAACGAGGCCCCCAAGAGCCTGGTCGGAAATGGGTCAGGGCGACCTCATCCATCCCCGACAGCCTCACACAAGCCGCCCGTAAGGCGGAAGGAGGAACCCTATGCCCAAGATAATGCTCCACAATTCGCACGCCCGCAGGGCCTTGGCACGCGGCGTAGGCCGGCTGGCCGCCGCCGTCGAGCCGACGCTCGGCCCGAAGGGCATGAATGCCATGATCGACAGGCCGATCGGCACGCCCATGGTGACGCGCGACGGCGTCAGCATCGCCTCAGAGATCGAGCTTTCCGACCGTTTCGAGAACATGGGCGCGCAGGTGGTGCGCGAGGTCTCCATGCAAACCAACGAGGTCGCTGGCGACGGCACGACCACGGCGATCGTGCTCGCCAATGCTTTGATCCAGGCCGGCATCGCCGCCAACGAACGCGGCGCCAAGTCGGTGGAACTCTGCAAGGGCATCGAGCTTGCCGTTACAGCCGTCGTCGGCGCGCTGAAGGCTTCCGCCAAGCCGGCCAAGGGCAATGGCGTGCTGGCCGCCGTCGCCAATATCGCCGCGACCGACTCGAAGCTCGGCGCGCTGGTGGCGGAGGCGCATGAGCGCGTCGGCGCCGACGGGGTGATCACCACCGATTTCAGCGTCACCACCGAAACGACGCTCGACGTGGTCGAGGGCATGTCGTTCGACCGGGGTTACCTCTCCCATCACATGGTCACCGACCAGGAGAAGATGGAGGCCGTGCTGGAGCGGCCGCTGATCCTGATGACGGACCTGAAGATCAAGGAGCCGGAAGCGCTCGACGTCGCGCGCCGCATCGCCGGAGAGGCGGGCCGGCCGCTGCTGATCGTGGCCGAGGAGGTTTCGCCGGACGTTGTCGTGACGCTGCTCGGCAAGCAGGGGCCAGGAAAATATCTCGTCGTCCATCCGCCGGAATACGGCCATTGGCGCAAGGCGATGATGGAGGACCTTGCCATCATCACGGGCGGCAAAGTGATCGCCCGTGACCTCGGCGGCCGGCTGGAGGAGATTTCCGCCGACGATCTCGGCTCGGCCGAACGCGTGCGCACCAGCGCGTCCCACACTTCGGTGATCCGCGGCGGCGGCGACCCGGCGGCGATTGCCGCGCGCCGCGCCCAGGTGCAGCGTCAATATGAAAACGCCCCGCCCAACATCGAGCAGGACAAGCTGCGCGAGCGTCTGGCGAAACTCTCCGGTGGCACCGCGATCCTCTATGCTGGCGGCGTCACGCCGGTCGAGCAGAAGCGCACGATCCAGCTCATCGAGGATTCGCTGAATGCGGTGCGTGCGGCCTCCGAGGAGGGCGTGGTCGCCGGCGGCGGTTCGGCGCTCGCCCAGATCGCGCCGGCGCTCGACAAGGTGGCGGCCGGCGTCGAAGGCGACGTGGCGGAGGGCGTGCGGCTGGTCCGGTCGGTACTGGCGCAGCCGCTACGGCGCATCGCGACCAATGCCGGCGCCGATCCGGAAGCCGTCGTGGCCGAGGTGACCCGCATCAATGGCGGCTACGGCTACAACGCCTCGGCCGGAACCTACCAGAACATGTTCGAGGCCGGCATCGTCGACCCGGTGCGCGTCACCTACACCGCGCTCGCCAATGCGGCGTCGGTGGCGACGCTGATCCTCACCACCGAGACGCTGATCGGCGACCTTGCCGAGGACGAGGACGACCCGACCGCCGGCCCGGCGCTCGGCGGCGGCGCCGAAAAGCTCGGCCGCGCCTGAACGACGAACGGTTTCCACGCTTACCAAGGAACAGGACGATGAAAGCTGCCCGTCTCTACGAATACGACCCCAAGATGAACATCCAGCTCAAGATAGAGGATGTCGCCCCGCCGACCATAACCGCCCCGGATGAGGTGATCGTCCGGGTGGGCGCGGCCGGGCTCTGCCGCACCGATCTCCACATCATCGAGGGTGTCTGGAAGCCGGCTATGGACCCCAACGGCACGCTGCTGCCCTACATCATGGGCCATGAGAATGCCGGCTGGGTCGAGGAGGTCGGCAGCGGCGTGAAATCGGTGAAGCGCGGCGACGCGGTCATCTGCCATCCGTTCCGCTCCTGCGGCATCTGCCTGAACTGCCGCCACGGCGAGGACATGTATTGCGACAATGGAAGTTTCCCCGGCCTCGGCATGGATGGCGGTTTCGCTGAATATTTCATCACCAGCGAGCGCTCGCTGATAAAACTCAACGCCAACATCACGCCGATCGAGGTCGCGCCGCTGGCCGATGCCGGCATCACCGCCTACCGCGCCGCCAAGCGCGCCGCGAAACTGATGCGGCCGGGCAGTTACTGCGTGCTGCTCGGCATCGGCGGGCTCGGCCATATCGCGCTGCAATCGCTGCACGCGATTTCCGGTTGCCGCATCATCGCCGTCGACCGTGAGCCGGCGGCCCGCCTGCTGGCAAAAGATCTCGGCGCCGATTTCGTGCTCGACGGCGGCCCGAACGTGGTCGAGGAGGTCAAGCAGATCACCGGCGGCGGCGCGCATGTCGTCATCGACTTCGTCGGCGAACTCGGCGTGGAAAACATCTGCTGGAAGATGGTGCGCAAGGGTGGCCAGCTTTTTGTCGTCGGCTATGGCGGCTCGATCAACGTGCCGACCGTGCATCTGGTCATCGAGGAGATCAACATCGGCGGCAGCCTGGTCGGCAACTTCACCGAATTGGTCGAGCTGATGGAACTGAATGCCGACGGCAAGGTGAAGATGCACTACACCGAATACAACCTTGCCAGCATCAACACAGCGCTCGACGATTTCAAGAACCGGCGGTTCACCGGGCGCGGGGTGATCGTGCCCTGATTGGGGCTCCCGCCTGCAGACTTCCCCATCCGTCCGGCCGTCGACCTTGATCGCCTTTGCCGCCCGATCTGCCTGCCGGACAGCTTTTTCGTCAAAAACGGAGAGGGCGTCCGGCAGGCAGTGAGGGGCGTCCTCGCCTCTCGACGCCGATGATCCACGACACCAATTTACCGGTCGTCAGCAGCTCGAACCGACCGACGGGTTGCTCACGGTGCTCGTCACGCCGAACGGATGGGAAGCGGCTGCCAAATCAGTCCGGAACGCGCCAAAACACCGTCGCGGCAAGTCCGCGAGGGGGGCGCGTCAGCGCAAAATTCGATCTGCGCGCCTCAATCGTACCAAGCTTCTGAAATCACTTCTCTTTGCGAACTTGCCGCACACCGAAAGCACGGAGCGCCGAGCGTTGCGCCGGTCAGACAAAACCCCGGCGGATGCCGTAGCGGTCGAGCTTGCGGTAGAGCGTTGGCCTTGAAATTCCTAGCCTTTGCGCGACCCGGCTGAGGTTTCCGCCCTCCGCCGCAAGCGCATTCTTCATCATCTGCCGCTCGGCGTCGACCAGCGTGCCTTCCAGCGTTCCGTTCGTGACGTCACCCACATAGTTTGGCAGGGCTTCCGGCCTGGAACCGGACATGCTGATTTCGGCGGGCAGGTCGCGCAACCCGACGTCGCGCCCATGCGCCAGCACATGCAGCCGTTCGACCAGGTTCTTCAGTTCGCGGACATTTCCCGGCCAGCGCCAGGCAAGCAGCACGTCCAGCGCATCGTTGGAAAAGACCAGCGGCTCGCCGCCGTTCAGCGCCGCAATCTTGCGGTTGAAATGCTCGACCAGCATCAGCACGTCGTCGCCGCGCTCCCTCAAGGGCGGAACTTTGATCGCAACCGCGCCGATCCGGTAATAGAGGTCGCTGCGGAACCGGCCGGCCGCGATCTCCTGCTTCAGGTCGCGGTTGGTCGATGCGACCAGCCGGACGTCGACCGGCCGGCCGCGGCTGTCGCCGATCCGGTGGACCACGCGCTCCTCAAGGACGCGCAGCAGAAAAGGCTGTATTTCCAACGGCATCTCGCCGATCTCGTCGAGGCTGAGCACCCCGCCATTGGCCTGCTCGAACACACCGGCCTTGCCGTCGCGCGACGCCCCGGTGAAGGCCCCGGCGACATGGCCGAACAATTCGCTGCCGAACAGTTCCCTGGTGATCGCCCCGCAATTCATGGCAACGAACGGGTCGTTCGCCCCGCGCCGGCTGCCCGCATGCACCAGCCGCGCGAATAGTTCCTTGCCGACGCCCGTCTCGCCCTCGATCAGAAGCGACGTGACGCTGTTGGAGCGGGCGACGCGGCTGGCAATCTCGACTGCGGCCAGCAGCGTCTCGCTCTCGCCGACGATCATGGCGGCGGCGTCGCGCAGCGCCTTGCTGTCCTCCCGGCTCGCCACGGTGACGGCCATTGCCGGAGCCAAGGGGAACACAAGCGCCGCGCCGCCAAGGCTTCCATCGAGCTTGAGCGGCGTGACGTGGCAGGAGCGCAGATGCGGCGGCAATGCCTTTGCGAGGTCGGCCTCGGAGCCCGATGATGGAAGGTTGAAGAGCCAGCGGCCACGGCCCGGCTCCAGAGGGCCGTCCATCATGTCAGTCGTCTCGCCGTCCGGCACGTTGTTGCTGAAGATCGCCCGGCCGCGATGGTCGACGATCACCAGCCCATCCCTGCGCCGGTAGTTCGGAGCCGACGAGATGAAGGCTTCCAGCAGGCGGGTGCGCCGTTCCTGCTGCTGCTCGGCCAGCGCCTTTTCGATCTGACGGGCGGTAGCGGCGACAAGCGCGGTGTTATGCGGTCGGAAGATCGGCGAATAACCCGACAGATCGACGACGCCGATGATCTTTCCGTCGAGCGGGTCGCGGATCGGCGCGCCGGCGCAGGTCCAGGATTTGATGCCGGCACAGAAATGTTCGGCCGCATGCACGAAGATCGGTTCGCCGGTCCACAGCGCCGTGCCGATGCCGTTGGTTCCGACCGCGTCCTCGTTCCACTTGCCGCCGATGGCGAGGTGGATGTCCATGCCATCATGCAAGGTCTTCTTGTCGCCGATGGCGTCGATCAGCACGCCGTCGCCGTCGGCCAACACCAGCATCGCGCCGGTACCGTCCAGAAGCTGGCCGAGCGAGGCAAACGACCGCCGCGCTGCCGCCAGAAGCTCGGCATTGGTGCGCGTCAGGTATTCGATCTCGTCGCGGTCGCTGTTCAGCGGCGCTTCGATGCCCTGCGCATTGATGCCGCCGGAAGCGCTGCGGGACCAGGAATCGTGGATCAGGGAGCGCACATGCATAGGGTCGCCGGCGCTATTCGGCTCGTCGGCTAGGAAATTCTCCCAGGCGCGCATGGTGGCGCGTTCGTCGTAATCGATGCTGTTCAGGACCGGGTAGCCGGCGGGAAATGGCGCGCGCGCCTGAAGGCCGTCGATCTTCATCTGATTGGGCCGATCTCACGTTTCATTCAGACATTCTGCAACCTTCGAGGCATGTCAATGCTGTAGGCTAATCGCGGGCCGAACCATTCGAATGGCGCGTCTCGCGAGATTCGTCAGGCGATGCCGAGTTTTTCGCCGATCTCGGCGGCAAGCTGTTCTTCGGTCCGGACCGCATCAAGGCGCACGCCGTCCAGTTCGGCGAGCGCCTCGGCCAAGGTTTGATCGACCGGCGCAAAGAAGCCGTTCTGTTTCGTGGCGAGCACGAACACCTCCCCGCCATCCCTTTGGCGGATGTCACCTATGTGGTGGAGCTGACGGCCGGTGTTGCGGTCGACCGAGATCACCCGGCCGTTCATGGTGACGCGGATCGAGGGACTGGTTTCGGCAGCGGGCGGCGAACCCCCGCCGACATGGATGATCAATCCCTCGGCCTGCGGCTGCTGGCGCGGTTTGCGCGAGGCGGAATAGCCGCCGCCGCTGATCTGGTCGGCAATCCGCTCGATGGTCGGACGGTTCTGCTCGATCAGCCGCTTGACCTGCACGTCCTCGCGCCGCGGACCATCCCGCCTGGAAATGATCTCGACCATGAACCCTCCCAGATTCTCCAGCCTGCCAGTCGCTTGGTTCCAGTCTTTCCGGTTCGGCCATACGGGGCTGTTGGGCCAGTATCCTTAACGGATAGACCAGAACCGACTGCCTGGGGTGGTAGGTGACTGCTACATCGCAGTCATGATCGCTCGTGAATGCCACGAAAATTGGGGGACCGGTCATGTGGCTCGTTCGACGACGCCTGCCCAGCCGCCGCAAATGTCAAGCCAGCGTTGCGCCGGCTTCGCGCATTCGCTCAGTCATGGCTTGCATCGAACCGCCAAGATCGATCGCCCGGCAGCCATCGAGCCTGACGGTCACATCGAAGCCGAGGCGGGCCGCGTCTAGCACCGAATAGGCGACGCAGAAATCCGTGGCCAGCCCGACCAATGTCAGCGTGCCGATGCCGCGCTCGCGCAGATAGCCGGCAAGGCCGGTAGGGGTAGCGCGGTCGTTCTCGAAGAAGGCCGAGTAGCTGTCGATGTCGTTCCGGAAGCCTTTTCGCACAATGAGTTCCGCCTTGGTCCATTTCAGGGCGGGATGGAACGCCGCGCCGCCGGAGCCCTGTACGCAATGGTCGGGCCACAAAGTCTGTTCGCCATAGGACATCTGGATGGTCTGGAAGGGCTCGCGCCCCTTATGGACCGAGGCGAAGCTGGAATGGCGGTCGGGATGCCAGTCCTGAGTTAGGATGACATGTTCAAAGCTGCCAATCAGGTCGTTGACGACGGGCAGTATCTTGTCGCCATCCACCACGGCCAGCGCGCCGCCGGGGCAGAAATCGTTCTGGACGTCGATGACGATGAGCGCTTCCTGGCCCATTACCCCTCCGAGGCGCTGTATGCATTCTCCGCACGGCCCCGCGCCGCGCGCACTACAAGTGCTGTCGAAAGTCGGCGGAAAGATACCGACCGTCAACCCTGCGTGCGAGGTTTTACCTCAAGACCGCTGACGTTCACGTGAACAGTCTTAACGTCTGTTTGGAAACGCCTCGGTAGAGGGCCGGTGAGGGATTTTGGGTGCCTGGCAGGAGCGACCGCAGTCGATGCCGGCGGCATCGGCGACCCACCAAACGCCGAAAAGACCCGCCGGACCGACCCGATGGAGTTCTCAGGCAGGCTCTTAGCGGTGGTCGTGGCTTTATCGCCTTTGACAATCCCGCGTGTCCTGATATCGTTTGCATACAAACGAATTGTGCCGGTCCTTCCACCGGAAAGGCATTGCGTGATCCGCTACGCGAAACCCAAAACGGTTGAGGAGGCCCTTGGCCTCCTGACGGAGGGGCGTTGGCGGATACTGGCGGGCGGGACCGATTTTTATCCCGCGCAGGGCGCGCGGCCGGTGCGCGACAACGTGCTCGATATCAACGGTCTCTCCGAGTTGCGGGGCATTGCCGAGACGCCTCATCATTGGTCTTTTGGCGCGCGCACCACTTGGACCGATGTCGTCCGCGCAAAACTGCCGTCAGCCTTCGACGCACTTCGGCAGGCGGCGCGCGAGGTCGGGTCGGTGCAGATCCAGAATGTCGGCACGATCGCCGGCAATCTCTGCAACGCGTCGCCTGCCGCCGACGGTGTGCCGCCTCTGCTTGTGCTCGATGCCGATTTGGAATTGCGGTCGCTGGCCGGAGCGCGGCATCTGCCGTTGCAGGCGTTCATCCTGGGAAACCGCAAGACCGCGCGGCGAGACGACGAGCTTTTGACCGCGATCCGCGTGCCGAAACGCTGCGTTGCCGGCAACTCGGCTTTCGTGAAACTCGGCGCCCGGCGCTATCTGGTGATCTCCATCGCCATGGCGGCTGCGCGTCTCGAACTCAGCGCCGACGGAACTCTGACACGTGCGGCGATTGCGGTCGGATCCTGCTCGGCCGCGGCGCGGCGGTTGATCGGGCTGGAAGCCGCGCTGGCGGGACTGAGGCCGGGCGAGGAATTTGCCGAAGCTATTCGCGATGCTCCCCTGTCGGAACTGATGCCGATCGACGATGTGCGCGGGACGGCCGAATACCGTATCGAGGCCGCGCGGGAGATAGTATTGCGAGCGCTGGAAGCGACGGCCAGGCCGGAGTCCTCGGAGAGGCGGGCGGCATGAGCATGGAGTGCGCAAACATCGCCTTCGAGGTAAACGGCCAGCCGGTCAGCGTATCGGTGCCGCCGCTGCGGCGGCTGTCGGCGGTGTTGCGCGACGACCTGCGGCTGACCGGCACAAAAGTCGGCTGCGATGCCGGCGACTGCGGTGCCTGCACGGTGCTGCTCGACGGAGAGCCGGTATGCTCGTGCCTCGTGCCGGCGGCGGGGGTGGAGGGCACCGCGGTGCGGACCGTCGAGGGACTGTCGGAAGGAAAACTGTCGGCGCTGCAGGCTTCGTTCCTCGAACATGGCGCGGCGCAATGCGGCATCTGCACGCCGGCTCTGCTGGTCACCGCCACCGCGCTGCTGAAACGCAATCCGTCGCCATGCGAGGAGGAGGTCCGCGATGCACTTGGTGGCGTTCTCTGCCGCTGCACCGGGTATCGGAAGATCGTCGCGGCGGTAATGGCGGCGGGGCGCCTCGGATCGTCGGGGGATGCATCAGATCTAGCGCCGCATGTGCTTGAAACGTCGCGCGAGGCACCCCCCTCTGTCCTGCCGGACATCTCCCCCTCAAGGGGGGAGATTGAGCCGGCCGCTCGGCTTTCGCCAATTGCAACCGGTGACGTGCGGGCGGCAATGCCGAAGCTGCTAATCTCCCCCCTTGAGGGGGAGATGTCCGGCAGGACAGAGGGGGGTGCCTCGCACGGCTTCTCAGATCCTGTCGGAGGCGTAGACCGGTTGGCCGGCGCGGCGGGCATTTCCGTCAAAACCATCGCGGCTGGCCATGCCGTTGGCTCCTCGCCGATCCGCCTCGACGGCATACCCAAAGTGACCGGCGCCGAGGCCTATGGCGCGGACGGCTTTCCGGCGGATGCTCTGTGGGTGGCGGTTGTTCGCTCGCCGCACTATCACGCGCGGTTTTCGCTGGGCGATGTCGACGGTTTCGTCAAATCCTGTCCCGGCATCGCCGGCGTGTTCACCGCGCGCGACATTCCGGGCGAGAACCGGTTCGGCACCATCCCGGCCTTCGCCGACCAACCGGCATTGGCGGAGCATTTCGTGCGCTTTCGCGGCGAGGCGGTGGCCCTCATCGCGGGCGAGCGCGAGGCGATTCTCGGCCTCGACCTTTCGGAATTCCCGGTCTTCTGGGAACCCCTGCCGCATCTGCTGGAACCCTGCGCTGCCAAGGCCGGCGCGCCGATCCATGAAAGCCGCGCCGGCAATGTGCTGACCACCGGCCTGGTCGAGCGCGGCGACCCCGATGCCGCGATCGCTTCGGCCGTCGTCACGGCGACGCGGCGCATCGAAACCTCCTATGTCGAGCACGCCTACATCGAACCGGAAGCCGGCTTCGCGGCGATGGATGGCGACACGCTGGTGGTGACGGCGTGCACCCAGGCGCCCTATCTCGACCGCGACGATACGGCCAGAGTGTTGGGACTCGCGCTTGAAAAGGTGCGGATCGTTCCGACAGCAACCGGCGGGGGCTTCGGCTCGAAACTCGACATGTCGGTGCAGCCGCTGATCGGACTGGTGGCACTTAAGACCGGCCGGCCGGCCGCGCTCGCCTACACGCGCAACGAATCGATGATTTCGACAACCAAGCGCCACCCGGCGGTCATGGAAGCGACGATCGGTACGGATGCCGGAGGGCTCATCGCCGGCATGGTGTTTTCGGGAGAATTCAACACCGGTGCCTATGCGAGTTGGGGGCCGACGGTCGCCAATCGCGTGCCGGTGCACGCCTCGGGGCCTTATCTGACGCCGAATTATCGCGCCACGGGCGCCGCGATCCATACACACGGGCCAATTTCCGGCGCGTTTCGCGGTTTTGGCGTGCCGCAATCGACGATCCTGCAGGAGGCGCTGTACGACGACCTGGCGGAAAAACTCGGGCAGGACCGGTTGGCCTTTCGCCTCAAGAACGCGCTGCGCGACGGCTCGGCCACTGTGACCGGGCAGGTGCTGGAGCGTGGCGTCGGCATCGTCGCATGCCTCGAAGCCTTACGGCCGCACTGGGGTCGCGCGCTGGCCGAGGCCGAGGCGTTCAATGGTTCGGCTGACGGCGTGCGGCGCGGCGTCGGCGTCGCCTCGTGCTGGTATGGCTGCGGCAACACCTCGCTGCCAAATCCCTCGACGATCCGCATCGGCATATCGCCGGATGGAGCAGTGGTGTTGCATCAGGGCGCGGTCGACATAGGCCAGGGCTCGAACACGGTGATCGCCCAGATCGCCGCCGACGCGCTCGGCCTGCCGCTGGAGAAAATCGAACTGCGCGGCGCCGACACCGGCATCACGCCGGATGCCGGCAAGACGTCCGCCTCGCGCCAGACCTTCGTCACGGGCAAGGCAGCGGAGAAATCGGCACGGGCCTTGCGCGAAAAAATCCTGCGCTTCGCCAATGTGTCGGCGGCGGCACGGCTGGTGCTCGACGGGCCATGCCTTTTGATTCACGAGGACGAGGCGTCGCGGCGGATCGATCTCGCCGGCCTGACGGCGGACGACGGCGGCCTGGTCTTCGCCGCCGAGGAGACTTACGACCCTCCAACCTTGCCGCTCGACGAGAAAGGGCAGGGCACGCCCTACGCGGTCTATGGCTGGGGCGCGCAGATCGCCGAACTGGAGGTCGATCTGAAGCTCGGCACGGTGCGGCTGACAAAGATCACCGCAGCGCACGATGTCGGCAAGGCGATCAATCCGCTGCTGGTCGAGGGCCAGATTGAGGGCGGCATCGCGCAGGGCATCGGCATGGCGTTGATGGAAGAATTTATCCCGGGCCGCACCGAGAACTTGCATGACTACCTGATCCCGACTTTCGGCGACGTGCCGCCGATCGAGAGCATTCTGGTCGAGGTGGCCGACCCGGAGGGGCCGTTCGGGGCCAAGGGTCTTGGCGAGCACGTGCTCATTCCCACAGCACCCGCGATCCTCAATGCCATCCGCCACGCAGCCGGTGTGATGGTGGACAAGATTCCCGCCACGCCGAGCCGGCTGCGGGCGGCGATCAGGGAAAGGGAGAGGAAACTCCCATGAGCGAACTCGCGGAACGCTTCGAAACTCACGACCCTGGCGCCAAGCAGGTGGCGGAAAAGATCCGCTGCGATGCCTGTCCGGTCATGTGCTACATCACCGAGGGCCGCACCGGCGCCTGCGACCGTTACGGCAATTTCGGCGGAAAAATCGTCCGCTGCGACCCGCTGACCATCCTGGAGCATGCCGCTGAAAGCGGTGCGGCCGTTATTCCGTTCGGTGCGGAACGCGAGCCGTGGAATGGCGAACTGGTGAATACTGGCCGCCGCTTCGTCACGGCGATCGGCGCCGGCACGACCTATCCCGACTACAAGCCGGCGCCCTTCATCGTCAGTCAGCAGGTCGAGGGCGTCGATCTGGTTACGGTCGTCACCGAGGGGATTTTCTCCTACTGCGGCGTCAAGATAAAGATCGATACGGACCGCCATATCGGCCCCGAGACGGCGACGGTGCGAAGCGAAGGCGAGGCTGTGGGCCACGTTACCACCGGTGAATATGGCTCGCAGATGTTGTCGCTTGGCGGCGTGCATCACCTCACCGGTGGCTCCAAGCAGGAGGGGCGCGCCACCTGTGACGCGATGCTCAACCTGTGCAACCGCAAGCCCGTCGAACTCAGCATCGACGGCGGCGCGACCGTCGTCGTCGAGGCCGGTAAGGCGCCGGTCATCGATAGCAAGCCTGAACATAGGATGCGTGTCGGCTGCGGTTCGGCCACCATCGGCATGTTCGCCACGCAATGGCGCGGGCTGGTCGACGAAGTGGTGGTGGTCGACGACCACATCACCGGCGTCGTCTCCGAGCACCAGGCCGGAAAAGTGCTGGGCTGGGAGGATACGGGCATAAAAATCCTTGGACGGCGCTCGACTCCGGGCCGCTACTTCAAGGTGTCGGAGCCGGGTCTCGGCTGGGGCGGCACGACGATCTCCGACCCGTTGTCGATCCTCGGCGATTGGAACGCGAAGAAGGGTGCCCGGCCCGGACTGTCGTTGCTAATGGTGTCGACCACCGGCGAACAGTTCGCCTATTTCGAACTCGACGAGGCGCTCAGACCGGTCGAAAAACCGTTTCCGGAACGGCTTCGCAAATCGGTCGGGCTGATTGAAGACAATTGCGAGCCGGCGCTGTGCACGGTGCTGTTCGTCGGCGGCGCCGGCGGTTCGCTGCGGGCTGGCGTGACGGAAAATCCGGTCAACCTGACCCGCTCGGTGCAGGGGTTGAAGACGTATGTGACGGTCGGCGGCGCGCCCGTCTATGTGTGGCCGGGCGGCGGCATCACGCTGATGGTCGACGTCATGCGCGTGCCGGCAGGCGCTTTCGGCTACGTGCCGACGCCGGCGCTGGTGGCGCCGATCGAGTTCACGCTGCGGCGCGACGACTATATCAGGCTGGGCGGCTACGAGGCGGAAATACGCAGCGTCGGCGACGTGCTGGCGAAGGGCGGCGAGTATTTCAACGAGCGGCGCACCGCTCTTGCAGTGCGCGAGAATCCATGGCCGCCGCTGGCGCAACTGCACCGGGCGGGTTGGGCGTGATGCAGGCAGCACAGGCAAACTGGCTGCCGGATGGAAAGCGGCTGCACCTCAACCATGGGCCGATCGACCTGATCGTCGAGGCTTTCGGCGAGGAGTGCGAGGTGCGAGCGGCATATGAACAGGCGGTGGCGCGCTTCGAGACGGTTCTGGCCGAACTGGTCGAGGAGCTGGCGGCGCTCCGTCAGCCAGCGACGCTCGGCCACCCGCGCGTTTTCGGCGGCAGCACAGCGCGCCGCATGGAAGCGGCCGTGACCCCCTTGGCCGAAAAATTCCTGACGCCGATGGCGGCGGTGGCGGGTTCGGTAGCCGACGAAGTACTGGCGGCGCTAGTCGCCGGGCGCACGCTCGGGCGCGCCTATGTCAACAATGGCGGCGACATCGCGCTGCATATCGCTGCCGGCCATGAACTCGCGGTGGCGGTCGCCGGCACGGGACATGGGTTTCGCGACCGGATCGTCGTGCGGGCGGTCGACCCGGTGCGCGGTATCGCCACGTCCGGCTGGCGCGGCCGCAGTTTTTCGCTGGGCATCGCCGATGCGGTGACGGTTTTGGCACGGTCGGGCGCAGAGGCTGACGCCGCGGCGACGGTGATCGCCAATGCCGTCGATCTGCCTGGGCATTCAGCAATATCGAGGCGGCCGGCGTGTGAGCTTGCACCGGACAATGACCTCGGCGAGCGGCTGGTCACGGTCGATGCTGGAGTTCTGGCGGCCGACGAGATCGACGCGGCGCTCGATGCGGGCTTTGCGGTTGCCGAGGACATGCGCGGGCGCGGACTGATCGAGGCGGCGGCGCTGTTCCTGGCGGGAGAAACGAGGGTTTGCGGCGGCTTTCAGCCGGGCTTTTCCTATGCTGAAATCTCGCGTCCTACGTTGCCCCCCTCTGTCCTGCCGGACATCTCCCTCACAAAGGGGGAGATCGGCGGTTTCGGTGCCGCCGCTGGTCCTGAAACATTGGCGATTGGCGAAAAGAAAGCGGCCGGCTCAATCTCCACCCTTGTGGGGGAGATGTCCGGCAGGACAGAGGGGGGCAATGTAGAGCGTTTACCTTCGGCGCGATCCGTGATCCTGCCTTCGCGAGCGCGGCCGAGCGGATCACCGGAGGACTTCCCGCATGCCTGAATTTCCCATCCGCAAGATCGCGGTGGTCACGGAAGAGATTTTCCACGACGGCGGACCGGCGGCGCAGACGCCGAGATTGCGCGCGGCAGCGCTTGCCGTGGTCAAAAACCCCTTCGCCGGGCGCTTTGCAGAAGAACTTCAGCTGGCGATGGAGGATCTGAAGCCGCTCGGCCTGCAGCTCACCGACCGGCTGATCGCGGCTCTGGGCGGCGATCTCAAGGCGATCGATTCCTACGGCAAGGGTGCGATTGTCGGCCCCGGGGGCGAAATCGAGCATGGGGCGCTGTGGCATGTGCCGGGCGGCTACGCCATGCGTGAGCGGCTGGGTGGCGCCAAGGCAATCGTGCCGTCGGCGATGAAGGTCGGCGGCTTCGGCGCCTCGCTCGACGTGCCACTCGGCCATACCAACGCCGCCTATGTGCGCAGCCATTTTGATGCGATCACGGTCTGCGCGGTCGACGGGCCGCGCCCGGACGAGATCGTCTTCGTGCTGGCCATGGCGGTCGGCGGACGCATCCATGATCGCATGGGTGGGCTGGCGGCGGCCGACATAAAGCTCTGGGACGGGCAGCGGTGAGCGGCGAGGAAAACGTGCTGAAGCTCGTGGCGGCGGACGAACCCGCGGCCGAAGGCTACCGCCTGCAGGATCAGATCGGCTTCATCCTGCGCCGGGCCCACCAGCGCCATGTCTCGATCTTCGCCTCCCGCATCGCCGACCTGACGCCGCCGCAATTCGCGGCGCTCGCGCGGCTGCGCGACATCGGCGAAACCTCGCAGAACCAGCTCGGTGCGCTGATCGCCATGGACGCGGCCACAGTCAAGGGCGTCATCGACCGGCTGTCGGCGCGTGGTTTGGTCGAACTCGGCAAGCACGATGGCGACAAACGCCGCCTGATGGTGCGCCTGACGGACGAGGGACGGCGCGTGGTCGAGGAGTTGATCCCCCAGGCGGAGCAGATCACCGCCGAAACGCTGGCGCCGTTGTCGGCGAGGGAGGCGGCGACACTGGTGCGGCTGCTGGCTAGGTTAGCCTGACCACGGGATCGTCGGGACTTTCTCAGGGGACGCCGGGCTCACGCGGCCGGTGGCTTTCAGTTTGGTGAATTCGGCACGGATATGGCCGCTGACGGCATCGCTTCCGCGTGCGTTCGTTGCCGAGTCGATGGTTTCTTCCTGCGCGTGGGGGAATTGCGGCCGAGCGGGCCGCGCACGGTCATGCGCCGCGCCGGATCGTGCTTCCACGCCGTTGCGCTCGCGCACCGAATCCGCGTCGAGCTGGCTTCGGTAGATGGCGTTCAAGATCTTGCAGGCCGAACGGGCGCGTATTTCCTCGCGGCCACGCGGCGGTCCGCCCCCCAGCGTGGCCGGGCCGTTCTGGACGGAATCCCACACGGCCCAGTTGCCGGACGGCTCCCGCTTGCAGAAGAATCTCGGTTCGTCCTTGTCCACCCGCCATACTCCACGCGGCATTGGCGTCATGGCTGGAACCGCCGTCTGGAAAACGATCCAATGCCAAACACCGAATATCAGGCGGCTGAAAATTTCCCGCCGCATGTCATTTTGTCGACCGCGTCGTTTCGGCTTGATTTCGTTTGGCGGCCCGTATGTTTCGCCATTGTTTCAGGTCGGCTCGGGGCTGCTTCCCGCTCAGCCCTCCGCCGGTTTCGTGGTCTCGGCAGGCTTCTTGCGCCGGAACAGCGAGCCGGTGCGCTCGCCGAGCAGACCGAACAGCACGTAGAGGCCGGGAATGACGAGAATGCCGACACAGGTTGCGGCAAGCATGCCGGCGACCACGGTGGCGCCCAGCGACACGCGGCTGGCCGCACCCGCCCCGGTGGCGATCACCAGCGGCACCGAGCCGAGGATGAAGGCCAAAGCCGTCATCAGCACGGCGCGGAAGCGCATATGCCCGCCCTCGATCGCGGCTTCCACGATGTGCTTGCCGGATTCGTGGCTTTCCTTGGCGAACTCGACGATCAGGATGGCGTTCTTCGCCGCCAGACCGATCAGCAAGACGAGCCCGATCTGGGCATAGATGTTCAGGCCCATTCCCATCGCCTTGATGCCGAGCACCGCGCCGAGCACCGCCACCGTCACCGAGGTGATGACCGCGAAGGGGATCGTCCAGCTTTCATATTGGCCGACAAGGAACAGGTAGCCGAACAGGATCGCCAGGCCGAACACGACGATCGTCTGGTTGCTGACCAGCGCTTCCTGATAGGACAGGCTGGACCATTCGAAAGCATACCCGGCCGGCAGCGAATTCGCAGCGACTTCGGTCAGCGCGTCCATCGCCTGGCCGGAGGAGATGCCGGGCGCCGGCGTGCCGTTGATCGTGGCGTTGGTGAACTGGTTGTAGCGCGTGAGCAGCGTCGGCTGCAGCGTCGTGTTGACCGTGGCGAAGGCCCGCACCGGCACCATCACGCCGGTGGAACTGCGCACATAGAGGTTCAATATGTCGTCGACGGTGCGGCGGTATTCCTGGTCGGCGGCGACATTGACCTGATAGACTTGGCCCAAAATGTTGAAATTGTTGACATAGGCCGAGCCGAGCTGCGCCTGCAGGGTGTTGAAGATGGTCGAGATCGGGATATTCAACCGCTCGGCGCGCACACGGTCGATGTCGAGGAAGAGGCCAGGTACATCGGAGGAAAAGGTCGAGTACGCCGAGCCGATCGCCGGATCCGCATTGGCTGCGACGATGAAGGAGCGCATGACCTGAGCGAGGTCCTGCGGCGACTGGCCGCCAAGCGCTTCGAGGCGGAAATCGAAACCTTCGGCGTTGCCGACGCCGGGGATCGCCGGTGGCGGAAAGGCTATGACGTTGGCCTCCACGAGGCCGGCGAACTGGCGGTTGAGGTTCGCATAAATGCCGCGGAGGCCGGTCTGCGGCGTCTTGCGCTCCGCCCACGGTTTCATGACGATCAGCGCAAGGCCGGCGTTGGGTTGCGAGGCGCCGGTGAGCAGACTGTAGCCGGACACGGTGACGACGTTGGCGACGCCGTCGATGCTTCGCCCGATGTCCTTGACCTTGTTGAGCACGGCCTGGGTGCGAGGCAGGGAGGCTGCATCCGGGAGTTGCACGTTGACGAAGAGGATGCCCTGGTCTTCGTTGGGTATGAACGCGGTCGGCGTCCTTGTGAACATCCAGTAGGCTGCGCCGCCGATCAGCACTACCAGCAGGCCGGCGACGAGCGAGCGCCGTGCCAGGAAGCCGGTGATGCCGGTATAGCCGTTGCGGGTGCCGTCGAGCCCTCTGTTGAACCATCGGAAAAGCCCGCGCGCCGGCTTGGGATGCCTGAGCACGGTGGCGCACAGCGCCGGGCTCAGTGTCAGCGCGTTGATCGCCGAGATGGTGACCGACGCCGTGATGGTGATGGCGAACTGCCGGTAGAGCTGGCCGGTGATGCCGGGCAGGAAGGCGGTCGGCAGGAACACGGCGATCAGAACCAGCGTGGTCGACACGATCGGCCCGGTGACCTGGCGCATGGCGATGCTGGTCGCTTCGGCGGGCGAGATGCCGGGCTGTTCCTCCATCACGCGCTGCACGTTTTCGACGACGACGATAGCGTCGTCGACGACAAGGCCGATCGCCAGGATGAGCGCGAACAGCGTCACCGTATTGGCCGAGAAGCCGAGCGCGAGCAGGACAGCGAAGACGCCGATCAGCGAGACCGGGATCGTCAGCGCCGGGATCAGCGTGGCCCGCCAGTCCTGCAGGAACACGAACACCACGATCAGCACGATGACGGCGGTGATGATCAGCGTGTGGATGATCTCGTCGATTGTAGCGCGCACGAAGTCGGTCGAATCGTAGATCACCTGATAGGCGACGTCGTCCGGAAAGCGGTCTTTCAACTGCTCGAGCTCGGCTTTGACCCCCGCGGCCACGCCCAGCGCATTCGAACCCGGCGACTGGTAGATCGCGATGGTGGCGGCTGGGGCGCCGTTGAGCTGGCTGACCGAACTGTAGGTCTGCGCGCCGAGCTCGATTCGGGCGATGTCGCGAACCCGGACTATGCCGCCGGCCGCGCTGGTGCGCACGATGATCCCGCCGAATTCCTCCGGACTGTCGAGCAGGCCGAGCGCTGTGATCGAATATTGCAGCACCTGGTCGTCGGGTATGGGCGGCGCTCCGATCAGGCCGGCGGCGGCCTGCACGTTCTGCTGCTGGATGGCGTTGGTGACGTCATCGGTGGTGATGCCGAGCGCGGCCATGCGCTCGGGGTCCAGCCAGATACGCATCGAGTAGTTGAGCGGGCCCATCAGCGTGGCCGAGCCGACGCCGTTGACGCGCGACAGCGGGTTGACGACGTTGATCTGCGCGAAGTTCGACAGGAAAAGCCCGTCATTCGTGCCCTTCGGTGAGAACACGTTGATGATCAGCAGGAAGTTGGGTTGCTGGGCGCGCACGTTCACCCCGAGGCGGGTCACGGCGGAGGGCAGTTGCGGCGTGGCCAGCGCCACGCGGTTCTGGACATTGACCTGGGCGATGTCGGGATCGGTTCCCACGCCGAAGGTCACCGTCAGCGTATAGGTGCCGGTCGAGCTGACGGTCGAGGCCATGTAGATCATGTCCTGGACGCCGTTGACCTGTTGTTCGATGGGCGTCGCCACCGTGTCCGCCAGCGTCTGGGCGTCTGCGCCCGGGTAGGTCGCCGTCACCTGCACGGTCGGCGGCGTGATGTCGGGATATTGCGCGACGGGGATGTTGAGCAGCGCGATGCTGCCGGCAAGCGTCATCAATATGGCGATCACCATCGCCAGGCGCGGACGTTGGATGAAGATGTCGGCGAACATTTCTTCAGTTCCCCGTCTCGGCGGGGGTCGGATTCACCACGACGCCGGCCTGTATCCTCTGGATGCCCGAGACGATGATCACCTCGCCGGCGACCAGTCCCGACTGGATCGACCAGTCGACGCCGACGCGCTGGCCGAGTGTGACGCGGCGGATGATGGCGCGGTTGCCGTCCCCGAGCACGAACACATAGGCGCCGTCCTTGTCCTGCTGGACGGCGGAGGCGGGAACGAGCGGGAGTTCCTCCGGTTGGCCAACTTGGACGCTCACGGACACAAACTGGCCGGGCACAAGCTGGAGATTGGGATTGGGGAACTCGGCGTAGACGGCGATCGTGCCGGTACTCGGATCGATCGTGTTGTCTATGAAACCGATCTTGCCGGGGTGCGCATAGGCGGTTCCATCCGAAAGCGTGAGGCTGGGCTGATAATTCTTGGTGTCGCCGGTGAGACCCTGGGCGTTCGGCTTCAGGGCGTTGACCACCTGCAAATACTCCCGGTCCGAGATCGAGAAGACCACGCGGATCGGATCGACTTGCACGACGGTGGCAAGTGTGCCGCTCGACGGCGAGACGAGGTTGCCGACGGTGATCTGAGCCTTGCCGATACGGCCGCTGATCGGCGTCTTCACGTCGGTATAGGACAGGTTGAGATCGGCGGTTCTCACCTGTGCCTGCGCCTGTGCGATCTGCGCCTGCGCCTGTCCCACCGACGCCGAGGCGGTGTCGCGGGTCGCGGTGGCCTGGTCGACGGTCGACTGCGGCACATCCTTGGTCCTGAGCAGGGCGACCTGCCTATCGAGCGTGATCTGCGCCTGCTTGAGATTGGCCTCCGCGCCGACTTCTGTTGCCTGCGCTGCCTGAAGCGTCGCCTGTGCGCCGGCGAGCGCCGCCTGGTAGGTGTCCTTCTCGATGCCGAAGGCGAGGCTGCCGGCTTCGACGTAGCTGCCTTCCTGGAAATTCACCGAATCGAGGAACCCTTCGACACGGGCCATGAGATTGACCTGCTGCACTGCTTGGACCGTGCCGACGAATTTACTCTGGCGTGTCACCTCGCCGAGCTTGACGGCCGCCGTCTGGACGGCGGCCGGCGGCTTTTCGCCTGTCTCCTGGGCCGACGCAGACCCGACAATGGCGCAGCACGCTGCCAGCACCAAGAGCGACGAACGCAATCCCGACAATGGCACGATCCCGGCCTCCCCATGAACAAGTCGAAATACTGCAATGACGGCAGGCGGTTAACAAAGCTTTTGGGCGGGACTGTAGGACAGGCTCGTGACAAGCGGTAGACCTCTCGCGGAAGATCGGCGGCGGCGGCAAACTTTGTCACGTGCCAAAGTGGCGGCGAGCACCGTAGGACGGCTTCCTTTTTCGCCTGGGCAGCCGCCAGCCTTATGCCGAACAATGTCAGGCGGGGCTGCCTTGCAGAATGACAGCGGCGGCATGCCGAGGGAATGAGGCGCGTGTCCCAGCGTTGTCTTAAAAGCAGTCCGTCTCGGCGGACGCTTGCCATGGCCTCGGCCGCTGCCGGATAATATCCGCAGATTCACCCCGGAGTCGGGCAGGCTCATGCCGATCGAACGCATAGGTCAGGACTTCATCGTCAACACCACCACGGCCGGCGCCCAGATCGTGCCAAAAGTCACCGGCCTCACCGACGGGCGTTTCCTGGTATCGTGGCGGTCCGATACTCCCGCCGATGGCCAGGACGTGTTCGGGCGGATATTCGAGGCCGACGGCAGTCCCTCCGGAGGCGATTTCCTGCTGAATGCGATCACCGGAAACAATCAGGTCCTGTCGACGGTCTCGGCGCTGCCGGACGGCCGGTTCGTCGCCATGTGGGCGTCCTTCGACACGGGCGACGGTTCGTCCTCCTGCATCCGCGCCCGTTTCTTCGATACCGACGGCGATCCGGAGGGCGTCGAGTTCGTCGCCAACTCCACCGCCGCCGCCAGCCAGACGCGGCCCGCGATCACACCGTTGGGTGACGGCCGTTTCGTGGCCACCTGGCAGTCCTACGACACCGGCGACGGTTCGGAGACCTGTATCCGCGCGCGGCTGTTCGAGGCCGACGGCAGCCCGGTGGGCGCCGATTTCATCGTCAATTCCACCGCTGCGGGTTCCCAAATAACGCCTGTCATAGGGACGCTCGCCGACGGCCGTTTCATGGTTTCCTGGACGTCTTCCGACGGCGGCGACGGTGCCGGAGAGTGCCTGCGCGCCCGGCTGTTCAACGCCGACGGCAGCACCGCCGGCAACGATTTTGTCCTCAACACGACGGCTGCCGGCGGCCAGACCAATCCGGGACTTGCCGTGCTCGCGGACGGCCGCGTGCTGGCGATCCTTGAATCCGACGACACCGCGGACGGCTCCTTCGGCTGCATCCGCGCGCGCTTCCTCGACCAGGACGGCAATCCTGCCGGCGACGATTTCATCGTCAACACCACGGTCCAGAGCAACCAGGCTGACCCAAAGGTGATCGCGCTGGCGGACGGGCGCGCGCTGGCCGTCTGGTATTCGGGCGACACCGGTGACGGCTCCAGCTATTGCGTGCGGGCGCGCCTCCTCAATGTCGACGGCAGCTTTTCCGGCGACGATTTCATCGTCAACACCATCTCCGCCGGCAAGCAGTTCAATCCGGCGGCGTCGGCGCTTTCCGACGGCCGCTTCGTCGTCACCTGGCAGTCCGAGGACGGCGGCGACGGCAGCGGCAGCGCCATCCGCGCCCAGATTTTCGATCCCACGACCTTTCACGGAACGGTGGAAAACGACACTTGGACCGGTGGCAATTTCGCCGACATGATTTCCGGCGGCGACAGTTCCGACACGTTGTCCGGTCTCGCGGGAAATGATGCCATCGACGGGGGAGCCGGGGATGACGTGCTCAACGGCGGCGCCGGCGCCGACACGATGACGGGCGGGTCAGGCAACGATGTCTTCTATGTCAACAGCCAGTCGGATGTGGCGGTCGAATTGGCCGGACAAGGCGCTGCCGACAGGATCACAGCTTCCGCCGACTATGCGCTGGCGCCCGGTGCGGAGATAGAACAACTGCGCACCACGTCCAGCGCCGGCAGCGCTTCGATCGACTTGACCGGCAATACGCTGAGCCAGACAATCACCGGCAATGCCGGCTTCAACGTGCTCAGCGACGGCGGCAAGGGTGCAAGCGACACCCTGATCGGCCTTAGCGGCAACGACACCTACCGCGTCTACAATTCCGGCGACCTCATCGTCGAAACCGCCTCCCAGGGCGCATCCGACCGGGTGATGGCGGCGCTGGACTATAAGCTCGGCACGGGCGTGCATGTTGAGGTGATGACCACCAACGGGACATCCGGAACATCCGGTATCGACCTGACCGGCAACGAACTCGCGCAGGCGGTCACCGGCAATGCGGGCGCCAACATCATCGACGGCAGGGGCGGCTCGGACACGCTGCGGGGCAGCAACGGCCAGGATTTATTTGTCTTTTCCACCGCGCCCGGCGCTGGCAATGTCGACACGCTTGCGGATTTCAGCGTGGCGGCCGACACGATCCGGCTGGAGAATGCCGTGTTCACGGCGCTGGGCCCGGCCGGCACGCTGGCGGCAACCGCCTTCTCTGCGAACGCGGCGGGCATTGCGCAGGATGCGGACGATCGCATTGTCTACGACACGGCGACCGGCGGCCTGTTCTACGATGCCGACGGCATCGGCGCGATGTCCGCCGTTCAGTTCGCGGCCATGGCGGCGGGGCTGTCGGTGACCAATGCCGATTTCGTCGTAATCTGAGGCGTTGCCGGGACGCCCCTCAATCCGGCATGGCCTGCGAAATGGTTTTGGCCATGTCGATCGCCGCCATGCGGATCTCCTCCATGCGGCTGGCTTCCGCGCCGGCCAGGAACGGCACGCTGAGCGCGCCCACGACCTTGCCGCCCGCCGCTATCACCGGCGCCGCGAAGGCATGGATGCTGGGAGCGTTCTCGCCTTTGTCCTGCGCCCAGCCGAGGCGTCTTATCTTCGCCAGTTCGGTGCGCAGCCGTTTCGGATCGGTCACGGTTTTGACCGTGTAGGCGATGAGAGGCTTGGCCAGCCACAATTCCAGTTCCGCCGGCGGCAGGTGTGCCAGAAGCAATTTGCTCGCCGCGCCGGCGTGGATCGGCATGCGCTGTCCAGGCGCGACGGTGAGGGCATATTCGCGCCGGCCCTGCGCGGTAGCCAATACCAGGATGCCCTCCTGGTCGATGACACTCAGCTTGATCCCCTCTCCCAGCTCGGCGGCGAGCTTGTCGAGGAAGGGCTGGGCGATTGCCGCCAGGTCGACCTCGCTGGCGCGCGAGGCGACATGCGCGGCGAGCGACAGCAGGCGGCGGCCCAGATGATAGGCGCCGTCGTCATCGCGGCGGACCATGCTGTGCTGCTGCAGCGAATTGAGGATGCGGTAGACGGTCGTGCGCGGCAGCCGCAAGGTTTGGGTCAGCTCGCGGATCGTCTGGCCGGCTTCGTGGTGAGCAAGCTCGCCAAGCACGTCCATCATCCTGTCGATGACCGGAATGGTGTGCTTGCTGGCCGCGTCCTCGGCGATGTCGTTCATCACAGCCCCTGCGGTTGACAATCCCGAGCCTGTCACTACCATAGGAAATTGAACTGTCAAAGTTCATATTTGGATAGGCAGCGAGCGGTCGTCCAAATTGGGCATGACAGAGCCGGGAGGAGTTTTGACCAATGACAGGGTGCAGGTTTGCCTCTCGCACCTGCGCCCGACATGCGCCGTGCAACGCTCCAGCTCCTCATCTCGAACAGCCATTCATAAGGCACATTTCATGCTGACCGTTTCATCGATCGCCCACGTCGCCATCCGGGTCAAGGACGTGGAAAGGACGCTCGATTTCTACATCAACAAGCTCGGTTTCGCCGAAATGCTGCGGCTCGATCGCGACGGCCGGCT
Source organism: Mesorhizobium yinganensis (assembly GCF_040081985.1). Taxonomy (NCBI): domain Bacteria; kingdom Pseudomonadati; phylum Pseudomonadota; class Alphaproteobacteria; order Hyphomicrobiales; family Phyllobacteriaceae; genus Mesorhizobium; species Mesorhizobium yinganensis. The sequence continues at coordinate 24,399 of NZ_JBEBMH010000016.1, read as the reverse complement.
GTGGCTGGTCTATCTGCGCATCACCGACGACCAGTATCTCGAAATTTTCCCGGAAGGCGAGGGCGAGTGGGCCGCTGAACGCGAGGCGGTGGGCTACAACCACATGTGCCTGTCGGTGCCGGATATCGAGCAGACCGTGCGCGAGCTCGACGCGGCGGGCATCGAGATGATCCGGCCGAAAGTGCTGGGCGCCGACGGCAACTGGCAGACCTGGATCGAGGATCCGGACGGGCACCGCATCGAACTGATGCAGATGATGCCGGACGCCATGCAGCCCGCCGCGATCGCGCGGATGACGGGGCTTTGACATGGCGCGCATCACCTATCTGACGGCCATCGATTTCGGACCGGGCGAACTCAAGTCGCTGCCGGCGGCGTTGGCCGAGCTGAAGCTTACGCGGCCGCTGCTGATCTCCGACTATGGGCTCGCCGCCTCGGGTCTCGTCGGCACCGTGGCAAAAATGCTGCCGTCAGGTGCTCCGGTTTTCCTCGACACGCCGACCAACCCGACCGAAAGTGCCGTGCAGGCAGCGCTCGACGTCTACCACGCGCAAAGCTGCGACGGCATCGTCGCGCTTGGCGGCGGATCGCCGATCGACCTCGCCAAGGGCGTGGCGCTGCTGGCGACCCATGCCGGGCCGCTGGAGCAGTACGCGGCCATCTATGGCGGCATCGAGCGCATTTCGGCAAGTGTCGCGCCGGTCGTCGCCATCCCGACGACGGCAGGAACCGGCGCGGAGGTCGGCCGTGCCTCGCTGCTGACGCTAGACGACGGCCGCAAGCTGGGTTTCATCAGCCCGTATCTCATCCCGCGCCGCGCCATCTGCGATCCCGAACTGACGCTCGGCCTGCCGCCCTATCTCACCGCCGCGACCGGTCTCGACGCGCTGTCGCATTGCATCGAGACGCTGTTTTCGCCGCGCCAGAACCCGCCTGCCGAGGCGATCGCGCTGGACGGCGCCGGGCGGCTCTGGCGAAACCTGCCGAAGGCTTTTGCCGACGGGTCCGACCTCGCGGCGCGCGGCGAGGTGATGATGGGCGCGCTGCATGGCGGCCTGTCGTTCCAGAAAGGACTCGGCGCCGTGCATTCGCTGAGCCACGCGCTGGGTGGGCTGAAGGATTTGAAGCTGCATCACGGCACGCTGAACGCGATCCTGATGCCGATCGTCGTGCGCTTCAACGCCGCCCATGTCGGCGACAAGCTGGCGCGGCTGAAGGCGGCGATGGGACTGCCGGCGGAAGCCGATCTTGCATCGGAACTGGAAGCGCTCAATCGACGCTTTAATCTCCCGTCCGGCCTCGCGGCGATGGGTGTTTCTCCAGCGCAATTCGACTGGGTCATCGAGCGGGCTCTGGCCGATCACAGCCACGCCACCAATCCGCGCGTCGCCTCGGCTGAGGACTATCGCGCCATGCTGGAAGAGGCTTTTGCCGAGACTGCCGCCAAGGACGCATTATGAAGATCGTCGCCCAAAAGGTGTTCATCGCGAATGTCTCGCGCACCAATTTTGTGTTCGTGAAACTATACACGGACGACGGCATCGAGGGTGTCGGCGAGGCGACGCTGGAGTGGAAGACCAAGACCGTCGTGTCGGCGCTCGAGGAACTCGAGCGGGTGCTGGTCGGCCGCGACCCCTTCGCGGTCGACGCGATCATCGAGCAACTGCATCGCGACAGCTATTGGCGCACCGGCGCGGTGTTCCGCACGGCGCTGGGCGCCATCGAGGCCGCACTGCTCGATATCAAGGGCAAGGCGCTTGGCGTGCCGGTTTTCGAACTCTTGGGCGGCAAATTCCGCGATCATGTCGACTGCTACGCCAATCACTGGTTCTTCGGCGCGACGACCCCGGAAGAATATGCGGCCAAGGCGCGCGCCGGGGTCGCGATGGGCTACAAAGCGCTGAAATGGGACCCCTTCGACGTCGCCCACCTGGAAATGGACCGAAAGCAGCGGCGGCAGACGATCGAGATCGTCGAGGCGGTGCGCGACGCGGTTGGGCCGGACATTAATCTGATGCTTGACGTGCACGGGCGGCTCAACGTGCCGACGGCAATCGCCATGTGCAAGGCGCTGGCGCCGTTCGACCTGACCTGGATCGAGGAGCCGACGCCGCCGGAGAGCATCGACGCGCTGGCCGATGTGCGCGCCCACAGCCCGGTGCCGATCGCCGCCGGCGAGCGTTTTTACGAGCCCGCAAAATTCCTGGAGGCCCTGTCGAAGAAGGCGGTCGATATATTGCAGCCGGACGTGTCGCATGCCGGTGGCATGGGCGAGACCAAGCGCATTTCCCATGTGGCGCATACGCATCTGATCCCGGTCGCGCCGCACAATCCGGTCGGTCCCGTGATGAACGCCATGACGCTGCACATGTCGGTGGCGATCCCGAATTTCTCGGTGTTCGAGACGGTGTCTGTCGACGTGCCGTGGCGCAAGGAATTGGTGCGCGAGACGCTGCAGTTCCGCGACGGCACAATTCTGGCGCCGACCGCGCCGGGGCTTGGCGTCGAACTGATCGAGGAAGCCTGCGCGCGTTTTCCTTACGAGGCGACCAATGTGCCGCTGTTCGATGGATCGATGAACACCAGCGGCGTTGCGACCGGTGCACAGACGTTGTCGGGCGGGACCGAGCGCTAACCGGCGGCAACGCCGGTGTATCAGCCCAGTTCCTGGGCGAGACCGATGAGCAGTCCTTCCGGGCCGCGGATGTAGCAGAGCCGGTACACCTCTTCATAGTCGACGACATCGCCTACGAGCTCCGCGCCGCGCGTGCGGAGCCTTTTTAGCGTCTCGGCGATGTCGTCCACGGTGAACATGACGCGGAGGTAGCCGAGCGCATTGACCGGGGCGTTGCGGTGATCGGCGACGACCGCCGGCCTGAGGAAGCGCGAGAGTTCCAGCCGGTTGTGGCCGTCCGGCGTGCGCATCATCGCAATCTCGACATGCTGATCGCCAAGTCCGGTGACGCGTCCGGCCCATTCTCCTTCGATCGTGGCCTGCCCTTCGAGTTCGAGGCCGAGTTCGCGAAAGAAATCGATCGTCGCGGCGAGGTCCTCGACGACGATGCCGACGTTGTGCATCTGCTTGATCGCCATGCTTTCCGGTCTCCAAGGTGTCGGTCCCGCCGCCAGCCCGTTTTCAAACGTCTCTGAGGTGGGCGGCGCATCGAAATTCCAACCGGGACACTAGCACCGCAACTGCGCGGTTGACAGGCAGGGTCATTGCCGTCATAGTTATCAATAGAATTGGAAGAGTTCAAATATGAACTGATGGGCGAAGAGCCGGCGCCAATCCGGAGGAGCTACACGGAGGATGGTGTTGCGGGTCGGACTTTCGCTGCATGGCGCCTCGCTGAGCGAGCAGGGCGCGCGTTTCGCGGCCCAGCTCGGCGTGCGCGATGTGGTTGTCCATCTCACCAACTACACGCGCAACGCCGATGGCTCGGCCTATCTTGCCGGTGGCGTTGGACCGGTCAACGGCGAGTGCATCGACGCGCCGCTGTGGAGCTACGACTATATGGCCGGCATGGTCGCTATGCTTGCACGCCATGGACTGAGCGTCGCTGCGATGGAAAACATCTCGCCGAATTTCTGGTCCGACATCCTGCTCGATGGGCCGCGCAAGCTGGAGCAGATGGAGGCGATGAAGAGCTTGGTGCGCGACGCCGGCCGCGCCGGCATTCCGGTCATCGGCTACAATTTCTCGCTGGCCGGTGTCTGGGGCTGGCAACGCAAGCCGATCGCCAGGGGCAGCGCGGTGACCGCGGTGTTTGCCGCCGATGAGATCGACATCGACAGCCCGCTGCCTGACGGAATGGTTGGCAACATGCGTTACCGCCAAGCGGAGGCGGGCGCGGCTGCGCAGACGGTGGACGAGCCGACGCTGTGGGCGCGGCTCGAATGGTTCCTGAACGAACTGGTGCCCGTGGCGGAAGAGGCAGGCGTGCGGCTGGCCGCCCATCCCGACGATCCGCCGGTCGAGCGGCTGCGCGGCACCGCTCGGCTGGTCAACAGCCACGCCAAATACGACCGGCTGCTGGCCATCGCGCCGAGCCGGGCTAACGCGCTGGAATATTGCGTCGGCTCGCTGGCCGAAATGCGCGAGGGCGACGTCTACGAGACGACGCGGCGTTTCGCGCGCTCGGGCGCCATCGCCTATGTCCATTTCCGCAACGTGCGCGGCAAGGTGCCGAACTATGTCGAGACCTTCGTCGACGACGGCGACGTCGACATGGCCGAGATCGTGCGTGTGCTGCACGAGGAGGGTTTTGACGGCGTGCTGGTGCCGGACCACGTGCCGGACCTCGACTGCGCTGCTCCCTGGCATGCCGGCCATGCCTATACGGTCGGTTACATGAAGGCGCTGGTGGCGCATGCGGCCGCGCTGTCTGCGGCGCGCCCGGCAGCACCTGTCCGCAATCCTGCAATTGCCGCCGTGGCGCGGTAACGACGATCCGGCCGGCGGGCCGGGCGCGACGCTTGTGTCGCATGGGAGGAAATGACGATGAGACTGAAGACGACAGCATTGCTCGGCGCTGCCATCGTGGCGCTTTCGGCCGGCATGGCATTCGCCGGCGAGGTGACCTGGTGGACGCCGAATTTTAATGAAGCACGTGCCAAGACGCTGGTGGAGAAATTCCAGGCGGCGCATCCGGACATCACGGTGAAGCTGGAGGTCACCACCACCGACGGCCTGCCGCAGCGCGTGCTGACCGCGCTTCAGTCGGGTGCCGCGCCCGACATCGTCGACGTGCAGCATGGCTGGGTGAACGGCTACGCGCAGAACAAGCTGGTGCTGCCGCTGGACGACGTGCTGAAGGACCGCGAGGACTATATCCCGGCAGCCCTTCAATACGTCACCTGGGACAACAAGCTCTGGGGCATTCCCTACCGCATCGAGACGCATGCGGTGATCTTCAACAAGGGCGACTTCACCGCCGCCGGGCTCGATCCGAACAAGCCGCCGCAGACCTGGGACGAACTGGTCGCGGCTGCTGAAAAGCTATCCGTCAACGGCAAGTCGGGTTTCGCCATCACCGGCGGCGGCGAGGTCGGCAACACCATCTTCCGTTCGCTGCCGTTCATGTGGATGGTCGGCGGCGGCATCATTTCCGACGACGGCAAGAAGGTGCTGGTCAACACGCCCGAGAGCGTCAAGGCGGTGACCTTCTACACCGATTTCTTCAAGAAGAAGCTATCGCCGGCCTCCACGCTGGAGAATGACGGCACCGCCAACCGCCGCCTTTTCATCGCCGAGAAAGTGTCGATGTATCAGTCCGGCCAGTTCGACGTCCCGTCGATCCGCAAGGAGAACGACAAGATCGATGTCGGCGTCATGCCGATCCCGCATCCGGAAGGCGGCAAGACCGCCGCGATCCTCGGCGGCTGGAGCCTCGTCGTTCCGTCATCGGCAAAGAACCCCGACGACGCCAAGACCTTGATCGGCTTCCTCGCTGAGTCGGAGAACCAGGCGGTGCTGACCGACACGTTCCCGGCGCGCATCTCGGCCATGAAGGCGGAACGCTTCAACGATCCGATCCTGCAAGTGTTCAAGGAGATGCTGCCCTACGGCCGCCCGGTGCCCGCGCATCCGAACTGGGTGCAGATCAGCCAGGCCTATTTCGACGGCATCCAGCGCATCCTGCTCGGCGACGAGGACGTGCAGAAGGCCATGGACGGCGCCGCCGCCGAAATCGAGCCGCTGCTGTAACCAGAGCGCTCCTCCCCGGTGCCCCGGCGGTAAATATCCGTCGCCGGGGTGCTGCCCTCGTGCGGGATGACGGACGATGCAGAGACAATCGACAGGCTATCTGTTCGTTTTGCCGGCGCTTCTGCTGCTGGCGATGCTGATTGCCTATCCGGTCGCCTATACTGCGCTGCTCAGCGTCACGGACAATCAGGGCGAATATGTCGGGCTGGAGAATTTCCGGCGCATCCTGACCGCGCGCGCCACGCCCATCGCCTTCTGGAACACGCTGTGGTGGGTGTTCGGCTCGATCGTCTTCCAGGTCGTGCTTGGCGTGCTGACGGCGATCCTGCTCAACCAGAATTTCCGCGGCAGGGCGCTGGTACGCTCGGTGACCCTGGTACCGTGGGTCGTGCCGGGCATCGTCGCGGCCACCACCTGGGCGTGGATGCTGCACACCGAGTTCGGCATCATCAACTACATGCTGACGGCGCCGGGCGTCATTGACGAGCCGGTGGGCTGGCTGACCAACGGCAGCACGGTGATGCCGGTGATGATCGCCATCAATGTGTGGAAGATGTTCCCCTTCGTCGCCATCATGGTGCTGGCGGGCCTGCAATCCATCCCCAACGACCTCTATGAGGCGGCGCGCATCGACGGTGCCAGCTTCTGGGAGGAGGTCTGGTACGTGATGCTGCCGCAGGTTCGGATGGTGATCGTCGCCGTCACCCTGCTGCTGGTGATCTGGGCGCTGAACCACATCACCATCATCTACGCCATCACCAAGGGCGGGCCGGCCAACCGCACGCTGATCACGCCGATCCAGATCTTCCGCACCGCCTTCGAGAGCGTGCAGTTCAATCAGGCGGCCGCGCTTTCGGTGATGTTCTTCGGCGTCGCTATCATCGTGGTCTTCGTCTACATCAAGACCCTCGCCTCCAGCTCGGGAGAATAGAGGTGAGCGCCAAGCAACAGACCCTCAAGCGTCCCGGCCTTTCGCGGCCGCTGATCGTCATCGGCTCGCTGCTGGTGGTGTTCGTCTGCCTGTTCCCATTCTGGTGGATGGCGCTGTCGTCGGTGAAGACGCTGCGCGAGCTTTACACGATCCCGCCGATCTGGTGGCCGGAGGCGCCGACATGGGACAATTATCGCAAGGTTTTGTTCGAATCGAACATCCCGCGCTACTTCCTGAACAGCCTGGTGATCTCGATCGGCGCCACGGCGCTGGCGTTGGTGCTGGCGGTGTTCGCCTCCTACGGCTTCGCCCGCTTCAACTTCAAGGGCAAGCCGCTGCTGCAATCCTTCGTGCTGGTCGGGCAGTTGCTGCCGACGGCCGCCATCATCGTGCCGCTGTTCATCACGCTGCGCGTGTTGGGCCTCGTCAACACCTATTGGGGCCTGATCCTGGTATACATGATCATCACCCTGCCGCTCTCGGTATGGATGCTGACCAGCTACTTCAAGGCGATCCCGGTCGAACTCGAGGAAGCAGCGATCATCGACGGCGCGAGCCGGCTTGGCTGCCTGCTGCGCATCACCCTGCCGCTGTCGCTGCCGGCCATCGTCTCGGTGCTGGTCTACGCCTTCGTCACCACCTGGAACGAGTTCATCTTCGCGCTGTGCTTCGCCACCGATTCCTCGGTGAAGACGCTGCCGATCGGCCTTGCGGAGTTCTCGACCGAATTCAACACCGACTGGGGCGCCGTGATGGCCGCCTCTGTGGTGATGACGCTGCCCATCGCGCTGCTGTTCCTGTCCATGCAGCGCCTGTTCATCGGCGGCCTGACCGCCGGAGCCACCAAAGGTTGATCGAGGAAATTTTTGATGACTTATGACTCTCCGATTCCACAGATCGGCCTCGGCACGTTCGGGCGAACCGGCGACGCCGGAATGGCTGCGATCCTGACCGCCATCGAGGTCGGATACCGGCATATCGACACGGCACAGAGTTATGACACTGAAAGCACGGTCGGCGCAGCGATCCGCCGCTCCGGCCTGCCGCGCGACGATTTTTTCGTCACCACCAAGGTGGCCGACACCAATCTCGACAAGGCTAGCTTCATGCCGAGCGTCGAGAAGAGCCTGGAAACGCTTGGCATGGAGAGGGTCGACCTGCTCTTGATCCACTGGCCGTCGCAGCATGATCAGGTTCCGTTCGAGGACTACATGCTGGCGCTCGCCGAAGCGAAGGCAAAGGGTTTTGCAAAACATATCGGCGTCTCGAATTTTCCGATTGCCGACCTGGAGCGGACCCGAGCACTGCTCGGCGAGGATGCCATCGCCACCGACCAGGTGGAGATCCATCCCTATATGCAGACGCCGACGCTGAGGGACTATGCGCGCTCGCGCGGGCTGACGCTCACAGCCTACCAGCCGCTGGTCAAGGGCAAGGTGCATGACGACCCGGTGCTTTCGGCGATCGGCAAGGCGCATGGCGTAAGCGCCGCCGCGGCGGCACTGGCTTTCCTGATGGGCGAGGGGCACGTCGTCATCCCCGCCTCGTCCAGCCGCGCCAATCTGCAGGCGAATTTTGCCGCCCTCGGTGTCCGCCTCAGCGACGCCGAGATGGATCAAGTCCGCGCCATGAACCGGGGCGACCGCCGCATCAACCCGGCCAAATCGCCGCGCTGGGACGATTGATTTCTTCGCGCCCCAATCAGGAGATTTTTAGTGGGATCAGTATCGATCAGGGACGCCCGAAAAGCTTACGGCGCGGTGGAAGTGCTGCACGGCGTTTCGGTGGACATAACCGACGGCGAGTTCGTCGTGCTCGTCGGCCCGTCCGGCTGCGGCAAGTCGACCTTGCTGCGCATGCTGGCGGGGCTGGAGGACATCACTTCGGGCGAGATCGCCATCGACGGACGGGTGGTCAACGCCGTCCAGCCGAAGGAACGCGACATCGCCATGGTGTTCCAGAGCTACGCGCTCTATCCGCACATGACGGTCGAGCAGAATATGGGCTTTTCGCTGAAACTCGCCCGCGCGCCGAAGGAGGAAATCCGCCAGCGTGTCGCGAAGGCAGCGCAAATGCTCAGCCTCGAAAACTACCTGAAACGCTATCCGCGCCAGCTCTCGGGCGGCCAGCGCCAGCGCGTCGCCATGGGCCGCGCCATGGTGCGCAACCCGAAGGTCTTTCTGTTCGACGAACCGCTGTCCAATCTCGATGCGAAGCTTCGGGTGCAGATGCGCTCGGAGATCAAGCGGAACCACCAGCGGCTGAAAACTACCACCGTCTACGTCACCCACGACCAGATCGAGGCCATGACCATGGCCGACCGCATCGTCGTGATGCATGACGGCATCGTCGAGCAGGTCGGTACGCCGCTGGAACTCTACGATTTTCCCGCGAACCTGTTCGTCGCCGGGTTCATCGGCTCGCCGGCCATGAATGTGCTGAAGGGCCGGATCGTCGAGGGCCGCTTCGTTCCCGCCTCCGGGGTCGCGATTGCCGTGCCGTCGCTCGGCGGCCGGCATGAAGGCGAGACAGTTAGCCTCGGCGTGCGGCCGGAGCACCTTTCGCTCGATGCGAGCGGGCTGGCCGCCGAGATCCTGACGGTGGAGCCCATGGGTTCCGAGACGCAGGTGCTGATGCGGCTGGCCGGCCACGACATTGTCGGCGTGTTCCGCGAGCGCATCCGCCAGAAGCCCGGCGAGACGATCCGGGTGTCGATGGCGCCGGACTATCTCCACCTGTTCGACGGCGCCGGCCAGCGCATCGCGACGCATTGAGTATTTGCCTTCTCCAACATCGAGGTTCCTCCTTTGCAATCCCCCTCCGATATCAAGGACATCGTCCGTCCACCGCGTCATCTCTCCGACGCGCTCGCTGCGATCGGCACTGCCACCGCCAGCAGCGAGCTCAGCCTGATGGGCATCCGCGACCCGCATATCCATGGGCCGATGCCGCTGAAGTCCGGTCGCTCGGTGGCCGGCCCGGCGCTGACGCTGCAGATGATGCCGAAGCGCGAGGACCTTTACGGCGCCAACGAATATGACAATCCGGAACTGCAACTGCACCGCCACGTGCTGTACCCGGCGCAGGCCGGCGACATGGTGGTGGTCGACGCGCGCGGCGACATGGCGAGCGGCATTTTTGGCGAGATGATGCTGACCTTCTTCGCCGGTCGGAAGGGCGCGGGCGTCGTCGTCGACGGCTGCATCCGCGATTCCGCCAAAGCCAAGGAACTCGACCTCGGCATCTGGGTGAAAGGTGTTACCCCCAATTATCACGCGCAGACGAGCCTGATCCCCTTCGCGGTCAATGTACCGGTCGCTTGTGGCGGCGCGCTGGTGATGCCGGGCGACATCATCGTGGCCGACGACGATGGCGTGGTGGTGGTGCCCGTCGCGCTGGCGCCGCAGTTGATCGAGCGGGCGAGCGAACATGCCGAGTGGGAGGAATTTTCGCGTTTCCGGCTGTCGCAGGGGGGCGACCTGCGCAAATATTACCCACTGACGGCCGCGGCGCAGGACGAATACATCGCCTGGCGCAACGCGCAAGGCAAGGCGTGATCCAGGCCACGGGTTGCGGCCGGCCCGCGCATCCGGCACCTTGATCGCTGACATCAGGGAGACGAGGCATGTACAAGAACATGGCGGGGTCGGCGCATCGGCTCGCCCCGCCCGAGATCGCGGTCAAGGCCGAGCCCGACGACGAACGGGTATGGGTTCCGCAGGCCGACCGCGTTTGGTTCCGGCCGCTGATGCTGAACACGCTGCAGGGCCAGTGGTGCAATCTTTTGCGGGTACGCCGCGCCGGGGTGCTGTCTCGGCACCTGCACCCGAACCCCGTGCACGGCTACGTCATCAAGGGCCGTTGGCACTATCGCGAGCACGACTGGATCGCCGAGACGGGCTCCTATGTGTTCGAGCCGCCGGGTGAGATCCACACGCTGCTGGTGCCGGAAGACTGTTCGGAAATGATCACCTTCTTCAACATCACCGGCTCGATGGTCTATCTCGACGAGAACAACAAGCATGTCGGCTACGAGGACGTGTTCACCAAGATCGACATGTGCCGGGCGCACTATGAGAGCGTCGGTCTCGGTGCGGACTATGTCGATCAGTTCATCCGCTGAGGCAGAAATGCGCGAGCGCGGCACATGAGCGAGGCTGAGGCGGACCACCAATGGCCGGCGGACTGGTTTGCCGGGCGGCGGGTGCTGGTCACCGGCGGCACGTCGGGCATAGGTGCCGGCGTGGCGCGCGCTTTCCTGCGGGCTGGCGCGACTGTGACCGCGACCGGCGTGGCGCAATCCGAACTCGCCGCGCTTGCCGGCGACGTGGATTTCGCTGCGGCCCGGCTTACGACGCTCGACGTTCGTGACGCCGATGCGGTGGCGGCGCTGGTGGCAGAGATCGGCGAACTCGATATCGTCGCGAATTGCGCCGGCATCATCCGGCGTGGCGAGGAACTCGACCCAAAAGTGTTCGACCAGGTGGTCGACATCAATTTGGGCGGTACGATGCGGGTCTGCGCCGCCGCCCGGCCCTTGCTGGCTAGGTCGGGGCAGGGCGCAATCGTCAACCTCGCCTCCATGCTGTCCTTCTTCGGTGGCGGGCTGGTGCCGGGTTATGCAGCCAGCAAGGGCGGCGTTTCGCAACTGACCAAGTCGCTCGCCATCGCTTATGCGGGCGACAATATACGGGTGAACGCGGTGGCGCCGGGCTGGATCGAGACGCCGCTGACCGCGGCACTCCGCGACGACCCGGGCCGGTCCGGGCCGATCCTGGCGCGTACCCCGCTGAAACGCTGGGGCAAGCCGCAGGACGTCGCCGGTGCGGTGCTGTTCCTGTGCTCGCCCGTCGCGTCCTTTATCACCGGCAGCACGCTGGTGGTCGACGGCGGCTATTCGATAACATGACCCAGCATCGGGCCCTGGTGGACGGCTTCGTTCAATCGTGCTCGTCGCGCCCGAACGCAGTTCGCAACTCCTCCTTTGCGTCCTCCAGCACCTTTCTGCGCTTTGCCGGCAGGTTCTTGCCGGCGCGGTTTATATAGAAGGTGAGCATCGACATCGCTGAGCGGTAGGGTTCGGATTTCCGGCGCTCGCTGTGTTCGGCGGAACGTTTCAGCGAAGCGGCGATCTTCTTCGGGTCGTCGGATTCGAAGATATGGTCCTCAAGATCGAGTGCGTCGCTGTGCTCGGTCACTTCAGCGGACCATTTTTCCGTTCTTTTGGATGCAGCCATTGGATCTCTCCTTGTCTGCAGGCCCAACTATCCCATTGACGGTGAGTTCCCGAGGGTGACGAAACCGGGCTGCGGTGTCCTCGAAACTCCCAGGAGCCGGCGCTGCCGATCAGCTCGAGACGCTCTCGCTTCGAGGGCGTAACGCACGCAGATAGTCGGCGAGCACGGCGATATTGCCCGCGCGGGTGGCGGCGGCTGTATAGCCGTCCGGCCGGGCAAGCCATAGGCCGCCGTCATGCAGCGCTGGCCGCACTTTGCGGTCGAGCAGGTCGGGAAACTCGAGGCAAAGCCGCTCGGTGTCATCCCCCGCTTCCGCGAACAGCATAAAGCGTGGGGCGTCACCGACCGTCCAACGGGTGCCGTCCGCCGTCGGCGCGATTCGGTCGCCGGGCGCCGGCCCGTCCAAGCCGCCGGCGTCCTGCCCGTTAAGCGGACTGCCGGGATAGCCTATCGAGACCTCGGTCAGTTTCCCGGCCATAGCCTCGCGCAGCGGCGCCAGCCCCAGCAGCATATGGCCCATCGTGTTTCGCACCGTCTGCAGGATGGGGTTGCGGATCGTCGCGATGGCCGTCAGCCGCCCGGCATCGGCAAGCACGCGGTCGCCGATCAGGCTGCGCTCGCTGCTGTAGCTGTCGAGCACGTCCGGCCCGCAAATGTTCCGGCAGGCCAGCGCCAGCTTCCAGGCGAGGTTGAAAGCATCCTGCATGCCGGTGTTCATGCCCTGACCGCCGGCTGGGCTGTGCACATGGGCGGCATCGCCCGCCAGGAAGACCCGGCCCCTGCGATAGTCACGCACCTTGCGTTCATTGATCCGGAAGGCGGATAGCCAGATCGGATCGGACACGGCGATGCTGCCCGGGCCGCGCTGGTCGATGATTGCCTGGATGTGCGGCAACGTCGGATCGGCCGGGCGTTCACCCTTTGCCTCGCCAAGATCGGCAATGACCCTGTAGCGGGTGGATGTGATCGGAAAGAAGACGAGGACGCCTTCGCGATGCAGATAGATGTTCAGCTCGGGAGGATCGGCGCGCATTCCCGAAACATGGATATCGGCCAGCACGAAATCGTTCTGGATCGTGTCGCCCTCGAACTCCATGCCGAGCCCGTGGCGGACCGCGCTGTGCGCGCCGTCGCAGCCGACCAGCCAATCGCTCTCGACGGTTTCCTCGCGTCCGTCCGCATGCCGCAGCACCGAGGCGACTTTCTCGCCACGCTCCTCGAACCTTACCAGTTCGACCTGGCGCTCGACCGCGAGGCGGAGACTTCCCAAGCGCTCCTCGAGAACGCGTTCCGTCTCGGATTGCGGCACCATCAGCGCGTAGGGATAAGGCGACTTGACGACGTCGAGATGGATGTGGGCAATGGACGCGCCGCCAGACCACATATTGGCCGTGACGACCTTCTGTCCCGCGGCGATGAAGTCGTCGACCGGCGCCAGTTCCTGGAGCAGTTCCAGCGTGCGCGGCCAGAGCACCAGCGCTTTCGATTTGTCGGTGCGCTGGGATGCCTTGTCGACCACGCGCACCGAAACGCCGAATCGCGCCAACTCCGACGCCATCGTCAGGCCGACCGGCCCGGCACCCGCCACGAGAACCTGTAACGCCAAGACCCATCCCCCAGTGACGTACAATGTTGCCCGGACCGCAGCGTTCTGCTATCGCCGCGGCCATCAGCGACCCGCCGGAGGATTGCTCAGGGCAAACGCGCCGGCCGTGCGCGCCGGCCTATTTCTTCAGGTCGGACGCTTCACATTTCGCATAGGTATAGGTTACATCCGGAAACGACGGATCAGAGCGTTGCAGCGTGCCGTCGGCCAATATCTTGAACGATACCGATATGCTGCTGAATGTGAGCGAGTCCGCGCACGAGAGCAGCGCGGTGAAGTGATCCGTCTCCGATTTCACCCGTTCGATTGTGCAGGTTGCCTCCGGCGCAATGACCTTCTTTCCCTCGATGATGATGCCTGTGCTGAGGGACGCGTCGCGGTCGATGAACTCGAAGTTCTTTCCCGCCAGCTTGAAGGTGTCGCCGCAGTTTGTGCCGGTCATTGCCCACGCACCCTGCGTTTCTTCCAGGCTGGTTGCGCCGACACTGCCGCAAAGCGAACTCAACGCCGCCGCCATCACAGATGTTCTCAGAAATCGCCTTTTCATCCGCAGTACCCCCGTCTGGCTTGCAGCACGATAGTGGCGCAGGTTTTTGCCGACGTAAACGGCAACCGATAAAAGAGGTGCCGATTGCCCTACGACCCTGCGCGCTGATGAAATGGTCAGCCTGCCGGTGGAGCCCGTCGAACCATCGACAACGGCATATCTTATTCCGTGCCGCTGCGGCGTGCGCCGCGCCCCTGTTGCGGTAATAGATGAACCACTTGCGCCGTCGGCTTCGCAAACTCCGCGGCGATCACGGCTTCCAGCAAAACGTCGAGTTTTTCGCACATCCGGCGGCTCGCCTCGTCATTGCCCCGCAGGTAGTGATACGCCCGATCCAAATGCAGCCGCGCAGCGGAAAAATCACTTTTCATTGGAAGCCTCCTGATCGCCGCCCGCAACCGTCGTCTACGAATCCCAGGTGCCGAAAACCTCAATATCCACATGTGGATTTGATTCAAATATCCGGATTTTCATTGCGGAATGCTCTCTCCGCCAGCGTCGGGCGCGACAGTGGAGACAAGCATCACGATCGCCAACGCGACATGATTTCGATCCCATCCGGCCTCGACAGCCATTTCGATCAGGCGGCTGATCGAGAGTTCGAGGGCGAAGCGGCACTCGTGAGGATATTGCGGACCTATTGGGGGTGCGTCGGTGGCTTGATCCTGTTGCCACTTGCCGTGCCCTGTTTTTGAGGTTGTCCCCGCCCCTGGGCGCAACAATCCCGCGGTTGTCGGCCGTCCGGTCAAGCTGGCGCCGCGCAGCGCAACGCCTTATCTGTTGCAGCCGGCCTTCTTCGGGCCATCTGTTCCATCGCAGTTCTTGCTCGGCGCCTTGTTGCCGGAGACGCCGGTGGGGGCATTTATGCCCAGCGTGCCGACCTGATCGGCGTAGTTGTCCCGCGTATTCTGATCGAGGACGGCGACCGGGGCGGAAATCGCAAGACCGGCGGCAGTTCCGGCCGCGGCCGCCGCGCCCGCGGTTGCCGCCACGATCGAATCGCCCAACCCCACCCGATTGTCTGTCAATGTCTGTCCGGTGGACAGTCGGGTGCCGATAAGTTCAACGATCTGCGGCGATTCCGCGAACTTGCTGTGATGAAGATCGTCGCCGGCCTTGATGTCGGTAAGGTCGATTACGGTTATCTTGTTGTCGCCGAGTTCGGTCTTGTAGGGCTCCTGCTTGGGATCGATGGCGCCGAGCCGCGAGACATTGCCCCAGACCCGCTTCGACACGGCAAGGGCGCGGTCGTCGCGCGAAACGAACAGGGTGAATTGCGGATGCTGCTCGCCCATGTCGGCAATCTGCGAGCGGAAGACATCGACGTCGACATCCGGGGCGGCCAGCATGACGTTCTTGAATTTCGGCGGCAGGCGGCCGTTGCGGATCGCCATCTGCCGCAGCGACTCCAGTGCCAGCCAGTTTCCCATCGAATGCGCCAGAACGTTGACTTCCTTGATTTTCGGGTCCTTCGCCAGATATTGGAAGAGATTCTCCAGGGCGTTGCGCGTGTAATTGGTGCTTTCGCGGTCGTAGCCATAGGCAAGCAGGCTGCCGCGCGACGGCCAGGTGACCAGCACGGGGACGCTGTGCGCACCGGAGTCGTTGACGATCTGCGCGAAGCGATAGACCGAATCCTCGAAGCGGTTGTTGAAGCCGTGGATGAAGACCAGGACGCTGCGGTCCGGGCTGTTCGCCACGGCTTTGTTGAGCCAGACTTCGGCGCCTTTCCGGTCGACCTCGGCCGCTTTGATGACGGCAAAATCCGTCGCGGGATTGGGCGGCAATTTTTTCGGCCATGCCACCTCGCCGACCTTGCGGACATTGTCCGGCGGGATCGACACGGTGAGCTCCGCGAATGCCGGGGTAAGCGCGCGCTCCCCGCTGAACATCTCCCCGGGGTTGGCCGCATGGCTGCGGGTCGTTGTCACGATCATCTCCACCTTGCTGGCGGAGGGGTTGGTTTCCGCGACCGGCGTCAGCACGCCGGTTGGGCGGCTAGCGCAGCCGGCCAGTTGCAATCCCGCGACAAGCAGGACACACGCGACAATTCGAGCATGGGAAGTAAAGTACCGGCTCATCGTCGTCCCACCTATTCCCGTACGCGCTACTTCTTCGAGACAGCCATTGGCGGCGCGGTGCTTCTTAGCTTCAAGTCATAGCCCAAGGACCAACAAAGGACCATGACAAACGAACGACTGACATGCCTGCCCAAAACAAAATGGCGGCAGGAAAAGTCCCTGCCGCTCATGTCCCGGTCTCTTCGCCGAGTTTATGGGTTTCGGCAGTCCCGGACTACTCCACCAGCCCGAGATTGATCAACTGGACCCGCCGGTTGACCGCGGCTTTCGGATCGGTTGATGCCAGCGGCAACTCCTGCCCCACGCCGACGGCGACAAGGCGGTTCGCCGGCACCGCGAATGTGGTCGCCAGGGCCTCCATGATTGCGTCGGCGCGCTTCATGCTGAGTTCGAGATTATGTTGCGGGCTGCCGGTGGCGCTGGTGTGTCCGACGACCAGGAACTTGTAGTGGCGTAGCAGCGGATGGTGCAGCGCATCCGCGATCAGCCCGATGGTGCGATAGGATTTGGGCTCGATGGCGATCGAATCGTTCTCGAAATCGATTTCCACCGCAAACTGCGGAAGCTGGGCAAGTTGGCTCCAGTGCGGCAAGGCGGCAGCGCCCTTTCCGACATTGGCAGTCGCTTCCTGCATCAGGATAGCCACGTCGACGACCGGCGCGGCTCCCTCGACCTTGCCAAGGCTGGCGATCAGTTGATGGTCGCTGAGTTGCTGGGCCTCGGCGGAACCAGCGAAGACGGCGGCGGCCAGCGTCAAGCCGGCAAGAATTCGACGAAAGGACATTTTCGGTTCTCCCTCTCCGGCCCGGTTCAGCGCCAGCCGGCGTCGGTTATGGCCTGGTTGCATTTGCCACCGTCTATACGCGTGGTCTTGATGAGGCACTGGAGGATGTGCGCTTCGCCCTTGACCCCCTTGCATAGTGTCGCCGCATCCCCGCCGCACACCTTGAACACGACCGCTTGTGCCGCCAGCCTTTGCTCTATCGAGGCGGTGACGCTGGCCAGCGTCGACGTGCAGGTCGGCGAGACCTTTGCCTGATGGCGTTCGAGACAGCTCTGGATCTGATTGTTGCCGAGATTGACGCCGCTGCAGAGTTTCTTGATGTCCGCGCCGCAGTCCTTGGCCAGGACCGTAGCGGCGTCGGCGAAGCTGATGGTCTGCGCCTGGGCGATGCCGATTGCGCCGAAGGCGGCCATCAGCACCGCTCCTGCGAGTATGTTACGTCGTCTTGCCATTGGTATTTCCCTCGATTGTGTTGCAGTTCCCTGAGAACGGCTTGGTCGCAAGGTGTATGCCGGACTGCGGGCGGCAGCCGCTTCTTGTCTGCCGCCGATCCTTACCGGCGGGCAGTCTAGTACATGACCGCGCGCCGGAATGAGCGCCGCGCGACGCCAGCATATGAAAGGGGCGTCAAGGGCATGCCGATGATGTCGATGAAGACGGAAACGTCGGTTCCCTTTTCCGGCATCTCGCCGCCGACCACCTTGACCGTGTAGCTGAGCTTGTCGCCGTTCAGTTCGGGTCGTTCCAGGACGACCACCACTTGCCGGAGTTCGTTGCCTTCCAGGATCGAGAGGTCGGCGTTCGGCGGGTCGGAAAGGAAGCTGTCCTTCCCCTTGCTCCAGAATGGGATGAAGGCAGACGTCTTCATGTTCCCGGCAACCCGTTCCGGACGGTCGGCGAAGAACAGCGTCGTGCCGCCTACGCCCTCAAGCGTCAGTTTGCTCGTCGCCTTGTCGAAGCTCATTGCATCGGCTGTCTGGACGAACAGAAAATCCGCCATCGTGTCGGCGGCCAGGGACTCTCGTGTGTTCAGCACGCCGGCCGTCGCCGCGAGAGCGGATGCCGTGAGCAATAATCTCCGTCGTGTCGTCATTTTTTCTCCGGACGAATTGTGGAATCACTATTGGTTGCCTGCGATGACGTTGGGGCATTGGTGACCGGCGCGGAAGGTAAGTAACTGTATCCTACGGGCAGAATCGCAACGAACATGCCCGTGGCATTCAGTCAGACACGGATAGGCCGGCCTTCCTCAGCGAGCCGAGGAAGAACTCCACGTCTTGGTGGCGCGCCAGGCGCATGGAGATTTCCTCCCTGGCGTTCTCGATCAGCCCCGGTGCATTCTGCTCAAGCCAGGCACGTTCTCGATCGGCTTCGGCCCCATGGCCACTTTCGCCGAAGATGGCCGCCGCGATCGCATGGTAGTTCGCGTTGTCGGGCGCGCTCACCTTCCTGACCCACATCACTGCCTGCGCATTGTCGCCCCGGAAATAGGAGCAGAGGGCAAGCGCCGACTCGTAATAGGAGAGCGGCCCCGGATTGCGTTCGCGCACTTCGGCCACCAGGGGGCAACCCTCGTCCCAATGCCCGGCCAAGGCCAGGCGGTATCCGTACTCACCCACAAGTTCGGTATCGTTCGGATTGATAGCCATGGCCTGTTTGCCCACTGCCAGGGCCGCTTCGATCTCGCCACCGAGATAGAGCGCCAGCATTTCCGCCTGCAGGCCACGGATGTTGAGCGGGTCAAGACTCACGGCCCGCCTGGCCGCGGCAAGTGCGCGCTCGATCGAGGCGGCTGACGCGGCGTCGAATGGATAGCGGAAACGAATCCCGTCGATATAGGTCTGCGAGAGGAGCCCCCAGCCGGTCGCGTAGTTCGGGAAGCGCTCGACTGCCTTTTCCAGGCAGGCCCGCACCGCCGGATAGGATTTCGCGTCCAGATCCACGCGATAAGCATAGTAGGAGAGCGTGCAGGAGTAGGCGGCCCAATCGTCGGGCGGGTTGTCGACATGGGTCGATGCATCCGCCTGGAAAATGACGCCATAGGTCTGGGCCAGACTGGTTGCGACATTGCGCGCAATGTCTGTCTGAGCCTCGATGAGCTTGCCGACATCCATGCCGCCGTCGTAGCTGTTTGCCCACAGCACCGAGCCGTCGCTGCGGTTGATGAACCGGACCCGGAGACGGAACGCATCGGCAGACAGGCTGACGCTTCCGGCGAGGATGAAGCGCGGCAGTTCTTTTGCTTCGCCGGGTTCGGTCGCTTCGATGACGACGATGTCCTTGAATTTCGCGAGTTGGCCAATGACTTCCTGTGTCAGCCCGCTCGTCACCGCGGCCGACGTTGCCGTCCCCGACAGATCCTCGAACCGCTCGACGAGCAAGCGCGGCATTCCCGGCGCGGTCGACCGCAGATGCAGCGGTGTCAGTTCCAGCACCAGGACGGCCACCGCAACGGCAAGCACGGCCAGCGCAACGGCCAGCCAGGGTAGTTTGCTCCAGCGCTGGGGTTTGGTGGTCTTCGCCGGTTCCGCAATGGGCAATGCAGTATCGGAAGCTGGGGCAGGAAGCGGCCGCGACGAGAATGTCGGGACGTAGGCGCCCTTCGGGATCGTTATCAGGATTGGGTCGGCCTGTCCCGCCGTCAGATAGTAGCGCTCCAGCGACCGGCGCAGGTGGCCGGCCTCGATGCGAACGATCGGATCGGTCTGCGGATCGAAGGAAGCGTCACGGCCGAACACTTCGACCGCGATCGAATACGCTTTGATCCGGCTGGCGCGTCCGGACAGGGTTTCCTCGACGACATAGCCGAGGAAACGCCGTTCGCGGGCGGTAGCGTCGAATTCGGAGCTTTTCAGGATACGCTGAAGCTGGGCGCGACAATTTTCAACGGGGGGAGCGAACTCTCCCACTGCGGATGCTTCCGCCTGGAACACAACACACCCCCATGTGTTGACAGCGCGTTAGCCGCTGTCGGCGCAATTCTGATCGGCAACTGGGTTTAGACCACGTAATTTACATGCATGTTCTGGCCTTAAGCAACCGCGTGCGCGTAGTTTGCGGGAACGGCGACTTTGCGTGAACGGATAGTCCCGTTACGATTGCGGTATGATAACGGGTTGGAGACAGAATAATGAAAGCCGCTATCGTTTGCAGCCTCATGTTGGGCAGCCTTTTCGTCTCTGCCGCGAACGCTGCCGACGCAGTTTCGCCGGTTACCCCCGACGCCAAGACGACGACCACCGAATCGGGGTGGACATTTACCGTCGCGCCCTACTTCTGGGCAGCCGGTCTTTCCGGCGAAACGGGTGTGTTCGGCCTCCCGCCCGTAGATATCGATTTCAAGTTCGGTGATATTCTTAAAGACCTCGATTTCGCGGCAATGGCGATCGGCGAAGCGCGCTACGAACGCTACAGCATCTTTGGCGACATCATGTATACGAAGATATCGACCGGCTCCGGCACCCCGCATGGGATCCTTGCCGATCATGTGGATGTGTCGTCGGAAACCTTTGCCGGCCTTCTTGGCGGCGGCTACGCGCTCCTGGACGGCCCTTCGGGCCGCCTTGACGTGGTTGGCGGCGTTCGCGTCTGGTCGGTGGACACAGAGATTTCTATCGATGGAGGTATTTTGGGCGGCCGTTCCGCCAGCGATGGGGCGACCTGGGTGGACGGGTTGGTGGGCGTCCGTGGTAACTACAATTTCACGCCGGAGATTTATTTTACCGGTTGGGGGCTGGTGGGGGCCGGCGGAGCCGATGTCGATTGGGACGTCGCAGGCGGACTAGGCTATCGGTTCAACGACAGTTTTTCCATGGTGGCGGGATACCGGGCTCTCGGCGTCGATTACAGCGATGACGGCTTTCTCTTTGACGTCGTTCAGCAAGGTCCGATCCTTGGGCTGGTGATCCGCTTCTGACCGGAGGCATGCTGAGGCACCGGCACGCTACGGGTGTCTGATCGAGCGAATTGAACTGCCGGGGGATCGGCCGAAGGACTAAGGAATAGATCATGCGATCGCGCGGAAGGCGGCCGCGGATGTTTGGGGGTTTTTACAGGCCGGTCTCTGGAGGATGGCGTTCGTGGCAGCAGAAAGCAGACCGGTAGCCAGGGAACGGGCATTCTCTGCAGCTACGCGTCGGTTTCCGCAAGCCGAATTTGCAATCCGCAAATTGATGAGCCACAGCGAGGTTTTCCGCGACATATGCGAGGAACTCGCCGAGGCGGAACTGGCGCTTGCCCGTGTCCCGGAGGTTCCTGCCGCGCTTCGGGAAGCCAGAAAGACCGAATGGCAGGAACTGGTGGACCGCCTGGCTGCCGAACTGGCCGCGGCCCTGCGGGAGAATGAAGCCCGTCGGAATCGCGTGATCCGGCAAAGCGATTGATCCCGGCTTTGCGGTTATCGCGACTGATTCAGCATCTTCTCAAGGCGGCCTCGCGCTTATATCCTTTTTTATTGCCGGAAACGCCGTCTCCCGTCATGATCGACGTGGGGCATATCGGGGGGTCTGAGGCATGTGGATACGGCTTACAGCGACTGACGGTCATCACGTCAGCTTGAATTCGAAACACCTCGTGGCTCTGCGGGATCATGGCGATCGCACCATCGTCACGCACTGCCAAGGGGAAGTGCTCGTGGAAGAGACCCAGACCGCGATCCTGGCGGCCCTGCGGCTGCGTGGCACGCAGGGAACCGGCATGTCCGACGACGGTTTTACCAGCATTCAGTAGGGAACGACCGATTCGGCCAGCTCGCTGACGCCGGAAGTCGCGGCATCGAGGGTTGTCGCGTCGATTCTTCCGTTGGCCAAATCCTTGCCGGTTTCGGCGGGTTCGGGGTTTGGCCGTTATTCTCTCCGCTCCTGCTTCTGTTGGATTTTGCAGGCTTTCCGGATATCCGTGAGCCGATTTCGCCGAATGGAGGTGCCCCGGGGCGGCACTTCCCCCCGGGGCACTGCGGAAACCAAGCTATATATTTGTGATCTTTGGTTCTTGTGGCGACGCCGCACGTGATGCCTTCGTCGAGTTGCTCGTCACAAGCCGCCGCGAGGGCGGCGGCTTGTGAAAGCGGTCAGATGATGGTGAAGCCGTCATGCGTGACCGACAGGCCCGTCGACAGCCGGGCAAACAGTACGGCCACTCCCGAGGCGTTCCCGTCGGCATCGAAGTAGAGATTTCCGGAAGCGCTGTCGTAGATGATGCGGTCCGATGCGTCCGCCGCACCGGTGCCGACGTGGAAGGCGTTCTGGTCCAGCGCGCCGATGGCCATGCCGAACACGCTCTGGCTGAGCGCGATCTTATCCGCCGTAACGCTGTAGTCGGCAATCGCGTCGACATTGCTTGCGCCGAGGGCGGTATCGAAGACGAAGGTATCGTTGCCGCCATTGCCGCGCAACGTATCCGCGCCGCCTTTGCCGTTGAGGATGTTGTCGCCGGCATTGCCGATAAGCGTCTGGTCGAACGCATTGCCGGTAAGGTTGATGGCGGATGTGCCTCCTTGGCTGGTCGTGTTCATGCGCTCGACGGAGACGCCGGCCGCGAGCGTGTAGCTCGTCGTCACCGCCACGATGTCGTCACCTTGGGCGCTGGTCTCGATGATCACGTCATTGGCGTTGTCGACATAGTAGATATCGTTGCCGGCATAACCCCGCATCGTATCGGCGCCGCCCTTGCCGTTGAGGATATTGTCGCCATTGTTACCGATCAGCGTCTGCGCGAACTCGTTGCCCGTCAGGTTGATGGCGTATGTGCCGCTCTGGCTGGTGGTGTTCATACGCTCGACCGAGACGCCGGCCGCGAGCGTATAGCTGGTCGTCACCGCCACGATGTCACTGCCCTGGCCGTCGGCCTCGACGATCACATCGCCGACATTATCGACATAGTAGATGTCGTTGCCGTCGAGACCGCGCATCGTGTCGGCGCCGCCCTTGCCGTTGAGGATATTGTCGCCGGCATTGCCTATGAGCGTCTGCGCGAACTCGTTGCCCGTCAGGTTGAGCGCGGATGTGCCGCCCTGGCTGGTGGTGTTCATGCGCTCGACGGAGACGCCGGCGGCAAGCGTGTAGCTCACCGAGGTGGCCACGATATCGCTGCCCTGGCCGTCGGCTTCTACGATAACATCGCCGGCATTGTCGACATAGTAGGTGTCGTTGCCGTCGAGGCCGCGCATCGTATCGGCGCCGCCCTTGCCGTTGAGGACGTTGTCACCGGCATTGCCGATAAGCGTCTGCGCGAACTCGTTGCCGGAGAGGTTGATGGCGTAGGTGCTGGCCTGGCTGGTGGTGTTCAGGCGTTCGACCGAGACGCCGGCGGCAAGCGCATAGCTGACCGTTGCCGCCACGATATCGTTGCCCTGCCCACCGGCCTCGACGACCACATCGGCAGCATTATCGACATAATAGGTGTCGTTGCCGTTGCCGCCCGTGAGCGTATCGATTCCGGCCCCGCCGTTAAGCGTGTCCGCGCCCTCTCCGCCTATGAGGACATCGGCGCCGGCATTGCCTTGCAGGATGTCGTCGCCTCCCTGGCCGCTGAGAGTGTTATTCCCGGCGTTGCCGACGATCGTGCCGCCGCTCTCGCTTGCGGTGACATTGATATCGGCGCTGCCCTGGAGCGTCAGATTGCGTGCGTCTCCCGACAGGGCGAGATCGGCAAGGAATGCTCCGCTGGCGACGACCGTCAGATTGTCCGTTTCGATCGTCTGCGCGCCGACATTCAGCAACGCCTCCGGATGGTCGACCACGATGGCCTGGCCGGCGAGGGCGTTGGCCAGAGCGTCGGAGAATGCGCTGGCGGTATCGTAGCTTGCAACCAGGCTCGTCATCGCGCTGCTCGAGTAGACCGAGACGATCGGCTCGTCAGTCGATCCGGCGATGTCGATCGTGATGGTTTGCTGGGTGCCGTCCGTGGTCTCGACCACGATCGAATCCTGCAGCATATCTCCATTGTTGAGCGCATTGACCGTCGCGTTGTTCGTAGCGAGCACATAGGTCCAGTGGCCGGCGGCATCGATGGTCAGGCTGCCGTACTGGCCCTGCGTGACGACGGTAGTGTTCCATGCGTCATCCGCATCGCCGTCGTCGGCGTCCTCCGCGTCCAGGTCGCCCGTCGCGGTGGGCGTGCCGGCAATCGCGTTCAACACGCCACCCGGTTCGGTCACTGTTCCCGTCGTCGTACCGCTGATAACCGGCGCGTCGTTGACCGGGGTGAGGTCGAGGGAAGCGGTGGAGGCGGCGCTGAGGCTGCCGTCGGAGGCGGTATAGCCGAACGTCACCGATGTGTCGTCATTGGCGGCCGGCGTATAGGTCCAGGTTCCGTCGCCATTGTCGGCGAGCGAGCCGTTGCCGGACTGGATGGAGACGCCGGTGATGGTTGCCGCCGGGCCGTCGACATCGGAGACGCCGGCCAAGAGTTCGGCCGACGTGATGACGCGGCTGCCGTCCTCGGCGATGGCGCCGAGATCGACGGGGGCCGCTGTCGGCGCGTCGTTGACCGGGGTGAGGTCGAGGG
>NZ_JBEBMH010000015.1:0-148200 GCF_040081985.1 Mesorhizobium yinganensis | reverse complement strand
CCGGTTCGGCGCGAGATGTCGCGGATCGAAAGATGGTCTCGGTAGTGCCAGCGTCGGATGACGCTCAATAACTCCATGTCGATCACTCCGATGTCCCCCACACAATCCGTGTGGGAGGAGCTTCAAACATGGGTCAATTCTCGATGGAAAAACCTCCGTCGACTGGGTCACTTCTCAGTGGAAATCAACACGCTGAGCTGGCGTTCCAGGCGGCTGAGCCGCTCGCGCGGCTCGGCCGCAAGGTCGCCATCATCTGCGACATGGGCGTGATGCCGCAAACCTGTCGGCATCGGGTCTCGGTCAATCCGTTCGGCTCGGCAGTGGCCGCCGCCAAGCATAAGCCCAAGGGGCTTATCTACGGCATCGACAACATCACGCACGCGCTCATTCCAGAGCCTGCAGAAGAAGATGACAGAAACAGCTATTTCCGATGGTGGCCGCGAAAATTCGTGGAGTTCGGCATGCGAACTCTTTTGAAACGCAGCACCGCGCTGGCGATTCCGGGCGGACTCTGGGCCCTTTTGAGCGATCCGGCAAAACTGCGCAAGTTTGCGGCGATCGAGGCTGAGGAAGGCGACCCCGCCCTGAAAGCGCTCGCCCAGAATATTCTGGAGATGGCCGGACACGAGCACTGGCCGCAGCATCTGGAGGCGGCGCAGCGGTCCGTGCGGCTCTTCAGTGCCGGGTCGTATCTCAATGATGCCGGCACCGGCACGACGACGACGCATGCCGAACTGGTCAAACAGGGTGCCATCGTGTTCCTCGTCGGGCCGCAGGCTTACGTCAACAAGCTCGGAGCCTATTATGCGCTCCACATCATGGCCTTCATCGACGCATTGTACGGCGGCGCCGGCTCTTTGCGCATTATCGCCGACGAGTTCACCAACGCCCCGCTGAAATCTCTGGTCGAGGCGCTCACGACCCTCAGGGCTTATGGTTGTGAAGTGCACATGATCGCGCAGAGCCGGTCCGAGATCGAGCGCAAGTTCGGTCGTCTCGGAGTCGAGACCATTGAAGAAAACGCTGTTGTAAAACAGTGGTTTGGCTTCTCTTCGTTTGCCGAGGCCGAACGCGTGTCCAAGGCATTAGGCGAGGAACTCGCGGTGATGAGCAGCCTCGGCGCTGACACCGAAAGCATGCGCCTGCAAACCAACATGAACCTGGGCCGACAGCGCTGGCTCTCAGCCGCCGAACTCATGGCGATGCCTCGGGACGAACAACTGATGCACGTCAAGGGAGTGGGCTTCGCCCGGGCAAGGACGATCGGCCAGCAGAACATCGCGCCCTACTGCCATCTGCTTGAAGCGAATCCGCTCGAAGGCCGCCCGCTCGCCCCCGATCCCTGGATCACGTTGACGACTCCCGACAAAGGAGTTCCGTCATGAGATTCGCCGCCATGTTCCTCTGGCTCGCGCTGCCGTTGGCTGGCTACGCCGCATATGCGACGCTGGGCGCGCCGCATATCTCGTGGAGCTACCGGTTCGTAGACAACGGCGATCCGTTCAATCCGCTCGCGAAGCGCTTCTACCTGGACTGCACTTTCGTCGGTCCGCTAGGGCAGTTCACCGTGCCGGCCGAAGCAGGACGTTGCGCCTGGATCAAGTTTTTCAAGCCGGCGACGGCTCAGTGAACGGATCTGAGAGAACAGGCGGCCGGCGGATCGATGATGCGGTCCTTAAGATTGAAGGCGATGCGCAGTTCCGACGTCGCCATGATCTTGAGCACGTCCAGCAAAAGTGCGGGTGTCATTTTTCCGCCCGCGATCAGCCCATCGCAATGGTCCCGGTCCTGTAGACCTAGACGGTAGGGGGCGACCGCCTCCCAGAAGGCGATGTAGTCGAGCGGCGCCAGCCACTCCTCGACATCCTGAATGTCCTGAAACACGACCATGATCCCATTGTGCCGGATCGCGGTCGGCGAACGCAAATTTGCTGCGAGGGATACGGCCATGTCGGACACGATAGAACAGCAGCTGGACGAGATGCTTCACAAGGCCTCGGTCTCGTTCGTCCGCAACATGCTCAGGACCGATGCCGACCTCGCCGAATTCAAGGCCATCGATGAGGACGTTTCCGGCAAGCAGGAACAGATGAACCTGCTTTACACTGAAGAATATTATACCCGCGTCGATGAGGTGCGCAAACGCCTCTACGACGAGGCCGCGCAGGCCAATCTCGATCATCCCGCACCGCCCGGCGGCGGCAACGACCGCGTCGGCTTCATCGAGACCGAGGCGCATCGCCGAGTGCGTCAGGCGCACGCCAACGACATGCAAGGGGTGCGCGACGAAGGACAGCAAGCCTTCGAGGATCTGCTGGGCCGCGCCCAGCGCCGCAACCAGACAAAGGGCATGGCAGTCGATGCGTTCCTCCGCGCCAGCGAGAGGCGTTCCGGCGAAGACCGCCGCACCATCCGCCACAGCCAGGATTGATGGAACCGCCGCGGGCTGCGGTTCGGTGCCATCTGAAACAAAGAAGAACGCCCGCGTTCCGCCCGCCGATCCGAGCAATCCAGGCAATATGACAAGAAGAACGCAACAAAATGATCCGGCTTTTGCTTGTCGGAGCTAGGACTGTTGTCCTATAAGTTCCTGATATGTTCTAAAAGGAAGAGGAGCAACGAACATGGACTACTTTTATGAACCCAATGAAGCTGAACGCGTCGCTCATTCCCGCGAAGGGTTCTCAGGCAGGCTGCTGAGCGACACGCAATTCGACGAATTCATGGGGATCACGCGCATAGTCGAACTGTCGATCAAAACCCAGGGTGCCTATACGGACAAGCTGACCGACTACGCCTATGCCGTGGCGCGCACTAACAAACTCGATCCGGGCCGTGCCGAGATTATCATCAGGGATCTCTTCAAGGAACGTACCGGGCTGACACCCAACCAGATGCTGCAAGGGTATCGCGATCGGGAGGAAAGCCTGACGAAGGAGCAAAAGTCCCTTGCTTTGGGGTTCGCTCGTGCAGTCGGCGCCATGATCAGGGGCGGCGATAAGATCAGCTTCAGCCGTTCTTATGCGCATCAGGCGCAGGAGCTGGCCGGTGAGCTCGGCATCACCCATGTCGGCGCAAAACGCCTGATGAAGGAAGAGTTCGCCGCCGTGGAGGATCGCGATCTCTACGAAGTCGGCAAGGAACTGGAAGGCCAATTTTTCCGGCCGCAGATCGAGGCGGAGAAGGAAGCTCGCGAGCGTACCCGCGACCGCGACCAGAGCTCGGAATCCTCCGCCCGCAACCGCACCATGAACGGCAGCGGCGGGCGCCGCAGCTACCAGCCACGCATTCGGCCTTGATGCGGAGGGCGGCGACATGCAGAGGGTGAATGACGGGCAACGGAGCGACGGGCGTGTCGGGGCGAACGCCGCTCGCACTGACGCCACGTTCCCGCACCAGCGGAAGGCCGGGGACGCAGAGCGGGAGGAACCGATGGACGCCGCTGCCGTTGCGGTCACTCGCAACAAGATCGAGGCTGGCCCGGAGGCCCCTCGCGGCTCTCCCGCGCCGGCTCTGCGCTTCGATTGGACCGATTGGCTGCCCTACCTCGAAGACCAGGATATTCCCGACGACCAGAAACGCGAACTGATCGAAACGCTCTGGTCGATCGTCGTTTCGTTCGTCGATATCGGTTGGCAGATTGCCCCCAACCCGCAAATTTGTGGGCAGGCGCTCGATTTGAAGGCTATCCTGACTGCTGCCAATCCCGGCAACGGAAAGGAGGCCGTATGAAACAAAAAAATCCCGAAAAACAAAAAGCAGTCATTTACTGCCGCGTGTCGTCGAAATCCCAGGAGGACGAGGGGCACGGATTGGTTAGCCAGGAGCATCGCTGCCGCCAACACGCGGCGGCCAAATCCTACGAGGTTGCTGCCGTGTTCCCGGACACGATCAGCGGCGGCGGCGACTTCATGAAGCGGCCGGGCATGGTCGCGCTTCTGAGCTTCCTCGACGCGCAGCCGGGCGAGCCCTTCGTCGTCATCTTCGACGATCTGAAGCGGTTTGCCCGCGATACCCGCTTCCACCTCGATCTGCGCGAAGCCTTCCGCAAGCGCGGCGCCCGCATAGAGTGCCTCAACTTCAAGTTCGACGACAGTCCCGAGGGCGAGTTCATCGAAACAATCATGGCCGCGCAGGGCGCGCTCGAACGCAAGCAGAATGGCCGTCAGGTCGCGCAGAAGATGAAAGCGCGCATGCAGTCGGGCTATTGGATTCACAATCCGCCCGTTGGTTATCGCTATGAAACCGTCAAAGGTCGGGGCAAATTGTTGATGCCGCAGGAGCCCTTCGCGACGATCGTCCGCGATGCGTTCGAAGGTTATGCGATGGGGCGCTTCCAGACCCAGGCGGAGGTGAAGCGCTTCCTGGAGAGTTTCCCGGAATTCCCTCGCGACCGCAAAGGCGTCCTCACGCAGCAGAGGGTAGCCGAACTTCTGACGCAACCGCTGTACACCGGTTACATCTGCAGCGAAACCTACGGCATCGATTGGCTCGAGGGCCATCACCAGCCGCTGATCAGCATGGAGACGTTCGACAAGGTGCAGGCCCGCCGCAATGGGATTGCCAAGGCTCCCTTGCGCAAGAACATCGGCGACGACTTCGTCATGCGCGGCATGGCCGTCTGCGCCGATTGCGGCGTGCCGTTGCGTTCGTCTTGGAGCAAGGGTCGCCGCAAGCCTTACGCCTACTATCTCTGCCAGGAGAAAACCTGCGAGAGCTACGGCAAGTCGATCCCGCGCGACAGGCTGGAACGTGATGTCGGCGAACTGGTCCGGCAGTTGGAGCCGACACAGACGCTATTTGCGATGGCGCGGGCCATGTTCGCCGCTGCCTGGGAACAGCGCCGCAGCCAGGCAACCGAGATCATCCTTTCTGGACGACGCCAGATCGAGGCGGCCGAAAAACAGATCGAGACCTTGCTATCTCGAATCATGGAAGCGTCGAACGCGACGGTCATCCGCAGCTACGAGAACAAGATCTCCGAACTGGAGCGCGGCAAGATCGTGCTCACCGAAAAGCTCGCCAATCAGGCCGAGCCAAAGGGAAAATTCGAGGAACAACTAGAACCGGCCCTCACATTCCTCGCAAACCCTTGGAAACTTTGGCAAACCGGTGATGTCGCACTGCGTCGCACCGTGCTCAAACTGGCCTTTGCCGACCGCATCGAATACTGTCGGAAACAGGGACCTAGAACACCGAAAATCGCCTTGCCGTTCAAGGCGTTGACGGGTCAAATACACCAGCAAGTCTGGTGTGGTGCGGATGAAGGGACTCGAACCCCCACGCCTTTCGGCACTGGAACCTAAATCCAGGGCGTCTACCAGTTCCGCCACATCCGCACTGACCCGGCATTCCCATGCCGTTGGGCTTCTGTCAACGGCGCAGGCGCACGCGACAAGCCGAGCGTTCAGTAGAGCGGCTCCTCGAACATCTTTGTGTCGCCGTCCATCAGCGCCTTGATCCGCGCCGCGCCGTCGGCGCCAACGGCCGCGAGGACACCGAAGCTGCGCACACGCATATCGCGCTCGATCGGCTTGCCTTCGCCTTCGGGAAGATAAAAGCGCTCGATACCGTAATGGACGCGGACCGGGTCAGGAGGAACTGAATAGGCGAGTTTGCCGCGCAGCTCGATCTCGCCCTCGGGAACCGGGGTTGCCGGCGGAGCATCGACGTAAGCGGAAGCCACACGCCAAAATCCGTCGGGCTGCCGCTTGAGGCGAACATAGACGTCGGCGCCGCGCTCGCTTTCGATCGGCGGACCGAAGGTCACGAGGTCGCGCGGAATGGTGGAGATGTCATAACCCAGCCGCACATAGTCGCCGCGCAGGAGATCGCGCGGGTCGACAGGCTCGACTTTCAGCAGCACCTCGCGGCCGTCGCGCAGCAGCGCGGCGCGAGCCGCGATGATCCACGACAGGAAGCCTATCTGGAGGACGGCCAGCACCAGTGCGGTAAAGAGCAGGCGGTAGCGGCGCATCACGCGGGCTCCATCTTCATGCGGCGTTCGATGCGGATGATGAGGAAGGCGGCGACGGCAAGCACCAGACCGACCGCCAGCAGCAGCCCGGCCGTGCCGAGCATGGTGCCGACGGTCGCCATATAGAGAAAACAGAGTTCGAAGGCGAAACCGAGATAGGCCAGCCAGCGCAGGCCGCGGCTGTCGCGGCCGAGCAGGTAGACCGTACCGGCGATGACGGCGAACACCACCAGCGCCGCCGCGACCAGCGCCGCTGCATTCTCCGTATGCTCGAACTGCAGCATGGCGGCGCCTGCCAGGAAACCCAGCAGCGCGTGCAGCGGCAGCCGGCCGTCGAGCTGCACGATTCGCTCCGCGGCCGGGCCGGCAAGCACCGACGCGATGAGCAGGACGAGCGAGACTGCGGCAAGCAACGACCCAAAGAGCGTGACATCGCGGTCGGCGGCCAGCATGACCGCGTAGGCAATCAGCGACAGGACCAGCAGATGCCGCGTCGCGGCGCTCCGGGTCCAGAGCGACACCAGCCATATAGCGGCGGCGACCAGCGGATAGGAGATCGGGACTAGACTCCTGCCCCATATGTCGAACCCCTCGGTGAACAGCCAGGACGCGGCGATGGCCGCTGCGCCGATCGTCAGCGGGCCGGAGCGCAACAGGACGGCGGCGAGGCCCGTCCCGGCGCACCACGTCAGGATCGCCATCTCCTCGTCGCCGGAGAGATGATACATCTGGCCGATCAGCGCGATGCCGCCGCCGAAGGCCGCGGCGGCCACCAGCCATGCCGCCTCAGCGAAGGCGTCGTGGCCGCGCAGCTTGACCAGCGCACCGCCGACGTAACCGGCAAGGATGAACGCGAACACGGCGAGCACGCGGGTCAGGCGCGGGATCGCCTCCCAATTGGAGGCAATGACCAGCAGAAGCGCGGCGCAAAGCAGGAGCGTCGCCATCATCATGAGAATGAAGCCGAAACTGAAGGAGCGCCGGTCGTTTTTCTCGGCGTCGCGCAACAGCGTCTCGCCGGTCGGGCGGTCGATCAAACCGCTGCCGACCCAGCGCTCGATGTCGCGTGCCAGCCGCTTCGAATATCCGCTCATCCCGCCCCTCGCACTCCAAGCGCCTGCGACTTTAGTTCGAGAGCGCAACCCTTTGACGCCAAGAAATAAATCCGAATCGACCGCAATTGCGCCGCACCCTCTAAGATCGCTTAATGCTGCAATGCACAAATCGCATTGCTGCTATGCGGGATAGGCACTTTTCATCGAAGCGGCGCGTGCTTATTTTCGGATCGTGAAAAAACGAAAAGAACGAAAGACGACACGAGAAAGACCATGAACCTGATCCGCAACTATCGCAACTGGCGCCGCTACCGGGAAACCGTTTCCGAGCTGAGCCGCCTGTCCAACCGCGAGCTTTCCGATCTCGGCTTCAGCCGCAGCGACATCCCCTACGTCGCGCGCAAGGCGATTTAAAGGAATTTCGCCGGAACCGACCTCCTCCCCGGTTCCGACGGATACGGCCAGTCTCTCCTCCTCCCGATGACTGGCCACCAAAACGGCACCCGCCGGACCTCCTCCCCCGGCGGGTGCTGTTGAAACAGCGCTTCGCACGCACCATATGCGAAAAGAACATCGCCGGCCCATCCTCCTCCCAGGGTTCGGCGACTACGGGCAGCCTTCACCTCCTCCCGAATGCTGCCCGGCCTATGCGACACCCGCCGGACCTCCTCCCCCGGCGGGTGTTGTGTCTTTAGGCCCCTCAAACCTTCCCAAGCGCCGAAATGCCTATCGTTCGCCCAGCACGCCGCGCGTGCGCCAGCGAGCCAGCGGCATGATGTCCGGCGCACCGCCGCCCGGCTCATACCAACTGTCGACCACCCACCTTTCCCCGGTCCTGTCGGCGATAACGGCGGCGAAGTGCGGATAACGGCGGTCGATGAAAAAGCCGCGAGATACCTTGCGCTGTACGGTATGGTGAAGAAGCAAGCCTCTGCTTTCCAACAGTTCGAGCAGGCTCGTCGTGTTGGTGGATTCGTCGATGCAGTCCATCTGGCCGCGCTCCCTGGCGCCTGCGAACTCACCCTTCGCACGGTCGCGGATTCCGATGGCCGCGGTGGCCCTGCGCTCGTAATATTGCACGGCCCTCGAGATTGCATTGCGTTCGGCCGCGGCCGAAGAAGCACCGCCGCGCATGATGGACGTGATGCTCTTCAAATCGCCCGGGCCGAATTCCAGCCGTGTCGCGAAGGTACAGGAATAGCCGTGGCAGACGGTCAACGGGACGGCATGGCTGACGCCTGCCGTCCCCATCACCGACAGAACAACCGACCCTGCAAGGGAAATGCTTTTGCCCAACCCCATTGACCGCATAGTGGAGGCGGCGTCGCTCACTTGCAAGCGGTGCCTAAAGTTGCTTTTCAGCCGCTCCGGACTTATGTCGGCCCCATGATCAAGAACCCTGTTCACATCATCGGCGGCGGGTTGGCCGGCTCCGAAGCGGCCTGGCAGGTGGCGCAGGCAGGCGTTCCGGTTGTCCTGCACGAAATGCGCCCGGTTCGCGGCACCGATGCGCACAAGACCGACGGCCTTGCCGAACTGGTCTGCTCGAATTCCTTCCGCTCCGACGATGCCCAAACCAACGCCGTCGGCCTGTTGCATGCCGAGATGCGGCTTGCCAACTCGCTGATCATGGCAAGCGGCGACGCGCACCAGGTGCCGGCCGGCGGCGCGCTTGCTGTCGACCGCGACGCATTCTCGGCCGCCGTGACGGCGAAGCTGGAAACGCATCCGCTGATCAGCATCGTGCGTGAGGAAGTGACCGGCCTGCCGCCGGAAGACTGGGATCAGGCGATCTTGGCCACCGGCCCGCTGACGGCTCCGTCGCTCGCCCAGGCGATCGCGGAAAGGACAGGCGCGGATGCGCTGGCCTTCTTCGACGCCATCGCGCCGATCGTGCATTTCGACACGATCGACATGAATGTCTGCTGGTTCCAGTCGCGCTACGACAAGGTCGGGCCGGGTGGCACCGGCAAGGATTACATCAACTGCCCGATGGACCGGGCGCAATATGAGGCCTTTGTCCAGGCTCTCGTCGACGGCCAGAAGACAGAATTCAAGCAATGGGAGGGCACGCCCTACTTCGACGGCTGCCTGCCGATCGAGGTCATGGCGGAGCGCGGCGTGGAGACGCTTCGGCACGGGCCGATGAAGCCGATGGGCCTGACCAACGCGCACAATCCGACGGTGAAGGCCTACGCGGTCGTGCAACTGCGCCAGGACAACGCGCTGGGCACGCTCTACAATATGGTCGGCTTCCAGACAAAACTGAAGCATGGCGAGCAGGTACGCGTCTTCCGGACCATTCCGGGACTGGAGAACGCGGACTTCGCGCGGCTCGGCGGCTTGCACCGCAACACCTACATCAACTCGCCGACGCTGCTCGACCCGACGCTGCGACTGAAGGGCCGACCCGGCCTGCGCTTCGCCGGCCAGATCACCGGCTGCGAAGGCTATGTCGAGAGTGCCGCGATCGGACTGCTGGCCGGACGCTTCGCCGCGGCGGAACGCCTTGGCCGGGAGGTATCGGTGCCGCCCGCGACCACCGCCTTCGGGGCGCTGCTCAACCACATCACCGGCGGGCATATCGTTTCCGACGACGAGCCCGGGAAACGCTCGTTCCAGCCGATGAACGTCAATTTCGGCCTGTTCCCGCCGCTGGACCCCGGCACGAAGTTGCGTCCCGACGATTTCGAAGGACGTTTTCGCGGCAAGGACAAGACGATCGCCAAGAAGAAGGCGACGACGGCAAGGGCCTTGCGCGATTGCCGGGCGTGGCTGGGAATTGCTCCGGCCGCGCAGGCGGCGGAGTAGTGCCGGCATCTTAGAGGTGAGAAGAGACATCATATCTCACCTTCGGCCGCTCAGCCTTCCGGAACGACAGAGCCGTTCTGCCAGGCAGTATTATCCCGCATATCCGCTTGGCATCTATTTCAACGTATGGAACCGGCGCGAGAGACCCGGCAGAGTTGAGTTACCCCTGAGAATTGGAAGCGAGCTTCAGCTAGGTCGTTCGAGGCTGCTTTCGATCTATGAGCGGCAGGCAACTAACGAGACGTTGGCGTCCGGCAAAGGCGGCGGGTCATCGGCGTGCCTTCTTCACGTTTGCGAGGACGCGGCAAACCTCTTAGTATGTTAAGACACAAGTTCACGGAGCGGACAAAATGGCGTCCATTTCAGTATCGACCGGCGTTGCCGATCGTGTTCGGGAATTAATCTCACAGGGCGCGTTCGGGTCCGAGAACGAAGTCCTCGACGCCGCCTTGAACGCGCTGGATCGCATCGAGAAGGACCGCGCTGACGATCTCGCCTGGGTCAAGGCGAAGATAAGAGCTTCGATCGAGGATAGGCGTCCGGGCTATACAACCGAAGAAGTATCGGAACACCTTCGCGATCTCTTCGAACGTGCGCAGAAACGTCATGATTCCGCCGCTTGAGGTGCACTATCGCGATGATGCTCGCACCGATCTCGACACGATTTTTTGGTACATAGCCCAGACCAGTGCAAATCCCCGGACTGCATTTGCCTATATCAAAAGACTTGAAGAGCGCTGCCGAAAGATCGGCGAAGCTCCGCGCATGGGACGAATACGGGACGACCTATCTCCCGGCTTGCGTACCGTCGCTTTCGAACGATCCGCCATCATCTGTTATCTCATCGAAGATCAGATCGTCTGGATAACCAACATTTTTCGCCGGGGACGCAATTTCGAGGCAGTTTTGCGGGGCGAACAACCCGAATCGGAAAACGATTAGCAAATCGACCCGATGGCCCAGTCGGGAAAAAGCGTCTGCCTACCATCCCTTCGACGCCGCGCGGAACAGCGTCCACTGCCGTTTCCAGCCGGGAGCGTCGGCCGGTTCGGTCAGCATTTTCGGCCCGTTTGCTGAAATCGCGGCGAAATAGGTCGGTACCAACGCCACCGGCAGGAAGGCGGGACGCAGGCTGGGCGGCAAGGAAGCCGCATCCATCCGGAACGATTGGTAGTGTTCAGTCGCCAGCGCGACCATGGCGTCGACCGCGTTGGCGACCGATGGGCTCCGCGCTCCCGAGACGAACTCCTCCGGCGTCGTGCCGGCGGCGGCCAGAATGTCGCGCGGCACGTAGCATTGGCCCCTCGCCCGGTGCAGCGGCAACAGGCGCAGAATGCCGGTGATGGCCTGCGCGCAGCCGGCATGGCCGGCGAGTGCGGCGAAATCCGGCGCGGACTTTGCATCGAGCACCATCGCCGTCAGTTGGATCAGCGCGCCCGCCGTCTCGCCGCAATAGCCTTCGAGATCGGTGCGCGACGGCATCGGGTCGTCGTAGAGGTCGAAGACACGGGCGTCGAGATAATTTTCGAAGGCGCGTTCGGGCAGGCCATGCCCGTCGATCGTCCTGAGCAGCGCGTCGGCGACGGGGTGGCCGGTCGCCTCGCCAGCGTTGCGGCCGGCGATGACGTCGCGCCACCATTGCAGCCTGACTTCGCCCGGCAGCGCTTCGCGGATACGGTCGCGGATACCGGCGATTTCGGCGTTGAAGGCATAGAGCGAAAGCAGCGCGTCGCGCTTTGCCTGCGGTGCGTAGAGCGCACTGAGATAGCGGTCGTAATCCGCGGCGCGGACCTGATCGGCCACGAGCTTTTTTTCATCCGCCACGGCTCAGTCTCGGATGCCTAGTCGACAGCGATCAGGGCGGCCGCGACCGCGCGATCCTCGGCCAGCAGCACGTTGTAGGTGCGGACCGCGGCGCCGGTCGACATGGGATCGGCGGAAATCCGAACCTCCTTCAGCGCCGCCCGCAAGGCGGCAGGCAGAGGCCGCAAATTCCTGCCGGTGCCGACCAGAAGAATCTCGACGCTGTCGGCCTCGGCGATCAACCGGGTAAAATCGGCGGGCGTCAGCGCCGCCGGATCGGCGGGCTCCCAGCCATAGACGCCGGAGGGCAGGCAGAGGAGCGAGCCCCGATGCGACATGTCGGCAAAGCGGAAGCCGCCGTTGCCGTAGGCTTCGATCGGCGCCCTGCCCGGAAAATGCGCGTCTCTGATGACGATGCCGGCCGTCACGAAGCGGCCGGTCAGGTCTGTGAAGGCTGGGCAGTCGTCGGCAGCTTGGCGTCGTCCTTGCCGTCCGCCTCGGAGCCTTCAGGCCGCAATCTGAACAGGATCAGCAGCGGGCCGGCGACGAAGATCGACGAATAGGTGCCGACGAGGATGCCGAAGATCATGGCGAAGGTGAAGGAACGGATGACCTCGCCGCCGAACAGATAGAGTGCGATCAGCGCCAGCAGCGTGGTGACGCCGGTGAGCACGGTGCGCGAGAGCGTCTGGTTCATCGACAGGTCAAGCAATTGCTCGATCGGCATCTTCTTGTACTTGCGCAGATTCTCGCGGACGCGGTCGTAGACCACGACGGTATCGTTGATCGAATAGCCGACGATGGTGAGGATCGCCGCGATACTGGTCAGGTTGAACTCCAGACCGGATATGACGTAGAGCCCGACCATCATGGTGACGTCGTGGACCGTGGCGATCACCGCGCCCAGGCCGAACTGCCATTCGAAGCGGAACCAGATGTAGATCAGCATCGCCACCAGTGAGGCGAGGATTCCCATGGTGCCGGCCCAGGCGAGTTCCGACGACACCGTCGGGCCGACCGATTCCACGCGGCGGAAATCGTAACTGTCGGCCAGTGAGAGCCTCACCTTCTCGACGACGCTTTGTTCGGCATTGTCGCCGGCATTCTGACCTTCGACGCGGATAAGCAGGTCGCGGTCCGACCCGAACTCCTGAACCTGGACATCACCCATGTTGAGTTCGCTCAGCACCTCGCGCACGGCGGCCGAGTCGGCCGGGCCGTCCTTGGACTGGACCTCGATGCTGGTGCCGCCCCGGAAATCGATGCCGTAGTTCATCTCGATCGAGAAGAACAGGACCACCGCCGCCAGAGATGCCACCGCCGAAAGCGTGAAAGCATAGCGGCGCCAGCTCATGAACGGCAGCTTGGTGTCGTCCGGGATGAAGCGGATAAGGCCGTTCGGCAGTTCCTTCGGCTTGAAGTGTTTGAGCCACATCGCGATCATCCACCGCGTCAGCGTAAACGCCGTGAAGACGGTCGTCACGATGCCGATGGCGAGCGTGACGGCGAAACCCTTCACCGGGCCGGTGCCCATATAGAACAGGATGACCGCGGCGATGAAGGTGGTGAAATTGGCATCGACGATGGTCGCCAATGCGCGTGCAAAACCCTGGTCGAGCGACTGGACCAGAGAGCGGCCCCATCGCCGCTCCTCGCGGACACGCTCGTAGATGATGACGTTGGAGTCGACCGCCATGCCGACGGTCAGCACGATGCCGGCGATGCCGGGCATGGTCAGCGTGGCGCCGAGCACGGACAGGATGGCGATGATCAGGATGACGTTGGCGGCGAGCGCGACATTGGCGATGATGCCCAGCGTGCCGTAGGCGACCAACATGAAGCCCACCACCAGGATGCCGGCGATTATGGCGGCGAACTCACCGGCGGCGACGGAGTCGGCGCCAAGGCTCGGGCCGACCGTGCGTTCCTCGACGATGGTGAGGTCGGCGGGCAGTGCGCCGGCGCGAAGCAGAACGGCCAGGTCGTTGGCGGATTCAGGGGTAAAGTTTCCGGAGATCTGGCCGCTGCCGCCGAGGATCGGCTCGTTGATGCGCGGCGCCGAGATCACCTGATTGTCGAGGATGATGGCAAAGAGTTTTCCGACATTCTGCTGGGTCGCCTGGCCGAAGCGGGCCGCGCCCTTGCCGTCGAAACGGAAGGAGACCACTGGCTCGTTGGTGCGCTGGTCGAAGGTCGCCTGGGCGTCGGTGAGGTTTTCACCCGAGACGATGACCCGATCCTCGATCAGATAGGGGACCGGCGGATCGTCGGTGGAATAGAGCACGCTGGAGCCTGCCGGCGGGCGGCCCTGAATGGCTTCCTGCACGGCCATGGACTGATCGACCATCTGGAAGGTCAGCTTGGCGGTCTGGCCGAGGATATCTTTCAGGCGCTGCGGATCCTGGAGGCCGGGCACCTGAACCAGCACGCGGTCGGCGCCCTGGCGCTGGATGGTCGGCTCGGTGGTGCCGAGTTCGTTGACGCGCCGGCCGATCACCTCGATCGACTGGGTGACGGCCGAGGACATGCGGTAGTTGATGCCCTCTTCCGTCAGCGTATAGCGCAGCAGCCCCTGCTCGGGCTCTTCCAGCGTCAGTTCCGAGATCGCGCCGGTGCCGAACAGGCTGTTGGTCACCGGCTGGAGGAGCGACGCGAGCGCGGTCTTGGCCTTCTCGACCTCATTGGCCTCGCGGATGCGCACCTGCACCGACGTACCGGTTCCTGAAAGGCCGGTGTAGCCGATCTTGGCGTCGCGCAGCAGGGTGCGGATATCGTCACGCACCGTCTGCAGGCGCTCGTTGACGAGGTCGTTGCGGTCGACTGCAAGCAGGATGTGGGAGCCGCCCTGCAGGTCGAGGCCGAGCGTCATCGGACGGTCGGGCACCCAGCTCGGCAGGCTGGCGCGGAAAGAGTCCGAGAACAGGTTGGGGATGGCAAAAATCACGCCCAGGAGCACGACGCCCCAGATCGAAATCGTCTTCCAGCGTGAAAAATAGAGCATCTTGCCTCTGTCAGTCCGACCAGTCGGAAGTATAGTCCCCGAAGGCGTTTATTTCTTGACGTTCTGGTTGGCGACGGGCTCGCCGCGCACGCGCACATCGGCAATCGTCGAGCGCAGCGCGGTGACTTTCGTGCCGCCGAGGTCGATCTCAAGCTCGTTGTCGTCGATGACGCGCGTGACCTTGCCGACGAAGCCGCCGCCGGTGACGACCGTGTCGCCCTTGCGGACGGCAGCCAGCATCTCCTGGCGCTTCTTCAACTGCGTGCGCTGCGGCCGGATGATGAGGAAATACATGATCACGAAGATCAGCACGAAAGGCAGGATGCTGATGAACATGTCGGGGGACGCACCCACGCCTTGCGCGTATGCCGGTGTCACGATCATGCAGTCTGCTCCTGAAACGGAAAAAGGGCCTCGCGAGGCCCGCCAAAGTTGGCCGGAATATAGTCAGTCGAACCGTCAATGCAACTACACCTGTAGGCATTGCCGGCGGTTTTCAGCGCCGATTCCGGCCATTCTCGCGGTTTATCGCCGCAGGCCGCGAGACATCGTGAGGCATGATCGTCTTTTGCCGCATCTGGACCACCGCCCGCCCCTTGGGCGACGGGCGGGATTCGCGTATCGCTGGCGGCCGACAGACCCATGCTAAACCTGACCGGACCGATTTCATGCCCACCCCATCGCTGCAAGCCCTTCTCGACCGGATCGACCGACTGACCGCGGCCGTCGACCGCATCGCCCCTCCTCCGCCTGACGAAGCCGACCTGGACGCGGCGGACTGCTTCGTGTGGTCGGCCGAACTGGGCGTGCTGGAGCCGGTGCATCGGGTGAACCGCGTCGAGATCGGGCTGATCCGGGGCGTCGACCGGGTGCGCGACATTCTCGTCGACAACACGCAGCGCTTCGCCGCGGGCCTGCCTGCCAACAACGTGCTGCTGTGGGGCGCGCGCGGCATGGGAAAATCGTCGCTGGTGAAGGCTGCGCATGCGACGATCAATCATCAAAGCGCCGATGGATCACGCCTGAAGCTGGTCGAGATCCATCGCGAGGACATCGACACGTTGCCCCGGCTGATGACGATTTTGAAGAAGGCGCCGCACCGCTTCGTCCTGTTCTGCGACGACCTTTCCTTCGACCACGACGATACGTCGTACAAGTCGCTGAAAGCAGCGCTCGAAGGCGGCGTCGAAGGGCGGCCGGCCAACGTCATCTTCTACGCGACCTCGAACCGCCGGCACCTGCTGCCGCGCGACATGATCGACAACGAGCGCTCGACGGCGATCAATCCGTCCGAGGCGGTCGAGGAGAAGGTTTCCCTTTCCGACCGTTTCGGCCTCTGGCTGGGTTTCCACAAATGTTCGCAGGACGACTATCTGGAGATGATCGACGGCTATGTCCGCTATCACGGGCTGGAGATGGACCCGGATACGCTGCGCGCCGAAGCGCTGGAATGGGCGACCACGCGCGGCAGCCGCTCGGGCCGCG
Source organism: Mesorhizobium yinganensis (assembly GCF_040081985.1). NCBI lineage: Bacteria > Pseudomonadati > Pseudomonadota > Alphaproteobacteria > Hyphomicrobiales > Phyllobacteriaceae > Mesorhizobium > Mesorhizobium yinganensis. Next base: position 132,068 of record NZ_JBEBMH010000015.1, on the reverse strand, counting down.
TCGCCTGGCAGTTCGTGCAGGATCTGGCCGGGCGGCTGGGCAAGCCGCTGAAGGATTGACCCGTCAAGCGCGTCCTTCGAGACTTGCCTCGAAGGACGTGCCGGATTCCGAGACGCCTATTCCAAATAGGTCGTCGGATCGACCGGCGCGGAGTTCTTGCGCACCTCGAAATGCAGTTTCGGTGCATTGGCGTTGCCGCTCATGCCCGAAACGGCGATCTCGTCGCCGCGCTTGACCTTCTGGCCGCGCTGCACCTTGAGTTGGCTGGCGTGGCCATAGACGGTGACCAGGCCGTCCTCGTGGCGGACCAGCACGGTGTTGCCGAATTCCTTCAAGCCGTCGCCGGCATAGATGACCACGCCGTTCTCGGCAGCCTTGACCGGCGTGCCTTCCGGAACCGCGATGTCGATGCCGTCCTTCTCGCCGCCGCCACCCTTGCTGTAGCCGGAGATCACTTTCCCGCGCACCGGCCAGCGCATGCGGTCGATGCCGGTGGAGTTCGGCGCGGCCGCCTCCGATTTTTCGGCCTGCTCGATGACCTTTCCGTCGTTCTTCGGCGGAGCGGCCGCCGCGACCGTCTCTTGCTGCGCGACCTTCTTGGGCGCTGCCGGAACGGCGCTGGTCGAGACCGGATCGACAGCCTGGGCGGGAGCCGCCTTGGCGACGACGGTCTCGCCGGGCGCCGGAACCTTCAGCGTCTGGCCGATCTTCAGAACCCCGTCCTGCATGCCGTTGGCGGCTTTGAGCGCGGTGACGCTCACCCCGGTCTTGCGGGAGATCTTCGACAAAGTGTCTCCCGATTCGACCGTGTAGGCGCCCTTGGCGGCGGCGGTCTTGACCGGTTCGGCCTTGGCCGGCTGCGCCTTGGCTTGCTCGGTCTTGGCCTGGTCGGTCTTCGCCTGCTTGTCGGGCTGCTTGGCATTGTTGGACGCAGTCAAGCCCGCCGCCGCGGGCGCTTCCTTCACCTTGGGCGATTGCGGGAGGACGGCGACCTTCTCCTGCGGCGCCTTCGACGGCACCGGCACCTTGTTTGCCGGCACGTCGAATTTCGTCGAGGCCGAGGATCCATCCGCGACCGTCCCGGTCGGCTTGCGGTCGAGCGGTTCGGCGGAAGCCAGTTTCGGTGCGGCCGGCCTTGGCTTTTGGGCTTCCGCGACGGGAACCCTCAGCGTGTGCTCGGCGGGCGGAGCCGCCGCCGGCGCCGGCGCCGGTTGCGCCACGGCCACGCGCGCCGGCTGCGCAGGAACGGCCGGCGGCGGCAACGGCTGCGCCGCGACCGGCGAGAGCGCACCGCGGTTGACCGAGCCCGTCGAGACGCCATCGACGGGAGCGGCCGCGACCCGGGCATTGTCGCCGGGATAAGGCTGACTGTCACCGTTGATGATCTGGCGCTGGTTGGCGGTCGAGCCTGTAAAGACATCGTCCGTGGAATTGAACCGGGAGAATTGCGAGCTACAGCCCGCCGTCATTCCCGTCATCAAGAGCAGGGCCGCGCCGCACCAAAGCCTGCGCTTATCCGACCGCAATACACTCACCAGCATCGCAATGACCCGCTTACACCCGGTACAAACACAGGCATGATTAAAGCGCGTTAATCTTACTGGTCGGTTAAGAGCGGCGGCGTTCGCGCCGAAATTTTAAGGCTGTCGGAGCGTGTCGCTCCAAATCGATCCGGTCAGAGAACGGCGGCGGCACCTTTGAGGATCGGCTGGAAACGAACCTCGCCGATGTCCTCGCGCTCGAAGCGGCTGCCGACTTTCGTCAGCCGCACCAGAACCTGCTTGCCCTCCTCCGGGCCGATTGCCGCCACCATCGTGCCGCCGGTCGAAAGCTGGTCGACGAAGATTCGCGGATGGCTGTCGAACGCGGCCCAGACGACGATGCGGTCGAAGGGGCCCTCGCTGGCAAGCCCGTTCGCGCCGTCTGCCTGGCGGGCAATCACGTTCTGGATGCCGAACTGCTCGAAGCGCATGCGCGCCTGTTCGACCAGCGATTTGTAGCGGTCGATGGTGGTGACGCGCCCGGCCAGCCGCGAGATGACGGCCGCGGTGTAGCCGGAGCCCGTGCCGACCTCCAGAACGCGGTTGCCGGGTTCGAAGGCGAGCGCCGAAAGAATCTGCGCCTGGAGATCGGCGCCCTCGATCGCCTCGCCGCATCCGATCGGCAACATGCGATCCGACCAGGCAAGGTCGTGAAAATGGCCCGCCAGGAAGGGAGCGCGCGGCGTCGCCTCGAAGGCGGCAAGGACGTTGCCCGTCACGCCGCCCTTGCCGCGCATGCGCAGCATGAAGGCGGCGAAACCCTCGCGACCCGGCGTTCCGATCATCATGCAAGCGCCTTCGTGAGCTGGTCGCGCAACTCGTGCGCGGTCAAATCCATCTTCAGGGGCGTCACGGCAATGCGGCGGTGACCCAGTGCATGCAGGTCGGTGCCGGCGAGCGGCTCGGTGGTGCCGCGGCCGAAGCGCAGCCAGTAATAAGGAAAACCGCGCCCGTCGGCGCGTTCGTCGATCCACATGCCGTAGCCGAGTTTTCCCTGCCCGGTGACGCTGACGCCCTCGACTTCGTCCGGCACGCAGTTCGGGAAGTTAAGGTTGAGGAACACGCCCTCCGGCAGGTCGGTCGACAGCAGCTTGTCCAGCAGCGCCGGCGCGTGCGCCTCGGTCGTCTCCCACGGCACGTCGCGGCCGATATCCTGCTTCAACACATAGGCCTGGCTGAGCGCGATCGAGCGGATGCCGAGCAGCGTGCCTTCCATGGCGCCGGCCACCGTGCCGGAATAGGTGATGTCGTCGGCGACGTTGGACCCCGAATTGACGCCGGAGAGGATCAGGTCCGGCGGCTCCGGCATCAGCTTCTTGACACCCATGATGACGCAGTCGGTCGGTGTGCCCCGCACGGCGAAATGCCGGTCGTCGAGCTTTCGCATACGCAGCGGCTGCGACAGCGACAGCGAATGCGCAAAACCCGACTGGTCGGCTTCCGGCGCGACGACCCAAACGTCGTCGCTCAACTGACGCGCGATGCGCTCCAGGCATGACAGGCCATCGGCATGGATGCCGTCGTCATTGGTGAGAAGAATGCGCACGGTCAGGCCCCGATCTTTTCGAGCCCACCCATATAGGGCCGCAATGCTTCAGGAATGCTAACGGAACCATCCTGGTTCTGGTAATTCTCGATGACGGCGATCAGCGCGCGGCCTACGGCGACGCCGGAGCCATTCAGCGTGTGGACGAAGCGCGTCGCCTTCTCGTCCTTCGGCCGGTAGCGGGCATCCATGCGGCGCGCCTGGAAATCGCCGCAGACCGAGCAGGACGAGATTTCCCGATAGGCGTTCTGGCCGGGCAGCCACACCTCGATGTCGTAGGTCTTTTGCGCGCCGAAACCCATGTCGCCGGTGCAGAGCGCCACCGTGCGGAACGGCAGGCCGAGGCGCTTCAGCACCTCCTCGGCGCATTGGGTCATGCGCTCGTGTTCGGCGAGCGAGCTCTGCTGGTCGGTGATGGAGACCAGCTCGACCTTGTAGAACTGGTGCTGGCGCAACATACCGCGCGTGTCGCGGCCGGCCGAGCCCGCCTCGGAACGGAAGCACGGGGTCAGCGCGGTGTAGCGGAGCGGCAGTTGGTCATGCTTGAGGATTTCTTCGCGCACCAAGTTTGTCAGCGGAGGTTCGGAGGTGGGGATGAGGCCGAGACGGCCTTCACCATGACGAACGAAGAACAGGTCTTCCTCGAACTTCGGCAGGCTACCGGTTCCATAGAGCACTTCATCGCGGACCAGCAGTGGCGGCTGCACTTCCGTGTAGCCATGTTCGCTCGTGTGCAGGTCGAGCATGAACTGGCCGAGCGCGCGTTCGAGCCGTGCAAGCTGGCCCTTCAAAATGGTGAAGCGGGCGCCAGACAATTTCGCGGCGCGCTCGAAATCCATGAGGCCGAGCGCCTCGCCGATCTCGAAATGCTCCTTCGTCCAGTTGGGACGCGCTTTGATCTCGCCGACCTTGCGGACCTCGACATTGCCGTGCTCGTCGGCGCCGACCGGCACATCGTCCAGCGGCACGTTGGGGAGCACGGCAAGTGCATCCTCCAGCGCCTTGTCGTTCCTGCGCTCGGTCTCCTGCGCCTCGGCCAGAAACGCCTTGATGCCGTTGACCTCTTCCTTGAGCGTTTCGGCCAGCGCCATGTCCTTGTTGCGCATGGCATTGCCGATCTCCTTGGAGGCGGCGTTGCGGCGCTCCTGCTTGACCTGCAATTCGCCGAGATGGGCGCGGCGCGATTCGTCCTTCAAAATGACGTCGTCGACAGCCGCCTGCGCGTCCTCCTCGGACCATTGGCGCTTCACCAGCGCGTCGATCAGGGCCTGCGGTTTCTCGCGAATCCATTTGATGTCTAGCATGGGCGGTATCGGGCGATTTCGTTGCGGGATGTTCGATCCCGCTCATGCCGGACCCATGCGGCGGTGTCAAATCACGGACGCCGGTTCAGGGTTTTGGCACAAGCTTCTCCGTTGCCAGGCGGCCTTCCGGCCCTGGCTATTTGGAACGGCCCCTACCTCGAAGGGAGGAGCCGGGAGGACTGGCGGCCGCAAACTCGATCATCGGCTAAGGATGTGCTGCCTTCCGGCCGCCCTCGCCAAGGTTGGCGGAAGCCCCTTCGTCCTCCGGAAGGACGTGCCCTTCGCGGCGGTGGGCTGGCGTAGATGTCGATAAGCGCCCCTGGAAGGAACTCTAAGCCGCCGTCCGCGTCTGCTCGCGGCCGCGCCCGCCGCGAACAAGGCGCAGCCTTCGCGACGGTGCCGAGGGCTTGAGGTCGCGTACCGCGTCCTGCAGCCTGCCGAGCAAAAGCTTGCGGTCGCGCAGCGGCTCAAGCGTTTGCCAGGGCATGACCTCGCCGATGCGCGCCTCGACCGACTTTCCGCACAGCCGCGCGAACTCGCGCACCAGCAGCGAAAGCCGGAGCGTCACCGAAAGATTGCCGACGAAGCGCGCGAACTTCCGGTCGCTTTCGGCCAGGTTCATGTATTTGCTGACGAGGTGGAACAGCCGCCCGTTCTGCCCCTCGAAATGGATCGGGACGACCGAAGCCTTGGCATCCTGCACGAGACGGGCAACGAAAATCTTCCAGGGCAGGTCTTCGGCGCGTCCGAGCACTTTTGGCGCCGTCGCCACGCCGCCGGCGGGGAAGATCACGACCGTCACGCCCTCTTTCAGCAGCCGCACCGCCTCGTGGCGCACGGCGAGATTGTTCTTCAGCGCTTCCTTGGTCTCGGAAAAATCGACCGGCAGCGAATACGGCTCCATCTCCGGGATTTTCAGCAGGTCGGCGGCGATCATCACGCGGAACGGCCGGTCGAGCTTTTCGGCGAGCGACAGGATGGCGATGCCGTCGCCGATGCCGAACGGATGGTTGGCGATCATCACCAGCGGCGTGTCCGGCAGTTTTTCCGGCGGCCACGCCTCCTTGTGGCGCACTTCCACGTCGATCAGTTCCAGCAGCCGCGAGAAGCAGCGGCGGCTGCCCCGCTGCACCTCGGCCCGCCAGATGCCATAGAGCGCGGCGTAACGCTTGCGGCCGGAAAGCCCTTCGACGGTGCGGATGACCCAGCGCTTCAGCCGCGGCTGGCCGTCGTTGGAGTAGGACAGTTCGGGAAAGTCGTCCCGACTCTTTGCGCGCGCGGTCATCATTGTGACCGGGCTAATGCAGTGCGATGACACCTGTATGAAGACGCACCCGCGCAGGGCGCGTCTTCAGAGCGGTTTTCAGAGCCTTGTCAAGCCGCTTCGGCCAGCGTGCGGGCGCGGCCCAGGTCCGGCGGGGTCGCCTCTTCGACCAGCGAGGAGACAGCCTCTTCCAGCGTCATCGACTGCTGGTCGCGCGAGCCGAGGCGACGCATGTTGACCGTGTCCTCCTCCGCCTCGCGCCGGCCGCAGACGAGGATGACCGGGACCTTGGCCAGGCTGTGCTCGCGGACCTTATAGTTGATCTTCTCGTTGCGCAGATCGGCGACGGCCGAAAGCCCCGCCCGCTTCAGCCGCGCCACGACTTTCTCTGCGTAGTCGTCGGCGTCCGAGGTGATCGTCGCCACCACCACCTGCTGCGGCGCGAACCACAGCGGCATCTGGCCGGCGTGGCTTTCGATCAGGATGCCGAGGAAACGTTCCAGCGAACCGCAGATGGCGCGATGCACCATGACCGGCTGCTTCTTCTCCGAATCGGAGCCGATGTAGAAGGCGCCGAAACGCTCCGGCAGGTTGAAGTCGACCTGCGTCGTGCCACACTGCCATTCGCGGCCGATGGCGTCCTTCAACGTATACTCGAACTTCGGCCCGTAAAACGTGCCCTCGCCTTCGTTGATGCCGGTCTTGATGCGGTTGTCCTCGCGCGCCATGCGGGCGAGCGCACGTTTCAGGATTTCCTCGGCGTGGTCCCACATGGCGTCGGTGCCGACGCGCTTTTCCGGCCGCGTCGCAAGCTTGACCACGACTTCCTCGAAGCCAAAGTCCTTGTAGACCGACATCATCAGGTCGTTGATCTTGAGGATTTCCGCCTCGAGCTGCTCCTCGGTGCAGAAGATATGCGCGTCGTCCTGCGTGAAGGCGCGGACCCGCATCAGCCCGTGCAGCGCGCCGGACGCCTCGTAGCGGTGCACATTGCCGAATTCGGCAAGCCGGATGGGCAGGTCGCGGTAGGACTTCAAGCCGTGCTTGAAGATCTGCACATGGCCCGGACAGTTCATCGGCTTCAGCGCGAAGACGCGCTGGTCGGCCTCCTCGTCGTCGGGATGGGTGAAGGCATGCGCCGACTTCACCGCGAACATGTTCTCCTGATACCAGCCCCAGTGGCCGGACGTCTCCCACAGGCTCTTGTCGAGCACTTGAGGAGCGTTGACCTCCTGATAGTCGTCGCCGAGGCGCCGGCGCATGTAGGCGATCAGGTTCTGGAACATCTTCCAGCCTTTTGCGTGCCAGAAGACGACGCCGGGCCCCTCCTCCTGGAAATGGAAAAGGTCCATCTCGCGGCCCAGCCGGCGGTGGTCGCGCTTTTCCGCCTCCTCCAGCATGTGGAGGTAATGGTCGAGCTGCGCCTGGTCGGCCCAGGCCGTGCCGTAGATGCGGGTCAGCATGGGATTGTTCGAGTCGCCGCGCCAGTAGGCGCCCGCCACCTTCATCAGCTTGAAGGCATTGCCGATCTGGCCCGTGGAAGCCATATGCGGCCCGCGGCAGAGGTCGAACCAGTCGCCCTGATAGTAGATTTTCAGGTCCTGGTCGTCGGGAATGGCGTCGATCAGCTCGACCTTGTAGGCCTCGCCCTTGTCGCGGAACACTTTTCGCGCATGGTCGCGGTCCCACACCTGCTTGGTGAAGGGCCTGTTGCGCGCGATGATCTCGCGCATCTTCTTCTCGATGACCGGAAAATCCTCCGGCGTGAACGGCGCGTTGCGGGCGAAATCGTAATAGAATCCGTTGTCGATCACCGGCCCGATGGTCACCTGCGTGCCCGGCCACAGTTCCTGAACAGCCTCGGCCAGCACATGGGCGGCATCATGACGGATCAGTTCCAGCGCGCGCGGATCGTCGCGGGTAAGGATCTCGACCTTGCCGGACTTTTGCAGCGGATCGCCGAGATCGCGCACCGTGCCGTCGAGCGCATAGGCCACCGCCTTCTTGGCGAGCGACTTCGAGATCGACTCGGCCAATGCGAGGCCGGTCGTCGCCGCGTCATAATCGCGGACGGAACCATCGGGAAATGCAAGGGAAACGTTGGACATGACTTGCTCCTGCTATCCAGTCCCGCAAACGAGCGCGGGTGGTAAAATGCCGGAAGGCCGGCGGAGCGGTCTTTTAGTGGTGCGGACATCCGGCGTAAAGGGATTTCAAACCGGGCCGGACCCTGCCGGCTGGCGAGCCTCCCCGCAGCGCGATCAGCGGTTCGCCGATGGCTCCAGCGACGCGACCACGCGCCAGATGTCGGACGGGGTAAACGGCTTCTCCACGACCGGCGCTCCGCTCTGCGCCAGGAAGCGGCCAGCGGCCGGCCCGAGCGTGTCGCCCGTCACGAAGACGATGCGCTCGGTCAGTTCCGGCCTGTTTTCCCCGAGCCAGCGATAGAAGGCCGGGCCGTCCGTGTCGGGCATGCGGATATCGCAGAGGATCAGGTCGCAAGGTCCGTCGCCCAGCCTGGAGCGCGCTTCGCGGCCATTCGCGGCCAAGACGCACTGGTAGCCGCGCCGTTCAAGGATTTCGGCCAGCGTCCGGGCTATCTCGGGCTCGTCATCCACCACCAGCGCGTGCCGCTTCTTGACCGGCGGAGGCGCCGGCGCTTGAACCTCATCCGTTGCCGCCTGCGAGGCGGCGGCGCCGCGCGGAAGCCGCAATTCGAAGTGGGCACCACCGAGCGGGCTGCTGTCCAGGAGCCGCAAGGTGCCCCCATGGGCTTCGGCCAGCCCTCGCGAGACGGCGAGACCGATGCCGGTCCCCTCGCCCACCGTCTTGGTGGTGAAGAACGGGTCGAACACCCGGCTGCGTATGGCTTCGGGAACGCCCGGGCCATTGTCCGCGACTGTGATCCAAAGCTGATCGGCGCGGCCATCCTGCCCCGCCGATATACGGATCATGCGTTCGCCATCCCTCGCCTCAAGCGCTTGCTGCGCATTCACCACCAGGTTGAGCAGCACCTGGTGCAACTGGTCCGGGTCGGCTCCGATTGCCGGCAATTCGGCGGGTATGCTGGTCTCGACCCCTATCCCGGCCGTGCGCAAGCCGTAGGCAAGCAGGTCGAGCACCTGCGCGACGACTTCGTTGAGATGGATTTCCCGCCGTTCCGCCCTGCGCTGCCGGGCGATGGCGAGAAAGCTTCGCACGACACGCGCGCAACGTTCGGCGGCCTGCTCAATGGTCTTGGCGCGGCGTTCGATCTCGCGGGGACTTTCGGGATTGGGCCCCGCGAACCCGTCGCACAGCATCGTGGCCTGGCCGAGCACCACGGCCAGCGGGTTGTTCAACTCATGCGCCACGCCCGCGAGCAGCGAGCCCAGGGCCGCCATTTTTTCGGACTGGAACAGGCTCTCACGCTGACGCTCGATCTCGGCCTCGGCGGCCTTGCGGGCGGACAGGTCGCGCAGATGCGCTGTAAACAGCCGCCGCTCGGGCAGCCGTACCTCGGTGATGGTGAGTTCGACCGGAACGGTGCTGCCGTCGCGCCGCATGGCCTCCAGCTCAAGCCTGCGCCCCAGCACGCGCGGAATGCCGGTGCGCATGTAGCGCTCCATGCCGTCGGTATGGAGTTGCCGCATGGCGGGAGGGATGATGAGTTCGGCCAATGGCCGGCCGACCGCCTCGTCCCGCGAATAGCCGAACGTGCTCTGGGCCGCCGGGTTGAACTCCACCACCCGTCCGTCCTCGTCGGAGACGACGATGCAGTCGAGCGAGGAGGCGATCACCGCGGCGCTGACGGCCTCCGTTTCCTGGAGATCGCGAAGGCGCTTGGTGAGGCTCGCAAGTTCCGGCAGCTCCCAGGGGGCTGAACTGCTCATCCGTCCTCGCCAATGCCGGTAAAGATGTAACCTGCGCCTCGAACCGTCTTGATCACCTGCGGCTGGGCGGGATTGCGTTCGACGCGCCGGCGCAGCCTAGTGATGCGTATGTCGACCGCGCGGCTGTCGCCGGCCGCCTCCGCGCCCATCGCCGCGCCGAGTTTCTCGCGCGTCAGCACCCGGTTCGGGTGGCGAGCGAAAATCGAGAGCAGCGCGAAATCGGCTTGGCTGAGCTTGTCGCGGCTGCCATCGGGGCCAACCAGGGCGCGGCCCGCATCGTCGAGTACCATCGCGCCGAACCGCGGACCTTCGACCGACGCGCTCCGCATGTCGGCATCAGGCGGCGCGCTCTGCGTCGATACGGGCAAGGGGCGCCGCAGAACCGCGCGGACACGCGCCAACAATTCCCTCAGATTGAAGGGTTTCGCGACATAGTCGTCCGCGCCGATTTCAAGCCCGACGATACGATCGACAACCTCGTTGGCAGCGGTCAGCATGATGATGCGCACAGGGGCACCCCCACGCAGCCGCCGTGCCACCGAGAACCCGTCTTCGCCGGGCATGTTGACGTCGAGGAGGATAAGGTCGGCCGCTTCCCGCTCCAGTTCGCGGTCCAGTTCGGCGCCATTGAGAACGGTGCGGATCGCGTATCCCGAACGGCCGAGGAACTCGGCGACCATGGCACCGATTTCAGGCTCGTCGTCCACCGCGATAATGCGCCCCCTGCCGTCCATGCCCCTCACCGTCTGCCTTGATTCCTGCATATCCGGTCCCGGCTGGCCCGGCAACTCGGGCCTCATACAAAGCACAGGGCCGGCCCTGTTGGGGCCGGCCCGTCGTCATGTCGAAGTTTTGCTCCGTCAGATGAAGCTGAAATCCGCCTGGGTGAGCTGCGACGCATGCACGTTCAGCAGGAAGACGCTGTCGTCCGTACCGGCAATGCTGATGGTCGTGCCAAGCTGGGTTTCCGTGAAGCTCAGGTCGTCATAGGTCAGATCGTAGAACTGCAGGATGTCCACGCCGTCGGCGAAGTCCTGGATCTTGTCCTGACCGGTCTCGCCCTTGAACACGAAGAAGTCCTGGTCCGCGCCGCCGGTCAGCGTGTCGTTGCCGCCGCGGCCGAACAGCCGGTCGATCCCCATGCCACCCGAGAGCGCATTGTCGGCGCCGTTGCCATAGAGCTTGTCGCCGAAGGCCGAGCCGGCAACGGTCTCGACCGAGGAGAGCTTGTCTCCCTGGGCAAAGCCACCGGCGGCGGTGCCGGCGAAGAGATCGATCTGCACCGCGGCAGTCGAGTTTGCGTAGGACACGGCGTCCCGCCCTTCGCCGCCGCCGAATGTGTCCGAGCCCAGGCTGCCGAAAAGCAGGTCGTTGCCCTTGCCGCCGGCAAAGCTTTCCGACCAATCGGCCCCATAGACCACATCGTCAAAATCCGAGCCAATGACGCCTTCGATGGAAACGATCGTGTCGTTGAGCGCACCCGACCCACCGACCGACTGGTTCGCGAGGTTCACCGATACGCTGCCGGTGGCCCACTCATAGGAGACCTTGTCGATGCCTTCGCCGCCATTCATCAGGTCGCCGCCGGCGCCGCCGTTCAGTATGTCGTTGCCGTTGGCGCCATACAGCTTATCGTTGCCGTAGGACCCGTACAGCGTGTCCTTGCCGTCCATTCCGAACAGGCGGTCGGCCCCGTCGTCGCCCTGCATCACATTGTCGAGCGCGTTGCCGACGCCGATGAAGTCGCTGGCATAGATGTATTCCAGGTTCTCGACATTGGCGCCCAGCGTATAGGAGGAAAGGCCGGTGCGGACTTCGTCGATGCCCGCATCGAAGTGTTCGATCACCTGATCGGAGAGCGAGTCGACATAGTAGACGTCGTCGCCGGCATAGCCGTCCATCGCGTCGTCGCCCTTGCCGCCGTTGAGCACGTCGTTGCCGGCGCCGCCATGCAGCGTGTCGTTGCCGTCCTTGCCGTAGAGACCGTCGTTTCCGTTGCCGCCGGTAAGTATGTTGGCGACGGCATTGCCGCTCAGCATCTTGCCGGTATTGTTGATGATTTCACCGTTTTCGATGTTGTCGCCGAGCGTCCAGTTGGTCCAGGTGCGGATCGTGTCAACGCCGCCGCCCGCAAGTTCCGTGACGATGTCATTGGGCGAGTTCACTTCGTAGATGTCGTTGCCCGTGCCGCCGACCATCTTGTCGTCGCCATTGCCGCCGATGAGCAGATCCTCGCCGATGCCGCCGTTCAGCGTATCGTTGCCGTCGCCGCCGCTGAGCGTCGAGGACCACGAACTGGTGGCGACGATGATGTTGTCGAGGCCGTTGCCGGTGATGGTCACGCCGTAGCCGCCGGAACCCGAATAGAAGACGTTCTCGACATTGCCCTTGACCTGGGCGGCGTTGGCGAGATTGAGCGCCGTGTTGCCGGCAAGCATGATCAGGTCGGGCATGCCATCGCCGCCGGTTTCGTCCACCACGTCGCCGGCATTGTCGACCGTATAGGTGTCGGAGCCGATGCCGCCCTTCATCACGTCGGCACCTGCGCCGCCGTCGAGATTGTCCTTGCCGGCGCCGCCGATCAGCGTGTCTTTGCCCGATCCGCCGGTGAGCACGTTGTCGAGGGAATTGCCGGTGATGGTAGCACCGACGGCCGACTGCACCACGACCTTCTCGATTCCGGCCCCGCCGGTGGACAGGTCGACGCTGTAATTCGCATAGACAATGTCGTAGCCGCTGGCGTCGCCGGTGATGGTGTCGGTCGCGCTCTGCAGGTAGTAGATATCGTCGCCGGCGCCGCCGTCGAACTTGTTTGCACCCGAGCCGCCCCACATCTTGTCGTTGCCGGCGCCGCCGATGAGTTTATCGTTGCCCTCACGGCCGTAGAGTTCGTCGTTTCCGTCCCAGCCGTCCAGAATGTCGTCGCCGGCGCCGCCGTCGAGCTTGTCGTTACCCTCTTCGCCGAAGAGCTGGTCGTGGTCCGCCTCGCCGTAGAGAACGTCGTCGCCTTTGTCGCCGAACATCTGGTCGTTGCCGCTGCCGCCCCACATCTGGTCGTTGCCGATCGCTCCATCGCCCAGATCGTCGTCGCCGCTCATGTAGTCGTGGCCGGCGCCACCCCACAGCTTGTCGTTGCCGTCGTTGCCGACGACCTGATCGTTGCCATCGTCGCCATAAAGTTCATCGTCCCCGGCCCAGCCCCAGACCGAGTCGTTGCCGCCCTTGCCCAGGATCATCTCGTTCAGCGAGTCGCTGCCGACGAGATCGCCTTCGTAGACATGGAAGGGGCCATAGCTCACCCACTCGCCGCCCTGGTCGCTGTCGTTGCCGATGATGATTTTGTCGATTGCCATTTTGGTCTCCATCTCGAGGCGACAACGGCCGCCCCCCTCGTGTTTCGTCGAGCCAGGAATGGCCCGCGTTCGATGGAGACTTTTAGGCACCAAGCGTATCGGCGTTTCTGCGCCGGCTGCGTTGCCGGGTTGCCGATGTTTCAACCTGGAGAGGCGAATGTTTCAGATTGGGAAGGCGGACGTGTTACAAAGGGGACGGTTGGCCCTCGATTGTTTCAACGGCCGGCCACAATGCCTGGAGAAACGCCGGGCCCGCCTGGATCATCGCCGACCGACGTCGCTCTCATTTTCCCGCTTCTTCCCGATTGTCCAGTAGCGCCACGGCGTGAACCATCGATAGCGCGGGGCCAATTGCTCCGGCACATTGTCGATGCCGCTGGTGCCGCCCGGGCCGCAGCGCATCACCCGGAACAGTCCCATCAAGCCACCCGCCCAAAAACCGTGGCGGGCAATCGCCTCATAGGTATATTCCGAACAGGTCGGCAGATGCCGGCAGGAATTGCCGACGAAACCCGACAGCGTCAATTGGTAGAGCCGCACCAAACCGGTGCCAAGCAAACGCCCCGGCGTCTTGCGCCACGGACCCGGCCAGTTGCGGCCCTTGTCCGGACGGCTGTGGCCATGGCTAGGCGGGGTGTGCGGCATCGGGATTATGGCGCGAGGCGATCGACATGTCCCTGAAGATGTCGATCCGCACCGCCCGTCGCAAGTGCGGAGCGAAGGACCGGATGAATATCCGTCGAGCCTAAGAGGCTCTCGGGTTTGAGCCTGTGGCTGCCCGATCGCTCGGAAGCGTTGCCCGCCTCTTTTGCGGCCCGGAGCTTGCCGGTCCCGGGAAGACCTGCCTTGACGGGATCGGCCGCTGCTGAAACGTCACGAGGCGAAGAACATCGCCGAATATTTCCAGATAGCTGTTCATGGCCGGATCTCCTTCCGGCTGCGATTAGACCCCCGCTGGCCTTTCCTCTCAAACGAGTATAATTTCGCGTTCGAATGACTTGAGGTTATGCGAAATGAAACGCGGGCGCCTGCCGCTGACCGCCTTGCGCAGCTTCGAGGCCGCCGGCCGGCACCTGAGCTTCAGCCGTGCCGCCGAGGAGCTTTTCGTCTCACAGGCGGCGATCAGCCGGCAGATCCGGGAGTTGGAAAGCCTGCTCGAAAAGCCGCTGTTCGAGCGCCTGCACCGCAAGGTGGCGCTGACCGAGACCGGAACACACCTGCTGGCCCAACTCACCGCCAGTTTCGACGCCATCGACAATCGGCTTGACGAGATCATCCGGCGACCGGCCCAGCATGTGGTGACCGTGAGTGTCGAGCCCTCTTTCGCGGCCGCCTGGCTGGTGCCGAGGTTGCATCTTTTCAACAGCTTGCGGCCGGACGTCGATGTATCGATCGATGCCAGTGCACGGCTTGCCGATTTCCGCGGACATGCCGTCGACCTGGCGATACGCCACAGTCTCACCGTGAGGTCCTGGCCGCGCACGCAATCGCGACACCTGACCAACTGCGGCAAGATGCCGGTCATGGCGCCGGGTCTTCTGGCCTCCGGTCCGCCCGTCTTGTCGCCGTCGGACCTTTGCCGCCACACGCTGATCCATGAGGACAACCGCGACGGCTGGTCGGACTGGTTCAAGGAGGCTGGCGTCAAAGATATCGAACCACAGCGCGGTCCGATTTATCCCGACGCGGCACTTGCCGCCCAGAGCGCCGCGCTTGGGCACGGCGTCGCGCTCGGCTGCTGGCTGCTGTGCGGACCGGATCTCGAAGCAGGGCGGCTGGTCGCGCCCTTCCCGCGCGAATTTCCCTATGGCGCTTACTGGATTGTCGCGCCCGACTTCGCGAAACTCGGCGCTCCGGCCGCAGCGTTCGCCGGCTGGCTGCTTGCCGAGGTCGCGGAGGAACGTGCCGTCGCCGAGGCGACCTGACGGGCAGCGGCTAAGACGTTGCCTTGAGGAGCGGATTACCGCTCAAAGTCTCGATCATGTGCTGGATGAAGGCGCGCGCCCGAGGCGGCAGCGGTCCGCCCCGGACCCGCAGGCAACAAAAAAGGCCGGCAAAACCGACCTTTCCTGGACATTCGCCTGCCTGCCGGTACATCCATGGTCAGGCCGCGAACGGGTTTCTTATAGGATCGGCACATGACGGCGGCATGAACGCCGCCGGCTAAAAGCGTGGGAATTCAACGGCTGGCGTCGTGGCTCTACAGGCAGACGACACGCACGCGGCCGCCTTCCGCGGTCGCGTCGCTGCAACTGATCCTGCGCGGCAGCTCGTCCGGAAGCTTTGGAAGCAGGCGGGCCGGCTTGCGGGGTGGTGCGGCGCGCACGAATTTTGGCTCCGGCTCCTCGGTCACCGGCGGCGGCGGAGCAGGCGGAAACTCGTAAAGCCGGCTCGGCGGCAGCAGGTCCGTCTTGCGGTATTCCATGCGTGACAAGCCGCCGTCCGAAACCATTTCGGCCGTATAGGAAGGGACGATCGACCCGTCATAATTCCGCGCGCAGCCGGAGGCCGCCATGCAAGCAGCCAGCGACAAGGCGACGCGAGGCGTGGCCCTTAGAATATCCTGCGAAACCCCGTAGTCCAAATCTGTCCCTGTTGTGTCGAAGCCGGTAGGACTTGCAACCTAAAGCATTCAAAGTCCGAGGGAAACCGCCGATCCTTTTTTGCCGCCCTTATGGCGAACAAAGAATAAGCCATGCCGTAAGAGCCTGTGATCGGAGGGCTTCTGTAAAGACCGGAGCCGGTTTCCCAGAATATCTCCAGAATGGAACCGCATGGAATGACATGGCCGCGCCAGCGGTCCCACGACCAGCACGGGTCTGCCTGCCTATCATCGCCGTCAACCCGAAGACATGCAGGAAAATCATGTCATTAGCGGCGGCAACCAGCAAGCGCACGCGCTTTTGGCACGACGCAATGGCATCGCAAACGGATCTTTGGCGCCGAATCCCGGTTTCGAGATACCGGCATACGAGAGGGTATGCCGCGACGACACTGGCGCGAAGCATCCAAGTAAATCCAAAATCTCCACAATGTCGTAATAATTTGCGCGGAAGATGTTCTTTCATGCTTGAAAGGTGTGTCGGGGCACGCATGGGCAGGAAAAAGGGCGAGCTGTCGAACCTGATCCGTGAGAGCGATGCAAAGTCATTGTATCGTGTCCAGATGGAGTTCGCCCACGGAGGCTATATTACGTTCTTTCGTGGAACCGAGATGGTCGAAGGCGGTGGGGCCTCATCCCGCGAGTTTGCCAGCTTCGAAAAGGCGATGAAGTGGTTTCTCGGCCTGCCCACGGGCAACGCCCAGCCCGGAACGGACAGGTCCGCCGCCTAGCGGCCTCTCGAACGCGGCGGCCTCGACCGGGATGCCGCAACGTTAGCCATCTAAAGGCTATGGCCTCCTATCCCTTTATAGGCGATGTTCCACAGCCTGGGACGGCGTAGAGTCTTGCCGGGACGACTGGGAGGAACATCAGCGGCCCAGGCCGCTGGCTCTGCCCTGTACCCACACCCGGAGCCAGCGGCTTTTCCGCCATTGAGGCCTGCGGAAGGTCAGGTCCTTCCCGATGGCCGATGATCCAGCCGGCCAGTCTTCAAACGGCAATGCGGCAAAGGCGGGCCAAATTGCTCGTCGGGGTCGGCCAATGGCAAGAGACAGTGCCGCCTGGCCGAAGAAGTCGCGCGTTCGTCAGACCCGGAGAGACATCAAACATGGCGAGGCATTCCGACGTGCAGACGAACTGACGGAGATCCCCCACCACATGGCTGCGGCAATGAACAACGAAGCCGCTGGTCTTTTGCGGAAGGGGCTCGGGCCCCTCGACGAAACCGTGGCTGTCGCGGACGCCTAATTGCGGCGCTGGGCACGACGCCTGCGCGTCGTCAGCCAGACATAACCGCCTACGGCAACAAGCGCCGGGAGGCCGGTCGCAGCGACCGGGAGTGGAACCGCCAACCCCTTCGAGCCGCCTGGACCCCAGCCGAGACCCGGCGTCGGGCCCCGATCTTCCGGTTGGCCCGCAAGGGCCGGGGCGGCCGCGAAGCAGATGAGGACAACAGCAAAGACCGCTCGAATAACTGGCACGTTAACCTCCTCAACCGGTGAGACCGACAAGCTTAAAGCATTCGGGCCGGCCAAGTTTAGCTATCCGTTCGAGGGCTACGCCTTTTGAGGGAGGCGTGCTCCTTTGTTACCCCGCCGACGGGCCAAATCCGCTCGTCCGGCCGGATCATCCGGCGGTTGTGGACGATCCGTCGGAACGCGCACCGCGTCGTTCCCGCCGACAATCCACGCGCCGGATGTCATCCGCCCGCATCACAGAGTTCGGCCCTAAGGCATGAGAGGATGCGTCCGATGAAGCCTGAAACCAGGAGGCACCAATGGACCTTCAGAATCTCGTCGCCGCGCACCTCTCCAACCGCTTCCGTCCCGTGAAGATGGACGCCGCGGCCGAAGACCGGTACTTCCGGGATCAGGCCATGCTGTCGCACCCTCGGTTTCTCCGGTTGCTGCTGCCGATCACCGCGGTTGCGGGCATTATCCTGCCACTCGTCGGCAGTGTCCTGGCATGAGAAGGCATCATGCTGCGCCCGGCCGACCATGCTATGGTCCGATCCGTTGGATCGGGACTCCCTGATGGACGACAGCGAGGCGGATCGGCAGGCTGTTCTGGCTGTGATCCGGGCCGAGACGGAGGCCTGGCTGCAGCGGGACTTCGAGGCATGGGCGAGCCATTGGGTGCAGTCGCCGCAAACGCGGCGAATGGAAGCCTGGGCCGCGCTCGGCGTGCGCGTCGACGAGGGATGGGACGCGATCGCGGCGCGGATCAGGAAGATCGTGGAGCGATTTCCGGAGAAGCATTCCTTCGCGGGGCGCGTCCGCTGGGAAAAGGTCAACGTCGTCGTCGACGGGAACGTGGCCTGGGCGACCTTCGACCAGATCGGCAGCGACACCGGCGAGGATCGCAAGCGCCAGCTCCGCATTCTTCATCGGGTCGGCGGAGCCTGGAAGATCGGCTGCATGGTGATGATGGAGGGCAGCGCCGAAGAGGCGAACTGCCCATTGATAGAAGTGGACGCCGATGCGCGGGTCCTCTGGACGAACCGGCTGGCGCGGGAGCGGATGCGCAGCCATCCAGGGCTCGTCGTCGCCGCCGGCCGCCTGCGCGCCCGGCGGCGCGAACACGATCCCGGGCTGCGCGAGGCGGTGCGCCTGGCATGCAGCGAATTGCAGAGCCAACGCCCGCTGAACGTGGTGCCGAAGCAGGCCTGGGCGGTGCAGCTCGGCGACGACGCGGCCGGGATGCCGCTTCATTGTTGGGTCCTGCTCGAAGACGGCAAGGCGATGGTGTCCTTCTATGATGGCGACACGCTCGAACGCCGGATCGCGAGTGCGCGGGAGGTTTTCGGACTCTCGCCGGCACAGACCCGGCTCGCCCGCCTGATCGTCGATGGCCAGGAACTCGCGGCCGCCTCCGTTCAGCTCGGGATCAGCGTCAACACGGCGCGCACCCAGTTGCAGCGCATTTTCGACAAGACCGGCGTGCGCAGCCAGGCCGCCTTGGTCCGCTCGCTTTTGAGCGCCGAGGCGCCGACCAAATGACGGCCGCCGGTTCCCCCACCCGTGCGTGACCGCGATCCGTGATGCGCACTTACTGCCGGGACAGCAGGAAGGTGGAAGCGCGGCGGTTGGCGCTACCCCGATTGCCGCATTACAGGAATGAAGCGCGAACCGCCGCAAACACCTCCCGTATCAGTCCGGTGCCAGGGGCAGTTTCAGCAATTGCCCCGAGCCGCGCCTGTTGGCGCGCGATGTGTATCTTTGACGCCACAGCCAGGCATTTTCTCGGCTGCGACAGTCCGGGCCGCCAGTCCAACATGGAAACGTTACCACAGATGCATTATCCGCATTCAATGGAGAAGGGGAGCCAGAAACTCTTAAACCCTTTCCGTCGCGTGATCGAGAGGGGCGCCGTCTCGCGTGGTTATTGTTGCATGCCCGTTCTTTAATTGGTTTCTGGAGGTCAGAAAATGAACATCAAGAGCCTTCTTCTTGGCTCCGCCGCGGCTCTGGTCGCAGTTAGCGGCGCGCGCGCGGCCGATGCGGTCGTGGTTGCCGAGCCGGAACCCGTTGAATACGTTCGGGTCTGCGACGTCTATGGTTCGGGTTTCTTCTACCTGCCCGGCACCGAGACCTGCCTGAAGATCAGCGGTTATGTCCGCGTCGACATCCGCGGCGGTGACTTCTATGGCGTCGAGAGCGCCGCGGGCGACGAAACCTACGACAACCGCGTCCGCTTCCAGTTGCGCACCGACGCCCGCAGCGAGACCGAATACGGCACGCTGCGTGCGTATGCCGCCATCAACTTCAACTATCAGGTGGCTTCCGACACCAGCGGCACTTCCGACTATGACATGGGTGACGGTGTCGAGATCGAGCATGCCTATATTGAGCTCGGCGGCTTCCGCATCGGTAAGACGGACTCCTACTTCTCGACCTTCACCGACTATTCGTCGGGCGTCATGAACGACGGTATCGTCCCCTACGGTCCGTTCGGCACGCTGCAGATCGCCTACACCTACACCGGCGCGAACGGCTTCTCGGCCGGCATCGCGTTGGAACAGGGCGACAATGACGATGCTGTCAACTACACGCTCTTCGATGCTGACGGCGATCCTCTTCCTCAGGAATCTGACGTAAACTCCGGTATCACCGGGGACTATGCTCCGTATGTGGTCGGCGGTCTGTCGTGGACGCAGGATTGGGGCAAGATCGGCGTCGTCGCCGGCTATGACAGCTGGCAGCAGGAAGTCGCAATCAAGGGACGTCTGGACGTCAACATCACCGACACCGCTTCGGTGTTCGTGATGGCCGCCTGGGACTCCGGCGGCGATAGAATCGAAGTCAACGACGACGGTGTAATCACCAGCAACGGCAGCAATTACTACGCTCCTTGGGGTGGCGACTGGGCCGTCTGGGGCGGTACCGCGATCAAGTTCAACGAGAAGGCGACGTTCAACGCCGAAATCGGTTATGACGATTTCGAGGATTTCTCGGTTGCCGCCAACATTGAATACGAATTGGTTCCGGGCTTCGCCATCACGCCGGAAGTCGTCTATGCGGACAATTTCGGCGACGAGACCGAGAACGCCTACGACAACGCCTGGGGCTTCAACCTGCGCTTCCAGCGTAACTTCTGATCGGCTTCACCGATTGGTGCACACAGACCCGGCGGTCGGCCAAGGGCCGCGTCGTCGACTTGTCTTCGACCGTGCCGGCGGAGCTTCGCAGCCACCGGCACGGCGGGCCGAGGAACAGTTTCGGCTCGGGGTCCGTGCCGATGCCGGCAGCTTGTCGTCGCCCAGGTCGACGGACAGCCGCTCCAGCCTCGCTCACTGACGCAAGCATGGGCGAGGATCATCGGCAAGACCAGTCTGCCGACAATCCGGTTCCACGACCTGCGACACACCCGCGCCAGCCAGATGCTGGCCGCCGGCGTCAACCCGAAGATCGCGCGGAACGGCTTGGAGTTTCGACGATCGCCATCACGCTCGATTTGTATTCGCACGTAATGCCAGGAATGCAGGCGAATGCGGCGGAGCAAGTTGACGCGCCGATCAAGAAGGCGGTAAAGCCCCGTAGCTGAAAGGCGTTCGGTAGCAAAATGGCAGCAGCGGCCCGGGACAGCGCGGCGCGAAAGCTAAAAAAGCTAACGAAATCAAGCCTTGGAGGGATGGCCGAGCGGTTTAAGGCACCGGTCTTGAAACGTGGCGCAACCCATCCCTCCCCGTGACTTGAAGTCCCGAATAGCCCGGATTTCTGCGGGATTTGCCGGGATTTGCCGGGATAGTGTACCGCCCTGTTTTGCTCTATCCCTTGCCGTCCGGTGCCAATCCCGGTGCCAATCGGTGCCGATTCACTCAATCAGGATTTCCGCCTCTTTCGAGCTAGGCCGAATGTCCAACTTCTGCCTGACGGCGACGCCGCTATGTTGGGCGCCGGACGGCTGGGAGGAACTTAGTCCAACGGACTTTGACAACCGATCCGGCCGCTGGCCTTGCCCACCCACCCCAAGGCCAGCGGCTCATCGCTTTGACGGCTCGGCCGCAGGAATTTCCTCACGCTACGTCTTTTGTTGCAACCTCGGCTGCTCGGTCGTGCTAGGCTGCTATGTGGTTCGGCACTTAAGCCACCCCGATCGGCTGACTAACCCCAATCAAGCCGGTCGGGACTTTGATCCCCTGAAAATTTCTGTGGCGCTGAATGCCGACGCAGACTGTTGATGTGACAATCGCGGGAACACCCGCGCAAGTGACCGTATCACGACTAGGTGGTGATCGATGGCGCGCGTATGGAGAGTTCTCTGGTAGGGACATCGCTGTCATAGGGCGCAGCCTGGAAAACGCACTGGAACGCTGGCGGGCTGCGGCCTGCGAACCCGGGAGATGACTCGTGAGTTCCGACCGGTTTCACGAAATGAAGGTTCAGCAAGCCCAATGGCTGGCGAAGGAAGCCGCCATCTCCGAACATGAAGCCCTCCAGATAGTCGAGAGGGCTGGCTTTGATCCCATCTCCCTGCGGCGGGAGGCGCGGATGTTCAAACAATCGAAGCGACTAAGACTGTAGAAGCGGTAAGCGGCTCGGGGCGAACCAAACTTCGGGCCTGTGCGAATGACCCTATCCGCAGCAGGTGCCCGGCGATAGGGTACTGCGATGGAAAGCACCGTGTATACCGTCTATCTACCGCCTCATGAAGGATTGCCATATCTGGCAGTTGTTTTGATGCCGAGCGGCTCCGCTACCGCGCGTCCGTTCGACACGGAGAAAGATGCGTCCGCCTACATCCGTTCATTGGCCGCAGGTGGCGCTCACAGCGGCAGCACGCATTAATGTGGTCGGCTACGTCAAATGTTATCGCGGCTAGCACGGATAAGGCGTAGGGTGCTTTCGTCGCCTGTCCTCCCGGCACAAGGCGCTTGGAAGTGAACATCATGCTTTCGCCCTCTCATGAAGGATGGAAAGTCATGACCCTCTACGGAACCGCGAACCCCGAACAGATCGACACTCTTTGCGCGGCGCTTGGGACGTTTTGCGAACTGCATGAAATTACGAACGACGATGATCGTAACGATGCCGCCGAAACTGTGATGTCGGTCTTTGCCCGTGGTATCGACACCTTCGACGGCCTCATGGCCGCCATGGAAGCATCGTCGTTGAACCGACTGCGGCTGGCCGCCTAGCGCTGCTTTCGAAGCATTCGGGCCTCGCGCACTAGCGAGGTCCAGTTTTGCCCGAGCGCTTCCACAAGTTCGCTGGCTTGGGCTCTGGTGATCCCAGTCTCCTTTGCAAGACGCGTTGCCGCCGTTCGCGCTTCGGCGAGCCTTCGGTCTTCGGTATCGGATGACATGGGGAAAATTCCTTGTTCCCTCGACGCCGCAACGGGGCGATGCGGTTCAGGTTCCGCCGCTTGTAAAACAAAAGCCCGGCCACCGAAGCAGCCGGGCTGAGCCTTGGACAACTTGTCCAACCCTAATGCAGCACTGGCCTTTCGTCCTCGCCCTCCACCGGCGCCCGCACGCTGTCGCTCATCGCCTTCAGCAACAGGCGATTGTTCTCGTCGAGGATGACGTTGGCCTGCTTCACGCCGCGCCTGTCGCCGAGCAGGAAACCGAACGCGAACGCCAGGACGATGCCGGCGGCGAATAGGACGTAGGTCATTGCGGCTCCGACACTCCGGCAAGGCGGCACAGCCTGCCGACGAACTGCTGCGAGTTCGCCGAGTCGCAGCAGTCGCTATCGGCAACGAACTGCATCGCGACATCGCTCGGCGTGGATGGTTCGGCGTCGATGATGGCTTGCTGCAATCGCTGGTACGTGGCCAGGATAACTTCCGCCTCAGCTTCGGTCATGCCCGACACATCAGTGTCGCGCGCCTCCTGCCATTGCTGGAACAGTTCGGCGATCGGACTGGGCCTGCGATACCGGCTCAAAGCTTCGATGCTGACGAGACCGAAGCTTCCCCTCGGATGGATTTCCGCAAGCCACGTGTCGCTTGTTCCGAGGTCGGCATGCCAGTCTTGCAACGCCTTCACAAACGGCTTGGCGAGCCTCGTCATCGTCTCGATGGGATATTCCGCGACGGGTGCAGCCTCGACGGTCGATACCCCGGCCACGGCGAGTGGCAACGCCGCCGCACCGCCGGCCAACAGCTTGCGCCGGTTCACGACAACACCGCCTTGCCCGGCGCCGGCACTCCGACAATCCGCGCCGCGTCGGCACAAATGGCAGCCAGTTCACGGCCGGCGCACTCGTATTCCGACCACTTGCTGGCGATGAGCAACTTCGCCAACACGTCTTCGGCAGTCGTCGGCTGCATCGCCATAGCCGCATCATAGACGCGATCGGCAGCATTGGCCTCCGGCGTGCCTTCCACGCAGCCTTGCAGCTTATCTAGAGCCTCGTATGCGGCGCGGGCGTCGCGCAGCAATGAGAGCGAGGTCCGGCGGCGTGGTCTCATTGGCAAGATATCACTGGGCAAGCCTTCGGCGGCTGCCCGAACAGCAGTGTTCGGCATTGAAATACCTCCAGTTGAGAAAATATCAAGCGGAGTGGGTTTAAACTCGCATTGATAACGTGTCAAGCAGAGTTGATAAATTCTCTATTCGAGAGTATATCGCGGCCATGATAACGGCTCAGCAAATCCGTGGCGCGCGTGCAATGCTCGGTCTCACACAGGCCGATCTTGCAAGGGAGGCTGGCATCTCGACAACAGGCCTCAACAACATCGAGAGCGGAAGCAGTGACCCGAAGACGTCGACCTTACGCGCCATCCGCGCCGCCCTTGAAGCGGCCGGCGTCGAGTTCATCCCCGAGAACGGTGGCGGCGCTGGCGTGAGGCTGCGGAAGGGGTGAGACTGACCGGAACAATGTGACCAGTGGGACATTGAGCAAGTACGCTTCCTCCGTCCGTACTGGATCAGCATCATGGAAAAGACCATTCCAGCCACAAAGGCACGACAAGGTCGTAAAGGCCTTGAGGTGCTCAGTGTCTTGGTCGTGAGCCTGATCTTCACATTCGTCGTCTGGGCGGCACTGGGTATTTGGGGTGAAATGATCGACGGTTCCGCGGCTGATAACCCGGGTGGCGTGACCACTTCCGCGCCACAGACAAATACCAAAAGCGATTGATCCTCTTATACCCCGGCCGAAGGTGCCTGTCTTAATGGCTCAGATTTCCGCAATACCCATGGATGTTAGAGAAGCTATGGGAGTTATTCTCGAAAGTGCCCGACAGCGCGATAGACCCTTTGGTGTGTCAGACGCGGTTGATCAGCTCAGGCAACAATTCCCAGACTTGGCGGTGTCCGACAACGATCTGGTTGGCGCTTTTGTCGGCGAAGCCGTGACTGCGGATGTGAAGCTAAGTTTGATGATGTCGACCGCAAATCGTGCAGCCTCTACTGTGGAGGTTGACAGTTCAGAGGTGAACCCCCGGCAGCGTCAAGGTAGGCGAAGATACTCGGAAAATCAGCACGCACAACCCACGCTATCTGCAGGCGACAAGATCGATCAACAGCCGTGAATCCAACGAAGGACAGGCTAGCACAATCACGCGATGCGGCAGAACGATACGCACCAATGCCGAAGGGTTCCTCGCTTCTTTACGGCGTAATAGCAGTGACAGTGGCCGGCATTGCGATTTGGACTGCTGGGTTATTCTACAACTACAACTTGTTTCTCCACCCAATTTTTATTGGCATCCTGGCGGCTTGTTCCTTCGTCGGGGGTGTTATGCTTCGACAGCTGAGGAAACGTCGACACAATATAGCATATAAGTGGCATAATAAAAACCGGCCTTGAGCAGTGAATTGGCTGACGTTAGAATGGCGCGCTTATAGTTAATGATCTTCGCCTAGCCTTGAAATTGCTTGCAGCACAGCACTCAGATCGTCTCTGGTATCATCAGTGTTTTCTGGAGATTGCGAGGCCCGGCGGAGGTCTTTCGCTTGAGAGGCAATCTCTTGCAACCTTCGCAGCTTGTCGCCACGAGATAGGGCCGCATCATTTTCGATACTGGATACAATCATTGCGTAGTAGGACATAGATTCTTGGACCTCGGCGCGCGCCTCCTTGCTCTAGCGAAGACAAGGATTGCAGCCTATGATCTAATCATGGCTGTAATTGTCTAAACATAATCGTGGACTGAAAGTTCCTCAGGAAGAAAGGTGACGTAGGACGTTCGGCAGCACCAGAGAAAGGCACGCTCTGGTATTGCGGCGAGCACCGCGAGGATGGAGAAAGCAAGCGCCGATGAGGCAATTGCGCTTGCTGTGATCCCCTGCCATCCTGCCGCCATGAGCGTTGTCCCGCCCAAGAGCTACCACGCCTATCCCGATCGGCACATCGATTGCCAAGAGGCGTTGGAAGACGAAATCAAGGCCCCTATTGCGCGAGCCCAGGCCGCCGGCTGGACACTGGACGATATCGCCCGGGCGGTCGGTGATCTGCTTTGGGCTCAAATGATACGGGCGACCGAGCGAGCGCGGCGCTATCTGTCACGTTGGTTCGCCTGAATGGTCAAGCACCTTCCCTTGCGGGGGAGACGGCTTGCGCGCGCGCACGGCTAGCCGGGATGTTTAAAATAGCTGGCTGGTGTGCCCGCTGCCCGTCAGCGCCCATGGCAGCCAGCGAAATCTATGCGGCGCTACGCAGTCGCCGGTGTAGATAATTCGCATCGAACCCTGCAATCTGGACCAGCTTTCCTGGGTCCGTAATGAGCAGATGTCCTCTTTGGAGGTCCATAGCCCCTTCGTGTCTCAACTCTTTCAGCACCCGATTGAGATGTACGGGTGTCATGCCAAGGGAGTCGGCTAACATTAGTTGAGACAAGGGCAATGCGAGGTAAGGTTCAAAATCGAGGCCGATGTTTCGGGCTCGCAGATAAAGTTCACACATCAGATGCGCCACCCGCTCGATACTGCTGCGGCGTCCCATGCTTGTGATCCACGCTCGCATGGTGCCTTCGTCGACCAACTGGGCTATGTACATTGCCTTGGCAACGCCCTTGTGGCGATCCATGATCGCATCCATTTCGAGACGATCAATAGTCGCGACAACGGCCGCAGTGATCGTTTGTATGCTGTGGTCCATCTCTGCCAACAAACCGACATGGAGGTCGCAGCAGTCACCCGGCATCAGATATGCAAGTATCTGGCGACTGCCGTTTGGCAAGATTTTGTAACGGCAGGCCCACCCTTCTAGGATGACAAAAACCGGACCGGGGCGATCACCTTCACGAATCAAGTCCTTCCGTGGCGCTACCTTTCGCGCATTTGAAGTGGCTGAGATAAGCGTCGATTGCTCATTGGCGCTCAAAGGCCCAAAGTTCGACAATTTTCCGACAAACCGGTTGCTCATGGGGCCATAGTCCCACGTCGCCGCATATTTTAATATTGTCCAAAGTTAATGTCGAATGTTGATATAGGTGGTGGTTCGGATGCAAAATGCCTGTAGGATGAGGGATCGTCGGCCCCATCCCGGCTCCGGCGGCTGAGAGGCAAATCACTCTCGCCCAACCGGAGAACGGGCATGACCACCGAAATCTTCAACGATAACAACCCGACTAAGTCGGACATGGAACTTCGTGGGCCCGATGCACACGGACAGGCTGCGATGCTGCTGGTTGAAAGCCTTCTTCACGGTCTGATTGCGCGTAAGGTCTTGAGCGTGGCGGAGGCGGTCGAGATCGTGGCAACCGCCGCCGAGATTAAGGTCGAAGTCGCGGCCGAATGGGGAGACTCTCCCGCGACGATGCTCAGATCACTCGACATTCTCGGCGCTATTCAAACCAGCTTGCAACGCGACATCGCCGACAAATGAAGGCCCTGTTTGGACCCGTGTGAGCCTCGGTCTGTCATGTAGGGGTGGAGATACTGAGAATGCCTCGCTATTATTTCGATGTGTGTGACGGAGCGGACGTCATGTATGACCAGGTTGGCATCGAACTTGATCGTGACGACTTGGTGGCGGGCCATGCGATAAGAGCACTGCCGGAAATGGCCCATGATGAATTACCGAACGGCCCGCAACGGGATTTTTGGGTAAAGGTCCGCGACGAGACAGGCACCTACATTTTCGTGGCGGATTTAAAGTTTAGGTCAAGCTGGCTTCGGCGGCGTTAAATGCGCCGGAACTGGGCCAAACCCAGGCGCATTCGCTGTCCCTCGGCAAAAGAGATCGCATAGTCTTCGATTTCGAAATCGGCAATACGGGTCTTACGCCCCGTCTCGACAACCCGAACCAGCCAATGGCCGCAGCCTTCGACCAATTCAACACTGCCAGATTCAGAGTTGGACTTTTTAATAGAACACATCGGCTGTGTCCGTGACCGATCTAGGGCTCTACATGTAACCCATCTGGCTAGGACTCAATCAAATGCTTCGCGAGCCGCCCTAAGGCGTTTCGACTGTTTGAATATCCGCGCTTCCCAGCGCAGCGCTCGAATATCGAAACCTGCTCTCTTCACAATTTGAAGCGCTTCGTGTTCAGAGATCGCGGTCTCCTCCGCGAGACACTTAGCCTGCTCGAAAAGCAAATCGTTCAGTAATACAGGAGTCATGGTTCCCGCCCCGGTGTCCAATCATGGCAGCCTACGACTGAGAAAACAGGGCAACCATCACATAGGTTATTGTCGGCAACGAATAATCCATGCGGCCGGCATCAGCGCCGCGGAATTGGAGATCAAGCAACTGACGAGGATGGGGTAGTTGTCACAAGCCCGCCACTCTCACAGCGATGAAGGTCTAAGCCCTTAGCCCCCACTCAGCCGAGCGGCGCTGCTGGCGGTTCAGCGGCGTCACGTTGCCGCCGGGCGGATTGATCCGCTCGCCAATTCGGTCGGGCCAGGTATGGAGGGTGCGGACACGAACGCCTTCAGCGTCGACAACGGCCATCTCCAGCCGGCCGCCAATCAGGTATTGAGGTGCCCTGTCCGGCTCGCCCCACTTCGCGGGCTCCCATGGAATGCGGCGATAGTGCTCGAACATCTGCACGCCGGTTTCCGAGAAATATTCCTCTGGGCTCTCGCCACGGTACGGCTTCCGGCACCCGGTCGCGGCGAGGCCGGTCTGTTCACCTTCGGCGCCGGTGGCGATGCCGGCGTGCATCTGTCCAGGATGACGGAGTTCCAGTGCTGGCCAGCCAGAATTCTCGAAGTTCTGAAACGTCATATGGCGGGCGCCGTGGGTTTCGGACATGCCGGCAATGAGCCAGTCGCCCTTGTTGCCTCGGTCGGGCCAAAGAGCGAACTCTTCCATCATGCCCGCCAGGTGCTTTATCCCCTGGTCAAAACCGTAGGCTTCGATCAGGTCCAAAATCGCCTTGCTGACGGTGTCTCCGAAGCCGATCTGTCCGCGTGAAACGACCGCAAGCGGAACCTTCTCCGACACCCGGATTTTGCTTTGGATGCCCATGATCACGCCGTCCCGATTATAGGCGGCGCAATCGCTAAGAACGACGACGGCGTAGTCAGTCTCGGCTGATAGCACCGCGCTCATGCAAAGCTCCGATTATTCTGGTTGTGAGGCTTGCGCGCCTCGCGTTCGGCCGCGCGACGCTGTTGCCGGGTTGGCGGCTGCAACAGGGCAGCAGCGGCGCCCGCGAACGGATCAATCGCCGAGCCGACCTTATCGCCATAGTCCCGAACGCGGGTGACTGTGACGCCCTCGGCAGTGATCGAGGCGAGTTCGACAGTCCCGCCGATGCAATATCTGGGTGCGCCGATCGTGTCGGGCAGTGGCTCGCCTTTTCGGACGCGCATGATGTCGAATATCTCTCCGGCCCGCGTTTTTGCCCAAACTGAAGGATTGCCCCGAACAGGCCAGATGCCCAGCCGGACAAGCTCCTGGGGATCGAACATCGTTCCGGCGGCAACGAAGGTATCCATCTCGTTCAGTCTGAAGGCGGGGAAGCCCGGAAGTGTCGGGTAGGTATGCACCCGGAAATGACACGGCCCTCGCGTCGGGGAGAACGCACCAATGGCCAGATCGAAGTTCTGATCTTCGTGGCGGACTTCGTCCTCGATGCGTTCGGCCACAACCGCTGCCGCTTGCAGGAATACGTCAATTCCATGCTGGTCGGCCTGCCTGCATAACCCATCTGCGAATAGCAGGGCGAAGCGGGATGCGCCTCGAACGGCGATTGCCAGAGGCACCTGCTTCGCCGTCCTGATGGTCCGTTCGAAGCCGACGACGTTGCCGTCTTCATCGTAGGCAGCGCTGTCGGCGAGGAGCTCGACGGATTTGGGAAATTGGACTGAAAGGAAAGCAGTCATCTTTTGATCCTTGACGGTCTGCCGCCCATGCCCATCACTGCCTTACGGGCGTCAGAGCCGGGGCGATTAATTGCTGCTGCGACGCGCTTCTCGATGATAACGTGGGTGCGATAGCCGCCGCTTTCGTCCTGCGTCGTTTCCTCGCTGACCTCGACGCCAGCCCTGTTTTCAATGACGGTCTGGTGGTTGAGTGTGACGCCGCCTCCAGCCGCCATCGCCTTTGACGTTGCGTTGTTGCGGATGGTCTCGCCGCCACGCATACGCATGAGTTCCGGGCCGCGCTCGCCGATCCATGCCCAGCCGGGAGGGGCGTTTTCGGTGCCGTTGGCATATCCAGGATTGTGCGTTGACATCATCGGCGAAGCTGCAAAGCGTAGCCCGCCCCAAGGATCGCCACCGGCTCCGACAGGATCGCCGTAAGTGTTCGGCCCGCCGAACAAGTTGGCTATCCAGTTGGAAATGCCACCGAACAGGCCACCTCCACCGCCGCCACCTCCACCGCCTGAAGCAGCCCGCGAGAGGGCGCTTCCGACCTGATCAAAGCCCTTGCCGAGCGTGCCCAGGCTGTTGCCCGCGCCGATCGCATTCGTGGTCATGTGGTCGACGGATACGCCGGCCGCATCCATCTTTTTGCCAAGCACCTCGAAGTGCATGGCATCCTTTTTGGAATTCCAGTCACCGCCCCAGCCGATGCCGTAGCGGGCTGCCATCTCACTCACGCCGGGAGGCATGTCTGTGATCAGACGGCCACCTCTCCCGGTATCTGGATTTGTCAGCGGGTTGATGTCGATGGCGTTCCCGTAGGCGTGGTTTGAAAGACGGTTTGTCCCAGCGATGTTGCGGTGATTATATCCGCCGAGCGAATTGATCTGATAACCGGATGCCTGAAGCTCGTTGATGAAACCCTGGAAGCGGTCGGCATAGGCGGCATTGACTTGCGCCACCAGAGTGCCGGCCGTGACATTGGCGAGAGGGATACCGCCCTGTGTCGTTCCTATGGCCGGAAGGGCCGCCCGCGCCACAGGTTCAACAGGAGCAGCACCCAGTCGCATATTCGCCCAGGGATCGCCGCCGGCAGCCGGATTGTTCGGAGCGGGAACGCCAGCGCCGCCGAGCAGGTTGTTCACCCCGGCGCCGCCCACGATGACAGTGGCCGCAGTCATGTTCACGGTGCCAACGTTCTGCATTTCGGGCATGGCCAAGTCTTCCAGCCCAAACATCTTCATGCCGCCGGTGACGATGTCCTCGATCAGTTTGTCAGACAGCTTCGTCGCATAGCTGGTGGCCGCGTCAGCGACACCCTGCATGATCGCTTCGCCGAGATTTTCCGAGCCGGACAGCGCGCCATCGCGAATGCCCGACAAGAGATCGATGCCCAAGTCTTTGTAGCCCTGAAGCTGATTGGTGCGGCGCATGTAGGTCGCCTCGTAGCTATCGAGGCCGTAGCCCGTTCCACGAAGCCGACTGGCGATTGCCTGATCCTCAGAGTTGCGGAAAACCTGGCTGCGCTCGAACTGGAAGTCATCCATCAACCTCATACGCGCCGCGGCTTCGGCGGCGACGCCGTAGGCCTCAGACTCGGGCGGCATCTCACAGCAGTCGTCGGCGAGTTTCCTTGCGGCGTTCATGCTGCCTCCTGCAATCGGGCTTGCAGTGCCACGGCCTGCCGCCAGGTCTCTTCGCCCCACGAATGCCGGTGAGCCGGGTCGACCCCGAGCGGCGTAATGCTGGCGGGCAGCGGCGAGGCTTCCCAAGGTCGGAGGCCAAGCGCGAGATGTAGCGCGGCGAATTCGCCGGCGCGGAATGCCTCGACGGCTTCCGGTGTGATCCGCTGCCGAAGTTTCGAGGTTCGCCGTTTCACTGGCATCGGGCGGCCTCCCCATCAAAGAGAAGCCCCAGCCGAGCGAGATATTCCGCCTCACTCTCGAAGGTCGGCGGGTCATCGGGATCGTAGACATCTGCAACGAAGTCGCCTGGCTTGCGCTTCTCATCGATCAAGTGGCCATCCACGTGCCGGTGAATGCCGTTGTAATATTCGAACTCCCACTGATCGACGTAGCTCGTCGGCATGCCGTACTCGAAGTCAGGGACGTAGTTGAGCACCTCGAACTTCGGGGTTCCTTTGCCGCCGGTGCGAATTCGGTTCTCCGGCGCGTCGAACATCCACCAGCCGCGCGGCCGCGTGCCGGGGTGGTCCAGCACCCACTGCGCCAGCAACTCATCGCGCCAGCGCTCCCACATCTGGCGCACCTCGGCGTCGCTCCACCAAAAAACGAACTGGTGTTCCGGGTCGCCGAGGAAATGGCCCTCCACTTCCTCGGGCAGCCCGCTCTCTCGGCGTATTGCCTTCTTGCGTTTCACAGGCATAGTTATCTCCTGTTGCTGCCGATGGCAGGCGGACGCGTCGGCTCACCGCCAGGGCCTTCGCCGTCCAGGTCCAGTTCACGAATGGCCCGCATGAAGGCGATGCGCGCATCCCTTTCGATGGAAACCTCCGGACGAACCTTCACGCCGCCCTTCTCGTCGACGAACGTCAAACCGAATTTGGCAACGGCCTTTCGGGCCTCTTCCTTCCGGTCCCATGCTTCGGCAGCGGCGATGAGCACTCGCAGATGCCAGGACTCCAGCGAGAACTCGGCCACGATGCTTTCGAACCATTCCCGCGTTGCAGGTGCCAGATGCTTCGGAGCGGATGGCGTCGCCTTCGACGCGGATGGACGAGGCTTTTCCGCCGAATTGCTGGCGACGACGGTCAGTGATGCGGCAGATTGAGGGCCTCGGGCACCCATTTCACTCACTCCTCGCGCGCGGGTTGAACCGGGGCATCGGAACTGAAAACGTTTGGCCGGACCGGTCTATGGGTAGGTCGATGCTAGATTTCGGACCTAGCCCCCCGGTAGGGTCGACCAGCCACCCGCCAGGCGAGCACGGTGGTGAGTGGCTGATCTCTGACGATCGCCGAGCGTACGTCGTCATCTCAGTGAACCGCCGGCTTGGGTTCGAGAGCCTTCGCCATCATGACGATCAAGGCGTCAATCTCATCGTTGACCAGTCGACGGCCCAGCGCAGCTTCCAGGCCAAGCGCAGCCGTAAGCAACGCATACTTGCCATCCGTGGTGCTGAGCCTGTCGAGGCCGGTCATCTGCCCTTGCCTCCTGCTATGAGGCGCGGGCGGCCAGCAATGATGCGCGGCTGAGCGTCGCGCTCGGCGAGCCTGGCTTCAAGCGTGGCTATGCGGTCCTCTAATTCGATGCGCCTCTCGTACTGTGAAATTCGATAGGCGCTGATGTAGCCAGTGATGGCGCCGGCGACACTCATCAGCGCTCGCCTGTCAGAAAGCTCTCTGATGTCTTCAAACAGTTTGCGCCCAAGATCATGATCTTCGACTCTGGCCATGGCCGCGAACTCGTCGAGCGTCACGCGCTCGCCGCGATCGAGCCTGGCCCGTATGTCGTAGGCGAGCACGCGCTGGCGTGCCTCTTGTTCCATTGCTACGCGATCGGCCATCGTCGTGCCTCAGCGTCCCGGTGTCATTTCGCGCGTGAAGTAATTGACAGCGCGCTCAGGCGGATAGTGCGACTTCGCCCCGCTCTCTTGCGGTTGCGGACTGACCTTGCGAAGAATCGTTCGCCGAACGCCTCGGGTCGTCTCGACGCACACCTGTCGCAAGGTGCCGTAGAGCCAGACATAGGTCCCGTTCGGATATGTTTTGTTGAACTCGTAGTGCTCGGCTCTGATTGCGTTCCTGCTTCTCATGATTGGTTACCTCAGCGGCAGTTGCGACGGATTTGTGAGACGATGCCGCCCATGTCGCGGCAGTTGAGCGGCAGGCGGTTGCGCAGGCTGACACGCGCTGCGGCTGCGGCGGCATGGAGTGCCACACCTCGGCTCAGGACTTCCTCCAGGCGGTCGGCTATGTCGAGAATTTCGTCACGAAGCCCGGCGCAGCCTTGATCGACCTGCAAATGAAGCGACGCTTCATAGTCGGCTTTCGCACCATCGCGCCTGATCTGCGCAAGCTGCTGCGCCTCATATGCCTCCCGCAACTTCACACCTGCCTCGTCAACCTCGCGAGCGGTGATGCTGGGGATGGTGCCGGGTTGCATATGGCGAAATTGATCCAGCGCGGCTGCCTGGATCGCCTGCGCCGACTTGAGTTCGGTCGTGGCCTTGTCCAGCGTCTGCTCGGCCTCAGTCAGGGCCGCCGGCCTCGGCGGGATTTTCAGCAGATCAGCGTAGCTCTGCGGTTCAATGGATTTTGGCGTCCGGGCCAGCATCTCGGTTCTCCGTTTCGTTGGAAGAACCGTACCCACCTATTTGCGATTTGTGCCCAACGCGTTGGCGCAGCCTTCCATCGCGGCGCGCTTTATCGCCTCGGCGAGTTTCCGCTTACTGCGGCTGCCCCGGTCATCGATCTTGCCGGCGGCCAGCATCATCTCGACGAACTGGTGGTCGACTGGCAACGGCACGATGCTTTCGCCCCGGTCTTGACGATCTCGCCATCGGCGCCAGCGAACAGTACTGGGGTTCTCGGCATCGCTCATGCGGCACCTGATGCCGGGGGGCGAGGATCAGAAATTGTCCCACGGCCAAGGGTGATACCGGCCGGTGGCGCAAATCTAGACGCCGCAGGTTTCGGCAAAAAGTTCCGTTGGCATCCCTGTAATTTCGCGTGCGCCCGGCCCTCAGAGAGGGCGCAACGCGCTATAGGGGTATGGGGGGATGTGTGTGTAGGGCGTCTGAAGGCGTCTGAAGCCCGTTTGAAGGGCGTCATAAAGGCGTTCGAACCCCCGTTTGAAGGGCGTCTGAAGGGCGTCTGAAGGCTCATTTGTCCCTCACGACGGCGACCCGTTTCAGCCGGCGAGAAGCTGGCCCGGTCTCTTCGATTGTGATCTTGCCGGCTTCGAAAAGCCTGTTCATGGCGTCTACGAAGCCGCGTTTGCGGATGCCTTCAGCCTTGGGGTCTTTCTCAAAAACCGTCGGTGCATAGTTGGCAGATGGCGACGCGCTGACGTAGCGCCCCTGCGCGGCATAGGTGTCCACCAGATCAAGAAATATGCGTTCGGCCTTCGATTGGACCGCCATGGCGGACATGCTGTCCTGCCTCGTTGCCGGGACGAATGTACCTGCCTGCCAGCGCAGCCGGATTTCGTCACCGAGCTGGGCATAGTTGCTCTTGACGACACGCAGCACGCGCAGGTCGGGGTCAGGTTCGTCACCGTCATCAGCCTTCACCCGCTCGAGAAACAGCCGGGAGCGAACTGAATTGCTCCATGCGGTGGAGCCTGACAGGCCTGTGCCGGTGGAGATGCCGGACAGGCTCGGATGCGCCAGAACGACGACGGTTACTTCCTGTTCGGTGCACAGGCGCCGCAGCAAACCGACGAACTGCCGGACCTGTGTTCGAATGTTCTCGTCGGCGCCGTACACGTCGGCGAGCGAGTCCAGGATGATGATATCGGCCATCGTGGGTATGACCGACCGCACCAGCTTCTCGTAGAGGTCCGTGGGGACGATGGCGCCGTTCTTCGGGTTGAGATTGGCAAGTACGGAATTCTCGCCAGCGCGCGGCAGGAGATGTAGATTCCTGACATCCGCGAGCGAAACGCTGGTCGCCTCCGAAATGTTGGCCAGCCTGCGGTGGAGCTCGTCCAGGTCGTCTTCCGCGCTCCAGTAGATCACGCGGGAGGGACGGACTTCACGCCCGGCCCAATAGCCATCGGTGTTGGCGGCGAAGGCCAATTGAAGGGCGAGGAGCGACTTGCCCGTTCCGCCGTCGCCGCCGAGCAGCGTGACGTTGTATCGCGGTACCAGGCCCTCCACGACCCATTCGCGTGGAGGAACCGGCTTGCCGGCCAGGGACGCCGCATGGACAAATCTGAAGCCGGACGAAGCTTCCGGCCTGTCATAGTCGATGTTTCGATAAATCTCTTCGTCCCGATCGGCGTCGGCAATCATGCGCGCGGCAATGGCGTTGCTGTCCTCGGCGCCCATGTCAGTAAGTCCTGCGATGCGCGCGACGCCATTCGGCAGCCGATCGCGCGATGTTCTCGGGGATGTTGTCGGGCGGCGGCGGCCGGCCAGCCCATGTGGCAATGAGACCGCTGGCGCCGGAATACAGGCTGTTGAGCGTGGCGCAGTCGTAGCCCGCATCGTCGAGGTGCAGGACGGCGGCGTGGAGCGCATTCCTTGCCAGCCGCACATGCCGGACGGCAATGGCGACCTGGACAGGCGTGGTGACTGGGATGGCGTTCATTGCGCCCTCCAGCCCGACAGGATGGTCTGCAGGGATTCCAGTTCTGCCGCGTTGACGGTCTCGCAGCGTGCCCATGCTTCCGGCTCGATGAGGTAGTCGATTTCCCGCTCGATGCACTCGCGCAGGTCGCGCGGGTCCATGGCGTCGAGTTCCCAGCACCGCGTCCCGTGGTTCTCGACGAACCAGCCGTGGCGCTTGTCCGAGCGCTTGTCGGAGGCAGGGAAGGACGGGAGACCTTCCGTCTGTTCTGGCCTCAAAGCGATGCGCTGCAACTTGACGTGGCTGCCGCCATATTCGTCGAGCCTGCGGGGCAGGTCTTTCTCCGACATGTAGAGGCCGCTCGGATCGAAGTCGCCGCAGTAGAGCACGACCAAGTCACGGCCATCGTCATCCTTGGCAATGTCGTTGACCGTGGTCGCGGAGGCGAAGCCGTGCATGACGCGGAATCCAACCGCATAGTGATTTAGCACCGGCTTCAGGACGCCGCGCACCGTTCCTTTTTCGGACCAGACTTCGACGCGGTAGGGCTGCTGATTCCAGAAATCCCGGCGATACGACCGGGCTACCGCTCGAGCGTACTGCGCCGGGTCATCCCATGTCGAAACCCGCTCCAGTTCGCGGGTCTCGTCAACAATCCATTCCCACGGAATGTTGCCCTGTTCGCGGGCGATCCGCAGAAGGCGATAGACCTTCTGCATCTCGTTGGTCGACATCGACGGGATCATGCCGGAGGTGAAGAGCTTGTAGCCGATGCCGCGTCCCGTGATCGGCTGGACCGCCTCGGCGATGGCGCGCATGGCGGCGATCAGGTCGAGCGAGGTGCTCGACATGCCGCGACCTTTTTTCAAACCCGGTTGAAAATGCTCGCTCATGCCGACCTCCAATGGAGTTCGGCCACGGCCAGCGCCGCCGACAGGCTGATGCCGGGCTGATGCCGCTGGACACGGAAAGCTTGAAAAACGAGGGGTGGGAGGCTATCCTCCAGAACATCGAACTTGCCGCAAAGCCTGTCGATATTCTGGAAGCCCGCTGCCTGAACCGCAGCGGGTTTTCCATTAGGGAGAAGCATGATGGGCGCCTCCCTGAACAACTCGGTCATGCAGGATCGCCGGTCGGAACTCGCGCTGGAGCCGAAGCCCCTCTGAAAGCGCCGACCAATAATCCCGGTGCTTGGGGATGAAGGTGGCGGAAATGTCGTGGGCCACCGCGACTAGATAAACGCCGGGGTTGTCGGCGGCGCGGTCAATGGTGATCTCGACCGCCATGTTATGCGGCCTCGCCGTTAAGCATCCGATCCAGCGCCGCGCGCGGAACCAAAAGCCGTTTTCCAATTCTTATTGAAGGGATTTCGCCCCGGCGGACGCCTTCGTACCCAGCGTTGCGGCCAATGCCGAGAAGTTCGGCAGCTTCCTCAACCGTGACAGTCAATCGATTTGTATCTGCCATTTTCTGCTCCTGTATGACCCCGGATGTGGGGCTATGTGAAGCAGTAATATTATAGCCCCACATGTGGGGTCAACCCCACTTGCGGGGCTATGCACCGCGTGTTACACAGAGCGGGATGAAACAACATCAACGGGCATACAAACATGAGTGGACGACCCGACTCCGCAACAGTTGACGTCAAGCTACGGATGAAGGAGCCGCTTCGCGCTTCACTTGAAGCGGCCGCGAAGAGACTCGGGCATTCCATGAACTCCGAGATTGTGCGCCGTTTAGAGCGCTCGTTTGTCGATGATGACCTCTTCAGCAGCCAAGAAATTCACATCTGGGCAATCCTCTTAGCAGAAGAATTCCACAAGGCCGGGTCTTCGGCCGCCGCCCACGCTGATGATGATACAGCCGATCGAAATTGGCGCGGCCATCCCGACTATCTGATGCTGGCGACACTCGCGGTGATGAGAAGCCTGGTGCGCGATTTTGTCCGCCTGCCCGGCGTCAAAGGTGACGATGTCGTTTTCCTGATTGATCAACTGAAGTCCGGCGTCGCGTCTGAATTGGTCTACGCCGGCAAAGCGAAGTGGGTCGACAAGGATGGAAAAGAGATTCGATCCGGCTTCATAGGAGATGACGATGCGCGGTAATATCACTCGGCGCGGCAAGGGCTCATGGCGCCTGAAATTCGACCTTGGCACCGATCCCGCCACGGGCAAGCGTCTCACTCAATACGTGACCGTGCGCGGCACGAAAAAGGAGGCTGAAGCCGAGTTGAACAAGCGGCTAAATCAGATCGATGAAGGGACATTCGTCGAGAAGACGGCGACATCGGTTGAAGAGTATGCTCGGCATTGGCTGAAGGCGATTGCGCCGTCGAAAGCGGCGGCCAAGACGCTCGAAAGGTATGGCGAGATCGTCGACCAACATATAGTCCCGCAGATTGGCAGGGTTGCCCTCCAGAAACTCGACGGTGCGCGTATCGACGAGTTCTATGCTCACTTGCGAATAAATGGACGCCGCGACGGCAAAGGCGGACTGGCGCCGCAAACCGTCCAACACATCCACCGGCTGCTATCTCAAATCCTGTCGTCGGCCGTGAAGGCCCGGAAGGTACGGCAATCGCCCATGCAGGCGGTTCAGACCACACCGAAGGTTCGGCGCGAGGAAATCCAAGTTTTGGACGACGCCGAGTTGGTAGGTCTTTTGAAGTACCTGAAAGGGCGGTCGCTCTACATGCCGGTCATGTTGGCCGCGTCGACGGGCATGCGCCGGGGCGAGGTCTTGGCGCTCCGCTGGAAAGACATAGACCTTGACCGGGCCTCGCTTCAGGTTGCGCAAGTCGTGGAACAGACCAAGGCCGGCATATCGCTGAAGGAGCCGAAGACAGACCGTAGCCGCCGCACGATCGCATTGCCCGTGCGTCTCGTTGTGGAACTACGTCGGCATCGCAAAGAGGAAGCGGAAACACGCCTGAAGCTCGGTCTCGGTAAGAGCGATCACGATCTGGCCTTTCCGACATGGGACGGGCAGATGCGTAGCCCGCGACCGTTCTCAAAAGAGTTCGCCCGAGAAGCTGCTGCGGCCGGCGTCGCGCACGTCACGTTCCACGGACTGCGGCACACCCACATAACCCATCTGCTGCGCAGCGGCGTGCCGGTGCATGTCGTATCGGCGAGGGCAGGGCACGCGAACCCGTCGGTGACACTGAACATTTATGCGCATCTCCTGCCTGGACAGCAGGAAGGTGCAGCCGCCGTAGTTGACGCGGCCCTGACTGCCGCACTACAGGAATGAAGCGCGAACCGGTCGGGAACGCCCTCGGTGCCAATTCGGTGCCAACATCAGGGCAGGGCGGTTCAGCAAGTTTCCTAAGTGATTGAAAAATCACGATGGAGGGATGGCCGAGCGGTTTAAGGCACCGGTCTTGAAAACCGGCGTGGGCGCGAGTTCACCGTGGGTTCGAATCCCACTCCCTCCGCCAATATTGGTGATTTCATTGGGCTTTTTCTCTTTTTCACCCAATGATAAAACCTGAAATACTCAGCGAAGAGAGCGCCAGCCATGAAGCGTTCGCGCTCGCCAGCCCCCAAGAGGTAAGGCGCGAAGTCTATAGCGGTCCAGGGGCTACAGGCGAAACACTTCTGGGAAAAGTAACCGCCGGACCAAAACCCAACCCGCCCTTGGTCCGGCGGTCTTTAATTTCCCGATCTGGTACATCGGGTGCCACGGGAGGAAGTGACTAGCTTATACGAAGCAAAAGCCGTGCCAGTCGCCGCCTACGCCAACCTCCGGATTCACCCAACCCGGTATACCCGCAGCCTCGAGCACCGAGGCGGCCGTTGCCGGTAATCGCCTTGCAGGCCGCCACCAGGACCGCCTTCGGGGATGGCGGCAAATAACACCGACCCATTCAGCAACATCAATACAATCAGAGGTAGATATCGTTCTCATATACAAGTATTGCCTGAATTCTTATATTTCACCGCAAAGCTGCCAATAGCCGTCGAAGCCGACGTTCAGCAGTGGAATCTTCGTCGTCGGCATTCGCCCCGGTTGCTCTGGGAAGGCGCATCCGGGTCATCAGGCCGGGCAATACGGCAACGTTTTCGCGGGTTTCGACGCGACATTTAGTCACTGCTAATTTTCCACATTTCAGTGATCCAAAAGCGGCGATCCAGCGTTTGGCGGAATCGAAATAATTCCAAGCGCAACCAGACCAGAAAGCTCCGGAAACAAGACGTACTGGAACCGCCGAGGTGCACCTGCCATTTGGTTCGATCAAAAAGAGGAGAATGTATGAGATTGGTATTCTTCTTTTTCATCGATCTTTTGGGAACTCCGGAGGCCGATCCTCGTTCATTGGCGGCGCTTATCGATTCGAACACCGAAGCGTGCTAACGCGCGATTAAAGTTTAGTCTTGATTCGCCTGCATTTTAAGACAAACACATTCAGGTTACTTTGGAGAGAGCGAACGTGGAAGACGAACACACCTCTAGGCTGGAACTGACGGCGTCGATCGTCTCGGCCTATGTATCGAAGAACAGCGTGCCGATGGCCAATCTTGCCGAGCTCGTCGCCAGCGTCCATGCGTCGCTGGGGAAACTGGTCGGCAAGCCGGAGCCGGAACCTGTGCCGCTCGTGCCTGCGGTGCCGGTGAAGAAGTCGATCACACCAGAGTACATCATTTCGCTTGAGGATGGCCGCAAGTTCAAATCTCTGAAACGCCACCTCAGCACACAATATGGCATGTCGCCGGAACAATACCGCGCGAAGTGGAACCTGCCCTCCGACTATCCCATGGTCGCGCCCAACTATGCCGCGACCCGTTCGGCGCTGGCCAAGACGATGGGTCTGGGACGCAAGGGCGAACTGGAAGAGGAAGCACCACCGGTGCAGCCTGCGCCCCGCCGCAAGCGTGCGGCGAAAGACAAGGGATAGACTTGGGGACTGCCGTTTCGGCACTGCATCCCAGTCTGGAACCTTAGGCTGAAACCGGTCCAAGCCAGTAAGATGGCAACCGGCTCGCGTGCTGAGCAAGCCCGGGGCAAGAGCCGCTGATGACAGGTTGTCGGCAATAGCGCGCGGCCAATTGCCGTGCGCCGTTTTCGATGACGGGACGCTTCTCTTGTCTTGACGCCATAGCGCGTGGCCGATAGGCGGACACCGCGACCAGGCGTTTCACAAGGGTTCTCCATCCGATGGAAATTTTTACGGCGGCAGGCTTTTCCGCATTGTTGCAGGTCATCGCCATCGACCTCGTGCTTGCGGGCGACAATGCCATCGTCATCGGTCTCGCAGCGGCCGGTCTGCCCGCCGACCAGCGCAAGAAGGCGATCCTCGTCGGCATCGGCGCCGCCACCGTGCTGCGCATCTTCTTCGCCCTGGTCACGCAACAACTCCTGCAGATCGGGCCGATCCTGCTGATCGGCGGCGGCATCCTGCTGCTCTATGTCTGCTGGAAGATGTGGCGCGAGTTGCGGACGACCGACGAGGAAGAGCACGCGGCGACCGAGGCGCTGTCCGACACGGACCACGACAAGGACGGCAAGATCGGCGGCAGCGGCAAGCGCAAGACATTTGCCCAGGCCGCGTGGCAGATCGTGATTGCCGACGTGTCGATGTCGCTGGACAATGTGCTGGCCGTCGCCGGCGCGGCCATGGACCATCCGACCGTGCTGATCATCGGGCTGGCGCTCTCCATCGCGCTGATGGGCTTTGCCGCCTCCTTCATCGCGCGTCTGCTCCATCGCTTCCGCTGGATCGCCTATCTCGGCCTGCTGGTCATTCTCTATGTGGCCATCGAAATGACGCTGAAGGGCGCCTACGGCCAATGGCCGGATCAGCTTTCCGCGCTCGGCGCCTGGTTCGGTCCTCCCGGCGCTATCGGTCACTGACAACAGCGACACCGCCGCGGTTTTCCTGCCGGCGGAACTGTGTTATTGCGCCGCCAAAATCGAGCGCATCGACGCTTGACAGCAACAGCAACAATTCAGGCAAGCCGGGCCATCCTTGGTTCCGGCTTTCGCCGTTGAAGGCTAAGAACAATGTCCGCCACCGCACCCCGCGTCAGTTTCGTCAGCCTCGGCTGCCCCAAAGCCCTGGTCGATTCCGAGCGCATCCTGACGCGCCTGCGCGCCGAAGGTTACGAGATCGCGCGCAAGCATGACGGCGCCGACCTCGTCGTCGTCAACACCTGCGGCTTCCTGGATTCTGCCCGCGATGAATCGCTCAGCGCCATCGGCACGGCGATGAAAGAAAACGGCAAGGTCATCGTCACGGGCTGCATGGGAGCTACGCCGGAACTGATCCGCGAGAAGCATCCGAACGTGCTGGCGATCACCGGCCCGCAGGCCTATGAAAGCGTCATGGCCGCCGTCCACGAGGCCGCTCCGCCGCAGCACGACCCGCTGGTCGACCTGCTGCCGCCGCAGGGCATAAAACTGACGCCGCGCCACTATGCCTATCTGAAGATTTCAGAGGGCTGCAACAACCGCTGCACCTTCTGCATCATTCCCGCTCTGCGCGGCGACCTGGTCTCGCGTCCCGCCGCGGACGTGCTGCGCGAGGCCGAGAAACTGGCAAAAGCCGGCGTCAAGGAAATCATGGTGATCTCGCAGGACACCAGCGCCTACGGCGTCGACATCAAATACGAGGCCAGCCGCTTCCAGGACCGCGAGGTGCGGGCAAAGTTCCACGACCTCGCCAAGGAACTCGGCGAGCTCGGCATGTGGGTGCGGCTCCACTATGTCTACCCCTACCCGCACGTCGCCGACGTCATCCCGCTGATGGCCGACGGAAAGATCCTTCCCTATCTCGACATTCCCTTCCAGCATGCCTCGCCGGCGGTGCTGAAGAACATGCGCCGCCCCGCCCATGGCGAGAAGACGCTCGAGCGCATCCGCGGCTGGCGCGAGGTTTGCCCGGACCTCGCGGTCCGTTCCACCTTCATCGTCGGCTTCCCCGGCGAGACGGAGGAGGATTTCGAGATGCTGCTCGACTGGCTGGACGAAGCCAAGATCGACCGCGCCGGATGCTTCAAATACGAGCCGGTCAACGGAGCCCGCTCCAACGATCTCGGTCTCGCCGAAGTGCCGCAGGAGATCAAGGATAGCCGCTGGCACCGCTTCATGCAGCGCCAGCAGAAAGTCTCCGCGACCCAGTTGCAGAAGAAGGTCGGCAAGCGCCTGCCGGTCATCATCGACGAGGCCAACGGCACCGCCGGCAAGGGCCGCACCAAATACGACGCGCCGGAGATCGACGGGTCGGTGCATGTCTCGTCGCGGCTCCCGCTGCGCGCCGGCGATATCGTGACGGTCAAGATCGACCGGGCGGACGCCTACG
Organism: Mesorhizobium yinganensis; assembly: GCF_040081985.1. Classification (NCBI taxonomy): domain Bacteria; kingdom Pseudomonadati; phylum Pseudomonadota; class Alphaproteobacteria; order Hyphomicrobiales; family Phyllobacteriaceae; genus Mesorhizobium; species Mesorhizobium yinganensis. The sequence continues at coordinate 89,323 of NZ_JBEBMH010000015.1, read as the reverse complement.
ATCTTTACGGCCAGGCGGTTTGATCACAGCCGCGGCGGGCCGTCCGGAAACATTTTCTGGAAATGCGGGATGCGCATCGCCGCTTCCTGGTCCTTTGCCTGGTAGCGCCGGTAGGTGGGCCGCCCAGCGATCCGCTCGAGATAGGCGCCGAAGGCCGGCCGCGCCGGAAGCACTTTCAGAACGTTCATCGTGTAGCCTATGGCGGAGGCAAGCTGCGTGTCGGCGGCGGTGAAGCGGTCGCCGGCGGCGAAATCGTTCTCGGTCAGGCGGCGCTCGACATAAGCAACCATGTCGTCGAACAGACCGAAGGAATAGTCGTTGCTTTGGTAGGTCAGCCCGTGGGCGCGCGCCGCCACGCAGGGATCGATCACGGAATCGCAATAGACGCATGTGGTGAGATACGGCGCCCGCAACGGATCGCCGATTGGCGGTGCAAGGCCTGCTTCCGGAAAAGCATCGGCCAGATAGGTGGTTATGGCGGCACGCTCGGTGATCACCGTGCCGTCATGCTCGATCGCCGGCACCTTCTTGTTCGGCTGGATCTTCCGGTATTCCTCCGGCACGCCGCCCTCGGCGCGGATGTCGACGTGATGGGTTTCGTAGGAAACCCCCAGTTCCTCCAGCAGCCACAGCACGCCGGAGGCGCGAGACCAGGGCGCATAGTAGAATTTCAGCATCTTACTCTCCCAGTTCTGGACCGATGGCTTCAGGCTAGCAGACCGCTCATGACAGCCGACCGTCAGCACATGCCGGCAACGGGGAAGCCGGATGATCGTTGCGCGTGGGGCCTTCCGCATCGAATTGCGCATGCTAGGTTGCGCCGCGTGGGAGGAGGGATTCATGGCAGAAAAACGCAGATTGCGCGTCGGGCTGGTTGGCACCGGCTTCATGGGGCGAACGCACGCCAACGCCTACGGACAGGTTTCAAAATTCTTCGACAGCGCCATTGCCGTCGAACTGACCGCCGTCTGTTCCCGCAACGCCGGCAAAACACGACGCTTCGCCGAACAATGGGGTTTTGCATCGCACGAGTCGGACTGGCGAAAATTGGTGGCGCGCGACGACATCGACCTGATCGACATTGCCACTCCCAATGACACCCATGCCGAGATCGCCATAGCCGCCGCACAGACCGGCAAGATAGTGGCCTGCGAAAAGCCACTCGGCCGCACTTTCGAAGAGTCACACCGGATGGCCGACGCCGTGAAAAAGGCCGGCGTCGCCAACATGGTCTGGTATAACTATCGCCGCGTGCCGGCGATTGCCCTTGCCAAGCAACTGATCGACGAGGGTTTTCTCGGCCGCGTCTTCCACTATCGCTCGAAATTCCTGCAGGACTGGACCATCTCGCAAGACGTGCCGCAAGGCGGCGCCGGGACGTGGCGGCTGGACAAATCCGTCGCCGGTAGCGGCGTGACCGGCGACTTGCTGGCGCATTGCATCGATGCCGCGCAGTGGCTGAACGGATCGATCAGAGAGGTAAGCGGCATGACCGAGACCTTCATCCGCGAGCGCGCCCATGTCGCCACCGGCAAACCACAGCCGGTCACCATCGACGATGCCAGCGCCTTCCTGGCGCGCTTCGAAAACGGTTCATTGGCGACGTTCGAGGCGACCCGCTACGCGCGCGGCCACAAGGCCCTGTTCACGCTGGAGATCAATGGCGAGCGCGGCTCCATCGCCTGGGACCTGCACGACCTCCACCGGCTGCAACTGTTCGACCACGGCGGCAAGGGGGCGTTGCGCGGCTGGCGGTCGATCCACGTCACCGACGGGGACCATCCCTATATGAAAGCCTGGTGGGTGCCGGGGCTGCAGATCGGCTACGAACACACTTTCATCCATCAGGTCGCAGATTTCCTGAAGGGTTTGGAATCGGGCAAGACGCTGGTGCCGGACTTCGAGACGGCGCTGAAGACGGATGCGGTTGTCGATGCGGTGCTGCGGTCAGCGCAGACCCGGCAATGGGAGCCAGTGCCCGGGTAAGCTGTTGCTATTTACACGAACACTAGCATCGCCAAGCGCACCTGGCGAATGGCGTTCGAATTCTCAACAACTTGGAGCCTAACCCGAAAGCCGGGCAGCGTCGCCCGTCCGGCGATCATGACGTATCGATGTGCTCCACTCCGCCGAAAGCGATTGCGCGCCGCGCCTTTATAAAACGGTCCCGCCACACCATTGCCGGTACGCGTTGCGTAAAGCGCCCGGTCGGCACGCTGCGAAACAGCGCCCGCCCGGCAAAATGCCGCAGGCCGCTGAAGACGGACGCCAGCGCGCGGAAGCAGCGGGCAAGCCGCAAAGCCTCGGCGCAGCCATCGTCATCCGCCCCGCCGACCGCGGCCATTGGCACGACACGTGCGCCACCGGCATGTTCGATGGCAAACACCCGCGCGGCAACCTCGGCCGGCCGCAGCAGCGACAACACGAAGGCGCGAACCGGGAACGGCACAACGCACAGGCGCTCGGCCAGTATAGCCAACCCAAGCAGCATCGCAACGATGCCCCTCAGCGTCTCCTGCGCATACCCGTATTCGGCGCGGTCCATTCCAGCCTCCGTTCAGAGCGCATAATAGCAAGGCAGCCGAGAATTTCAAGGAAAACTTTCCTATATTCGTTCTCCGCCGGCATCGCGTATCAGTGTGACAGTGCCGGCGACGTCCGACAGAAGCGGCGTCAAACATCAGACGCCATTGACATTGCCCAAGAAAAAGCCGGGCGAGGTTGCCCTCGCCCGGCCAATTTCTGCGGAACTCACTTACTTGGCGATGCAGGTGTCGGCCGTGTCCGGCGTGCACACGTCGAGGCCGGTATAGGTCGGGTCGGCCGGAGCCGGCTTGCCATCCTTCAGATCGGCAAAAGCCTTCATCACCTGGTAGCCCATTTCGAACGGGCGCTGGCCGACCTGGCCGTTGGAAAGACCCTCCTTCATCTGGTCGATCTGGGTCGGCAGGGTGTCGGCATAGACCACCGCCAGCTCATGCTTGGCGATCTTGTCCTTGAAGGGGGTCGTGGCGGCGCGATTGGCGTCCGGCACGAACTGGGCGAAGCCGCCGGTCGCGGCGAAGGCGTCGAGGTTCGGCATCTTGGTCAGCAGGTCCTGGAACTGCTGGGCAGCCAGCGGGAAATCGTCATTGGTGTAGAGCGGGCAGCCTTCCGCCTCGGTCCAGCCGTTTTGGCCGGTCAGCGGATCGCCGGGCGACTGCGCGGATTCCTTGCCCGCTAGCCCGTCGCGGATGCCCTGCATGCGCTCATTGAGGTTGGCGGCCGCTGCGCCGCCCGACTGGATGCAGATGACGCCGCCCTTAGGCTTCACCGTCTGCAAGATCTTGGCGATGTTGGTGCCGATCTCGTAATTGTGGGTGCCAATATAGGCGACGCGCAGGCCCTTGTTTTCCGGCAGCACGTCTGAATCGAAAGTCAGCACCGGAATACCCGCTTCCTTGGCGGCTTCCAGCGCCGGCACGATCGCGGCGGCGTTGGACGGCGACACGGCTATGCCGGCGACCTTCTTGGCGACCAGATCCTGGACGATCTGCACCTGCTCCTCGCCGCCGCCATGTTCGCCGGGGCCGATATACAGGCACTCGAAGGCGCCGTTCGACTCGGCTTCCGCCTTCTTGCACCCGGCCAGCGCCTGGTCATAGAAGGGATTGTTCATGGACTTCGGCACCAGCGCGTATATCAGCTTGTCCTGCGCATAGGCTTGTCCTGCCATCAGCGCCGAAAACGCGACCGCGACCGTCATTACATACTTCTTCACCTGAAACTCCTCCAAAGGTGCTGACCGATCGATACCCCGCCGTGCCAGCTCCGGCGGAACTTTTCACGGAAGCGCGGACGAAGGGATGTCCCTCGCCCGCGCCCCGAAATCGTGGTGAGCTGCTTGGCGATGTCCTATTTCGCGATGCAGGTGTCGGCGGTATCAGGCGTGCAGACGTCGAGACCGGTATAGGTCGGGTCGGCCGGCGCGGGTTTGCCGTCCTTCATGTCCTTCAGGAAGAACATGGTTTTGTAGCCCATCTCGAACGGCCGCTGGCCGACCTGGCCGAGCGACAGGCCTTCCTTCATCTGGTCCATCTGGATCGGCAGCGTATCGGCGACGACCAGCGCCAGTTCTTTCTTGGCGATCTTGTCCTTGAAGGGCTCGACAGCCGCGCGGTTGGCGTCCGGCACGAATTGCGGGAAGCCACCGGTCGGCGTGAAGGCGTCGACGTCGGGTGTTTTCGCCATGAAGTCCTGGAATTGCTGCACCGAGAGCGGGAAGTCGTCATTGGTGTAGAGCGGGCAGCCCTCGGCCTCGGTCCAGCCGTTCTGGCCCGTCAGGGGATCGCCGGGCGATGCCGCCGATTCCTTGCCGGCCAGCGTGTCGCGGATACCCTGCATGCGCTCGTTGTGGTTGGCCGCCGCGGCACCGCCGGACTGGATGCAGATCTTCCCGCCCTTCGGCTTGATCTGCTGCACGATCTTGGCGATGTTGACGCCGATCTCGTAATTATGCGTGCCCACATAGGCGGCCCGCAGGTCCTTGTTCTCCGGCAGCAGATCGGAATCCCAGGTCAGCACCGGAATGCCGGCATCCTTGGCCGCCTGCAGGGCGACCGCCATGGCCGCCGCGTTGGAAGGCGACACGGCGATACCGTCGACCTTCTTGGCGACCAGATCCTGCACGATCTGCACCTGCTCCTCGCCGCCGCCATGCTCGCCGGGGCCGATATACAGGCATTCGAACGCGCCGTTGGCCTCCGACTCGGCCTTCTTGCAGCCGGCGAGCGCCTGGTCGAAGAAGGGGTTGTTCATGTTCTTGGGCACCAGCGCGAAGGTGTATTTCTGCTGGGCGTAGCTCTGGCCGGCCATCAGCGCGGAAAACGCCACGGCGGCCGTCAAGATGTATCTTTTCACCAGTTCCTCCACTTGTTTTTGACGTCCACTATCCCCGGCGGCTTGCCGCCGCCGGATTCTATCGGCCCTTCCCGGTAAACATGCCCTCCAACATGGTTCGCAACGACCTCCCGGAGGTCTGCATGCCGAGAAGCACCGCAAGAATGATGAATGCGCCGACGAAGGCGCCTTGCCAGTTGGAATCGATGCCCGCCATCAGCAGCGCGTTGCGGATGACTTCCAGGAACGCCGCTCCGATCACCGCGCCGAACGCGGTGCCATAACCGCCCATCAGGTTGGCCCCGCCGATCACGGTGCCGGCGATGACGCGCAGCTCGTAACCCGTACCCATGGCGTTGATGGCAGAGCCGCTGTAGCCAAGCAGCAGCAGCGAGGCGACCGCGGCGCAGAACGCCGAAAACACGTAGGCCTGGAATTTGATCCGGTCGACCGGCACGCCGGTCATGCGCGCGGCGTTCTCGTTGCCGCCGATGGCGAACAGGTGGCGCGCCCAGGCGGTGAAGATGAAGACGGCGCCGAGCGCCAGCGCCATCACCACCATCACCCAGAAGTGCGATGACAGCGACGGAATCCAATGAGGCATCCATCCGTCGGGCGTGTGCACGGGCCACTTCGCCTGGCCGATCGCCTTGACGATCGGCGCGTCCGGGCCGAACTGGTAGAGCATCTGGTTGCCGGAGAGCACGACCGCCAGCGAACGCGCGATCGATAGCATGCCGAGCGTCACCACGAAGGACGGCATGCCGACATAGGCGACGAAGAAGCCGTTGAAGGCGCCGCAGGCAAGACCCGCCAGCAGCCCGGCGCCGAAAGCCGCGTACCACGGATAGTGCCACGTCAGCAAAAGGCCTGCGACGATCGCCACCAGACCCATCACCGATCCCACGGAAAGGTCGATCCCGCCGGTGATAAGCACCACCGTCATGCCGAGACCCATGATGGCTATCGGTGCGAAATTGCGGGTGATGTTGGTGACGTTGTCGACGGTGCCGAAGCTCGGCTCCAGCCAGGTCATGAACACCACCAGGACGAACAGCGCCACCGCCACCCAGAAGGCCTGGCTGGAAATGACGCTCTGGAGCGCAGTCTGCTCCTTGATGCCGACCACGTCGGCAATCGAGGCGTGGCCTTCTTCGAGAGTCTGGCTCTGGCTAGGCGGCACGGATCGCTCCCGTAATCAGGCCCGTGATCTCCTCGGGCGAGGTGTCGGCTGTGCGCTTGTCGGCGACCTTCGAGCCGCGGCGCAGCACGACGATGCGGTCGCACACCGCGAACACGTCCGGCATGCGGTGGCTGATCAGCATGACGGAAACCCCGCGAGCCTTCTGCCGTCGAATGAGTTCCAGCACCTCGGCCACCTGCCGCACCGAGATGGCCGCCGTCGGCTCGTCCATCAGCACCAGTTTTGCGTTGGAAAGGCGCGTGCGGGCGATGGCGACGGCCTGGCGCTGCCCGCCCGACATTTTTTTGACGAGGTCGCGCGGGCGTGTCTCGGATTTCAGTTCCTCGAACAGTTGCCCGGCCCGTCCGATCATCGACTGCTTGTCGAGGATGCGGAACGGCCCAAAACCCTTCTTCATCTCCCGGCCGAGAAAGACATTCTGCGCGGCTGTCAGATTGTCGGCCAGCGCGAGGTCCTGGTAGACGACCTCGATGCCTTCGGCGCGCGCCTCGATCGGCTTGTGGAAATGGCAGGCCTTGCCGCCGACGACGATCTCACCTTCGCTGGGCGGGAAGTTGCCGGCGATCAGCTTGACCATGGTGGATTTCCCGGCGCCGTTGTCGCCCATAAGGCCGACGACCTCGCCGCTCTCCACTGAAAAACTGACATCGGATAGGGCGCGGATGGCCCCAAAGCTCTTGCCCACGCCGCGCACTTCAAGCAGCGACATTCATGTCTCCTCCTCCGCCCGCCAGTTTGTTCACCACTGGTCGGACCAGATGAAAAGCTAGCAGAGAAACTTTGCTCCGTCACCTTCTCTCTGGCGCCCGCGCACCAATTGCATTGCCCCTAGATGCGCGAGTCATGCGGGTGCGGTCGGGCTCCCTTACCTCTGGAGATACGGGATGATCTTCAGTCCGTGATAGACAGGGTTGGCGGCAAGATAATCCTTTGCAGCGAAGAGCAAGTCGCCCAGCGCATCGCGATCGAAGGCGGGATCTTTCTCCGAGAGAGCAAGATCCGTCTCGATGACATAGATCGGCTTCGCAGCCCCCTTGACCGTCCCGTATGCCGGACGGATAGCCCGGACGTGAAGGTGCTCAAGCATGATCGTCCTCCCCGAACAGTGCCGAGATGGGTCCGGTGGACGGGCGGCGATACGAGCCTTCGACGGCTGCGGACATGACGGTTCTCCTCGTCTGGCGTCTCCCTTTTAGCAGGGGGCTCCTGACAGCCTTTTGTCAGGAGCCGGCAGCAGCCGGCCCAAAAGAAAAGGGCGCCGAACCGACGCCCTTTCCCCCGTTGGAAAAACGCAGCTTCAGGCTTACTGCGGCAGCTTGTCGTCGACGCCCTTGACGTAGAAATTCAGGCCGAGAAGCGTGCCATCGTCGGCGCTTTCGCCGGCCTTCAGCCACTCGGTGCCGTCCTGCTTGGTGATCGGGCCGGTGAACGGCTTCAGTTCGCCGGATTCGATCTTGGCCTGGGTTTCCTCGGCCGTCTTCTTCACGTCGTCCGGCATGTTGGTGTAGGGCGCCATTGTCAGGATGCCGTCCTTCAACCCGTCCCAGCTCGACTCGCCACCCTTCCAGGTGCCGTCAAGCACCATCTTGATGCGCTTGACGTAATACGGACCCCAGGTGTCCTCGATCGCCGTGAGCTGCGACTTCGGGCCGGCCTGGATCTGGTCGAAGGCCTGCCCGAAGGCATGGATGCCGCGCTCTTCCGCGACCTGCATCGGGCCGGTCGAATCGGTGTGCTGGGTGATGATGTCGACGCCTTGGTCGATCAGCGCCTTGGCGGCGTCGGCTTCCTTGCCGGCGTCGAACCAGGAGTTGACCCACACGACCTTGAGCTTGAAGTCCGGATTGACCGATTGCGCGCCGAGGATGAACGAGTTGATGCCCTGCACGACTTCCGGGATCGGGAACGAGGCGATGTAGCCTGCAACGCCCGTCTTCGACATCTTCGCGGCGATCTGGCCGATGATGTAGCGGCCTTCATAGAAGCGCGAATTGTAGGTGGTGAGATTCGGCGCGGTCTTGTAGCCGGTCGCGTGCTCGAACTTCACGTCCGGGAATTTTGCGGCGACCGCCACCGTCTGATCCATGAAACCGAATGAGGTGGTGAAGATGATGGCGCATTTGGAGCGGGCGAAACGCTCGATGGCGCGCTCGGCGTCGGGGCCTTCCGGCACGTTTTCGAGGAAGGCGGTCTCGACCTTGTCGCCAAGTTCCTTCTCGACCAGCTGGCGGCCCTGTTCGTGCGCCTGCGTCCAGCCGCCATCCGTCTTGGAGCCTACATACAGGAAGCAGGCCTTGATCTTGTCCTGCGCCATGGCCGGCATGGCGACGCTGAACGCCAGCGCCGCGGCCAGTCCGAATACGATCTTTTTCATTTCCGTCCGATCCTCTGTGGTTTTGAGCAATAGCGGGCTTTTGCCCTTATCGTTCTTCTACAATTCCCTACCCTATCTGTCAGGCACGAAGGCGCGGCCAAGCGAAGCCGGCGTGTTCATCATCGTCAGCCGTCGATTGCGCGAAATTAGTACGAGAACGATGACCGTTGCCAGATAGGGCAGCGCAGAAAGCAGTTGAGAAGGTATGCCGAGACCCAGCGCCTGCGCATGCAACTGCCCGATCGTCACCGCGCCGAACAGATAGGCGCCGGCCAGCACCCGCAGCGGCCGCCAGGAGGCGAACACCACCAGCGCCAGCGCGATCCAGCCGCGGCCGGCCGTCATGTTCTCCACCCACTGCGGCGTATAGACCAGCGACAGATGCGCGCCGGCAAGCCCCGCGCAGGCGCCGCCGAAGATCACCGCCAGATAGCGGTAACGGATGACCGGGATGCCGAGCGCATGCGCCGAGCCGTGATTGTCGCCGATGGAGCGCAACGTCAGCCCGGTCCGCGTGCGGAACAGGAACCAGATGACGCCCACCGTCAGCGCGATCGACATGTAGAAGATCGGATCCTGCCCGAATATCAGCTTCCCGATCAGCGGGATGTCGGAGAGGACAGGAATGTAGAGACTGGGCAGCCGCTCGCCTGCCGAACCGACAAAATTCTCGCCGATCATGCCGGACAGGCCAAGGCCGAGCAGCGTCAGCGACAGGCCGGTCGCCACCTGGTTGGTGGCGATGGAAAGTGTCAGGAAGGCGAACAGCAACGAGAATACCGCGCCGGCCACTATGCCGCCGAACACGCCGATCCAGGGCGAACCCGTCAGCGCGGCAGCCACGAAGCCGCAGGCCGCGCCCATCACCATCATGCCTTCGACGCCGAGGTTGAGCACGCCGGAGCGCTCGACCACCAGTTCGCCGAGTGCGGCGATCAGCAGCGGCGTCGCGGCCGTGGCTATGGTGAGCAGGATGCTTTCAGCTATACCCATGATCACGCTCCCTCGGCCGCCTTGAGCGCCGGCGTCTCGACTGGCTTCGGCGCGGCGAAGCCCACAAAACGCACGCGATAGTGGATGAGCGTGTCGCAGCCGAGCACGAAGAACAGCAGCATACCCTGGAAGACACGCACGACCTTGTCGGAGAGCCCGAGCGAGATCTGCGCCGCCTCGCCGCCGAGATAGGTGAGGCCGAGGATGAGACCCGAAGCGATGATGCCAAGCGGGTTCAGCCGGCCGAGGAAGGCGACGATGATCGCCGTAAAACCGTAGCCGGGCGAAATCGTCGGCTGCAGATAGCCGATCGCCCCGGAGACCTCCGATATGCCGGCCAAGCCCGCCAGCGCTCCGGAAACCATGAAGGCGAAGAACACCATCTTCGATGAACTGAAACCCGCGAAGCGCCCTGCCCTCGGGCTGCCGCCAAGCACGCGGATCTCAAAACCCTTCAGCGTGCGAGTGACCAGTATCCAGGCAAGCACCGCCGCGACCAGCGCGAAGACGATGCCGAGATTGGCCGAATCGCCGTTGGGCAGCAGCTTCGGCAAAACCGCGTCGTCGCTGAAGGTGATGGAGCGCGGAAAATTGTTGCCCTTGGGATCGCGCCACCAGCCGCGCACCAGCCAGTCGAGGAAAAGCTGGGCGATGTAGACCAGCATGAGGCTGGTCAGGATCTCGTTGGTGTTGAAGCGCGTCTTCAGCAGCGCCGGGATGGCCGCGTAAAGCGCGCCGCCGATCATGCCCATGATCAGCATCAGCGGCAGAAGCAGCGGCCCCTGGAACTCCGGCACCATGACCGGCAGGATCGAGCCGAAGATGCCGCCGATGACGAACTGGCCCTCGGCGCCGATGTTCCAGTTGTTGGAGAGGTAACAGATCGACAGGCCGACGGCGATAAGGATCAGCGGCGCCGCCTTCACCGTCAGCGCTTCCAGCGACCACATTTCGCGCAGCGGGTCGATGAAATAGAAGTAAAGCGCGTCGAACGGGTTCTTGCCGAGCAGCGAAAACAGGATCGCGCCGAAGATCAGTGTCAGCACCAGCGCGATGAAGGGCGAAAGCGCCGAAAACAGCGCGGATTGCTGGGGTCTTTTGACGAGTTCGACGCGCATCAGGCCGTCTCCATCCCAACGGCGGCGTGGCCGGGTTCGGCGCCGCCCATCAGCAGGCCGATCTTCTCGAACGTCGCCTCGGCGATCGGCAGCGGCTTCGACAATTCGCCATTGTGCATGACCGCGATGGCGTCGGAAATCTCGAACAACTCGTCGAGGTCCTGGCTGATCACCAGTACGGCCGAGCCGGAGCGCGCCAATTCGATCAGCGACTGGCGGATCTTTGCCGCCGCACCTGCGTCGACGCCCCAGGTCGGCTGGTTGACGACCATCACCGAAGGCCGCCGGTCGAGTTCGCGGCCGATGATGAACTTCTGCAGATTGCCGCCCGAAAGTGCTGCGGCCTCGGGGTCGCGGGCGCTCTTGCGCACGTCCATCACCTCGATGATGCGCTGCGCGGCCGCGTCGACCGCTGATGTCTTGACCATGCCGCCGGCTGCTACAAAAGCCTTATGGTCGGTCGCGTAGCGAGACAGCAGAAGATTCTCCGAGAGCTTCATGCGCGGCGCGGCGCCATGCCCGAGGCGTTCCTCCGGCACGAAGGCGGCGCCCTGGAGGCGGCGGCCGGTGATCGACAGACGCCCGGCATCCTTGCCGCGGATACGGATGGTGCCGGCATCCGCCTGCATCGCTTCACCCGACACCGCTTCGAAGAACTCGCCCTGCCCGTTACCGGCAACGCCCGCGATGCCGATCACTTCGCCGGCGCGCACGTTGAGGCTGATGCCGCGCAACGGGATCGAGAACGGGGTCGCCGGGCTTCGCGACAGGTTCCTGATCTCCAGAAGTGCCGCGGCCTTGTCCATGCCGGCCACCGGCTGGCGCACGACGGCCTGCACCTCGTTGCCGACCATCATGCGGGCCAGCGACGAGGCCGTCTCCTTGCGCGGGTCGCAATGGCCTACCACCTTGCCGTGACGCAGGACGGTTGCGGCGTCGCACATGCGCTTCACCTCTTCGAGGCGATGCGAGATGTAGAGGATCGACTTTCCTTCGGCGCGCAGCCGGTCGAGCGTCTCGAACAGCTTGTCGGCCTCCTGCGGCGTCAGCACCGAGGTCGGCTCGTCGAGGATGATCAGCCTCGGCGTCTGTAAGAGGCAGCGGATGATCTCGATGCGCTGGCGTTCGCCGACCGAAAGGTCGCCGACCAGCGAGTAAGGATCGAGCGGCAGGCCATAGGCATGCGACAGCGCCTGCGCCTTGGCCGCGATGGTGGAGATCGGCGTGTTGTCGTCAAGCGAGAGCGCTATGTTCTCGGCCGCCGTCAGCGCGTCGAACAGCGAAAAATGCTGGAAAACCATGCCGATGCCGAGCTTTCTCGCAGCACTCGGGCTGGCGATGCGCACCGGCTGGCCCTGCCAGCGGATCTCGCCGGCATTGGGCTCAAGCGAGCCGAAAAGCATTTTTACCAGCGTGGATTTTCCCGCGCCGTTCTCGCCGAGCAGCGAATGGATCTCGCCCTTGCCGACGGTGAGGTCGACATGGTCGCACGCTTTCAGCGCGCCGAATATTTTTGTGAGGCCACGCACCTCAAGCAGAGGCGCGGCTTGCCCGCCGTTTAGTGCACTCACGGTGCCCCCAGTCTGTTTGCCAGCTGTGTTTTATGTTCCCGGCACCATGGTAGGCGCGACACGCCCCGAACGCAAAGATTTACACGCTTGAAAGAGCTTCAAGAAAATCAGGGGATAAGGACGGTCGTGCCGGTGGTTTTCCGGGCCTCCAGATCGGCATGGGCGCGGGCCGCATCCGCCAGCCTGTGGCGCTGGTTGACGACGATCTCCACCGTCCCGTCGGCAATGACGCTGAACAGCGCTGCGGCCGCCTCTTCCAGTTCCTGCCGCTTGGCGATGTAGGTGAACAGCGTCGGCCTTGTCGCGTAGAGCGAGCCTTTTTGCGACAGGATGCTCATCGCAAACGGCGGGATTGGGCCGGAGGACTGGCCGAAGCTGACGAACATGCCGCGCGGCTTCAGGCAGTCGAGCGAGCCGGGAAACGTGTCCTTGCCGACAGAATCATAGACCACGTCGCAGAGTTTGCCGCCGGTGATATCCTTCACCGCCGCGACGAAATCCGTTTCGCGGTAGTCGATGACATGGTCGTAGCCGTGGCTTTTGGCCAGCGCCACCTTGTCGGCGGAACCGGCCGTGCCGATGACGGTGGCGCCGAGATGTTTCGCCCACTGGCCGGCGATCAGGCCGACGCCGCCGGCCGCCGCATGGAACAGGATCGTGTCTCCGGGTTTCACCGCGAAGGTGCGGCGCAGAAGGTATTCCGCTGTCAGCCCCTTAAGCATCGAGGCCGCCGCCTGCTCGTCGGTCACGCCGTCCGGCACCGTCACCAGTCGGTCGGCGGCGATCACGCGCTCCTCCGCATAGGCGCCGAGGGGGGTCGTATAGGCGACGCGGTCGCCGACCTTCAGCCCGCCGACGCCCTCGCCGATCTCCTTGACCACGCCCGCCGCCTCGCCGCCGGGCGTCAGCGGAAGACCGTTGGGCGGCGGATAGAGGCCTGTGCGGTAATACACGTCGATGAAGTTCAGCCCGATCGCCTTGTGCGCGACAAGGACCTGCCCAGGCCCAGGCTTGCCGGGGTCGGCGTCCTCATAGGTCAGGACTTCGGGACCGCCATGGGCATGGATGCGGACTGCTTTGGACATGTGAACTCCAGGACAAGTGCCGGGGACAGTTTACTTTTTGCCCCAGAAAGGCGTCGACGCTTCAGGGTAGTTGCGGGGGGCAAAAAGTAAACTGTCCCCTGCCTATCCCTTCTTGGCGCCGAGACTGGGGAAAAACTGCATCACGATGCCGATCGAGAAAAGATAGATGCCGGTGACCGAGATGCCGACCTTGGTGAAGAAGCTGACGTTCTCCGTCAGGAGCCCGATCTTGTTGTACCAGGCGGCAAGGGCCGCCTCCAGAAGCGCCAGCGCGCCAAAGGCGCACCATAGAAGCGTCATGCCGAGATTGATCGGCCTCAACCGGACCACGCGCACGGGATGAATGAAATAGACGGGCACGAAGGTCATGATGCCGGCGATCACCACGACGGCGAACGACGTCCAGGGACCGGGCTCGATGACGAAAAGCGTGAACACGATCATGTTCCAGACGACCGGGAAGCCTTTGAAAAAGTTCTCCTTCGTCTTCATGCCGGTGTCGGCGTAGTAGATCGCGCTCGACACGACGATGATGGCCGCCGACAGGAACGACAGCCCCTCGCCCATCAGCCCGCGCTGGTAGAGCGCGAAGGCCGGGATCAGCACGTAGGTTACGTAGTCGATGATGTTGTCGAGGAGTTCGCCCGACCATGTCGGCAGGATTTCCTTGACCTCGAGTTTTCTCGCGATCGGCCCGTCAATGCCGTCCACGAACAGCGCCAGCCCAAGCCACCAGAACATCGCCGTCCAGCGTTCCTCGCTGGCCGCGACCAACGACAGGAAGGCCAGGAACGAGCCGGACGCCGTGAGCAGGTGAACGGAAAACGCCCGCGCCTGCGGCCACGTCACCTTCTTCTTCGGTTTCGGAATGCGTTCTGAAAGCGGCTTGCCGGTCACGGTCCGTGCCAATCCAGCTTGCATATCTCGGCCGAGCGCCCGGCGAAATTCCAGTTGCGGCCGAAGGCGCGCATGCGGCTCTTCTCGGCCTTGGCGACGATGATCTCCGGCGCGATCCAGTATTCGGAATTGGTGATAACGGTATCCTTGCCGCGATCCTTGCCGGGGATCGGCGTCACCGCGCCATCGATGATTTTTGGTATCTGGAAGATGCGGGTGCGGTCCAGGGTCTCATAGACGATTGGCGCCTGCTCGACGCCGAGGAACTTTCCGACGAGGATCGACAGCAGCGAGGTCGTGCCGCCCGCCTTGCCGGAGAAGATTTTGGCGAAAGCCTTTTGCGCGTAGATGGAGGCGCGCTTGTCGACGAACAGGCCGGCAGTCCAGTTGCCTCGGCTCATGTAACCGGGAATTTCCATGATCAGGCCAAGGTTCAGGCCGGAAAGATCGACCTCTCCGAAATGCCCGGCATCGATGCGGAACCCCGCCCAGGTCTGGCAATAGCCTTCCGTCGGCGGGTGCGATCCCAGCGACAACACACACGGGCAGAAGACGGTGCAATTGCAGGAGAGCACCAGCTCTCCCTTCATCGCCCAGCTTGGCTCGGCCATTTCTTCCCCCAGACTCTCACAAGGCAGTAAACAGCAGCGCGCCGGCCCATACAAGCAGGATCGTTCCGGCCAGCCGTCCGACCAAACGGCCCGGCACCTGCTTTTCCACAACGGCGAACAGCGCCAGCAGCACCATCCAGAACAGATTCATGGTGCCGACGGCGAACATCACCAGCATCAGCGCCCAGCAGCAGCCGAAGCACCAGACGCCCTCGTCGATACCGAGCCGGAAGATCGCCGCCGGCCTCGTACTCCAGCGCGAAAACAGGATCGGAAACGGCATCCGGCATTTTTTCAGGCAGGCCTCCTTCAGCGCGCTGAACTGATAGAGGCCGGCGATGGCCAGCAGCGTGGCCGCCATCCATGGCGATGCCGAGGCGAGCGGCGCGGCTGAAAATACAGAGCGAAGCGCCAGGTCGAGAGCGGCCAAAGCGACCGCTCCAGCAAGCCAGACCGATAGGTAGCCGGCGACCAAGACCAGCGGGTGAACGGCCCGTTCACCTTTCGCGGCGGCCGTGTCGGCAATCTCGCAATAGGTCTTCACCATCGGCGCCGCCGAGGGCAGCATCATCGCCACCGCCATCAGGAACCACATCGCTGTCGTGAGCAGAAACTGGCTCGGCGTCGATCCGGATGCGATGACCGGATTGAGGCAAAGCGATACCAACGAGTCCATGAAGGCCGGCAGGGGCAAGGAGGCGAACCCACCAAGAAGCCCGTCGCCGGCAAGACCTTCGCCCGGCGGCCTCGTTTCGACGGCCCGCTTTGCGAGCATGGCCAGCCCCGTCCACGCCAGCGCGATCGAGCCGGCAAGCACGATCCAGACGGCGACCGTCGGCCTTGCCGACAGGCGGCCCGCCGCGCGTGCCGTGCGATCCAGCGCCGGAAAATCGAAATTGTCGCTGCTCATAATCTGCCGGCGGCCAAACCGCCGCGTTGATCGAAACCGCACCGGACCATATACCGGTAGGCAGTTGCAACGGATAGCGGACGCATGGCTGAGAACAGCGAAAGCAGCGACGTCATCGTGGCAGGAACCGGGCCGGCGGGCATGCTCGCCGCCCTCGCCTTCGCGCGCGCCGGATTTTCGGTCGGACTGGCCGGCCCCGCCGCAAACAGGGCCGACGGGCGCACCACCGCGTTGATGGCGCCGGCCCTTGCCATTCTCGACAGCGTCGGGGTGCTTTCCGAGATCGAACCCGAGTCTGCGCCGCTTCGTATCATGCGCATCGTCGACGGCACGCACCGGCTGGTCCGCAGTCCCGTCGTCACCTTCCATGCCGGCGAGATCGGTGAGCGGCATTTCGGCCTGAACATCCCGAATCGGGTGCTGAACAGTGCCCTGGAGTCAGCCGTCCGCCAGGCGCCGGGTATTTTTTGGCACGAATCGCTGGTGGATGGTTGGGATATCGGCGAGGCGCAAATCGCGGCGCGACTGGCCGACGGTTCGGCGCTTGCCGCGAAGCTCGCTGTCGCCGCCGACGGCCGCAACTCGCCGGCTCGCGCCGCGGCAGGCATCCGTGTCTCGACGAAAACATATCCGCAATCGGCGTTGGTGCTCACCTTTGCCCACACGCGCGGCCACGCCTTCACCTCGACCGAATTCCATACCGAGAATGGCCCGTTCACCCAGGTCCCGCTTCCGGGCGACCGCTCCAGTCTCGTCTGGGTCATGCGGTCGAAAGAGGCGGAACGATTGGCCGCCCTGCCGAAGGACGAGCTTTCCCGCATCGTCGAGGCCCGCATGCAATCGATGCTCGGCAAGGTGACGGTCGATGCGGCCTGCCAGATCTATCCGCTTTCCGCCAGCCTGCCGGCGGCATTCGCGAAGAACCGCATCGCGCTTGTCGGCGAGGCGGCGCACATGTTCCCCCCCATCGGCGCGCAAGGGCTGAACCTCGGCATTAGGGATGTTCAGCAACTTGTTGAGATCGCTTCGAACAATCGCACGGATCCCGGCAGTGCCAAGGTCATGGCGGCCTATGACGCGAAGCGCCGGCCCGACATTCTGGCGCGTACCGGCGCGGTCAGCCTGCTCAACCGCTCGCTGCTGTCCGATCTCCTGCCGGCGCAGCTTGCGCGGAGCGCGGGGCTCGGCGCGCTCGCCGCGTTCGCTCCCCTGCGGGCCCTGTTCATGCGCGAAGGGCTGAGGCCGGGCAGCGGCTTTTTCTCGATCTTCTCAACGGTTCGGGAACAGGTCCGCAGGTAGGGCGCCGGTGGTGATCAGGTAGAGCAGCGCGGTCACCGTCACCACCGAGAGGCAGGTGGTGATCAGCACACTCGCGGAGGCGCGCTCGACCCAGACGCCATATTGCTGGGCGATGACAAAGACGTTGGTAGCAGTCGGCAGCGAGGCCAGCAGCACGGCCGTGTAGATCCAGCCATGCGGATAGTCGCCGATCCAGCTCAGCACCACATAGCAGAGCACCGGATGCACCGTGAGTTTCAGGATGGC
Organism: Mesorhizobium yinganensis; assembly: GCF_040081985.1. Classification (NCBI taxonomy): domain Bacteria; kingdom Pseudomonadati; phylum Pseudomonadota; class Alphaproteobacteria; order Hyphomicrobiales; family Phyllobacteriaceae; genus Mesorhizobium; species Mesorhizobium yinganensis. Next base: position 72,137 of record NZ_JBEBMH010000015.1, on the reverse strand, counting down.
AATCGGCGCAAGCTCGACCGGCATCCGCCGCAGCGGCCTGAGCGCCAGCGTCACGCCCATGGCAAACAAGGCGCAAGGGGCCGCGGCGCGCGCCAGGTAATCCAGCAAACGCTCGATCGGCATGGGCGGGCGGAATTCGAATGCCGCGGCCGCAACGCCGATCGCGGTCGCGATGATGAAGGGATGCAGCACGATCTTGCGGACCACGCCCAGCGCAAGCCGCAGCGGCGGCTCGCCCCTGCCCCCGGCCAGCGCCATCATCATCGGCGCCACGGCGAAATGCATGATGTTTTCGAAGCAGAAGATCAGCGCCACAGGCACCGCCGCTTCCTCGCCGAGCGCCAGCAAGGCGATGCCGGGACCCATGTAGCCGATATTACCGTAGGCCGCGGCGAGGCCACGCAGCATCGACTGCGCGATGTCTCCGCGCGAGGCGATCATCGAACCGATGAACATGATCGAGAAGACGATATAGGTCGCCAGCACCGCGCCGAATATGAAACCCCAGGCGGTCAGTTGCTCAATCGGCGTCTTGGCCAGAAGTTGGAAGAACAGCGCAGGCAACGCGACATAAAGGATGAAGGTGTTCATCCAGCCGAGCGCTTCCAGCGGTTGCCTGGTCAGCCGCGCAACTAAAAAGCCGACGAAGATGAGCCCGAAGAACGGGATGACGAGACCGATGACGTCGTACATGACTCGCGGGTGGGTTGAGGAGACGCCGCGCTAACGCGTTGTTCGATATGGCGTCAAGCTGAAGGATTGAAATTACCGATCGATTGCGCCAAATAGAAACCCAGGGTGCGTAACATGATCAATATGAAGGCGGCAAAATTCGGAATCGGCCAGGTGGTCCGCCATCGGCATTTTCCCTTCCGCGGGGTCATCTTCGACATCGATCCGGAATTCAACAACAGCGAGGAATGGTATCAGGCCATCCCCGCCGAGGTGCGGCCGCGCAAGGACCAGCCCTTTTACCATTTGCTCGCCGAGAATTCCGACACGGAATACGTCGCCTACGTGTCCGAGCAGAACCTTCTCGAGGACGAATCGGGCGAACCCGTCCGGCATCCCCAAGTGCGCGAGATGTTCCGCAAGGCGTCGGACGGGCGCTATCATCCGAAGGATACGATGAAACACTGAGTGGCGGCATGCTACGCAATACGGCACTGGAGTCGGCGGCTGCGCACGGTTCGACCAGCTACGGCCCCCTGACGCCGGTGCGACTGCATGCGGTCCTCCGAGGCAGCCAGCCAAGCAGGACCGAACTTGCAGCCGTGTATCAGGCTCTCTCCGAAACGCCGCTCCATAGACTTGCGACACTGGCGCGCGAGATTGACCTGCCATTCGATGCGCTCGACGAAAGGTTTACCGCGCTTTTCGGCAAGACGTTGAGGGAGGCGCAACAGTGGAACCTTGGCGGACACTGATCGGTATCGCCATCGAGCGCCTTGAAGGGATCGGGCTGGATAGAACGCAATGGATCTGGGGCGGCGGCACGGTGCTGATGCTCAGATATCACCATCGGTTGAGCCGCGACGTCGATATCTTCATCAACGATGTGCAGTATCTATCGTACCTGTCTCCACGTCTGAACGAGGCCGGATCGGATAACATTCTGGGCTACAGTGAGCAGGCAAATCATTTGCGGCTCGAATATCCTCAAGGCGAGATCGATTTCCTCACCGTAGCCCCCGTGTTCCCCCACATCATGCCCGAAATGAGACGACTGGAAGGTGTCGAAGACTTCGTTCAGCTAATGCCTGACAAGGAGATTCTAGCGCAGAAGCTCCACTATCGGGCCGCCGGTTTCACCGGACGCGACCTTTATGATTTCGCGGCGGTTACACAAGCCAACTCCGCGTTGCTTGGCGATGTCGACTTGCACAAGATTGCGGTGGAAAGGCGGGATGCGCTGGAAGTTTCGCTTCAATCGGCTGATTGCGCGCTCGGCTATGAGCAGGTCAGACAGCCAACGCTACACCTGTCGTTTGCGGATGCGCGGGCCGCGTTGATTGACTGGATCGGTGGTTTTGATCGCGCTCCGCGCTCGGCGGTATGATTCTTCAAGGACAGAGCCTGTCGGATGGTCATCCGTCAGCGCCTTAAGACCGCAACGGGCTAGATTGCCACAATCGGGCTTGGACAAAAGGCCGCCTTCGACGGCCTTTTTTTTGCTAATTATTCAAAGTCCTACAGCGACGACGTAATCTGCAGTTCCTCGACGCCGTCGCGGGCGTAGATGTCGTCGCGCAAGTGGACGACGCCTTCGCCGGTCGACCAGGCGGAGACATAGGTGAAATGGACCGGGACGGGATTGACGACCTGGATAGGCGTATTCTCGCCGCCCTTGATCGTCGCCTCGAGATGCTGCCGGTTCCAGCCGGGTGTGTCGCGCAGGATCCAGACGACCAGGTCGCGCACGTTCTGGACGCGCACGCAGCCCGACGAATCGAAGCGCATCAGCTTGTTGAACAAGCCCTGCGACGGCGTGTCGTGCATATAGACGTTTTCCGGGCTCGGAAAATTGATCTTCACCGAGGCCATGGCGTTGATCGCACCCGGATCCTGACGGAAGCGGAATTTTGCCGCATCCTCCGTCGACCAGTCGATGGTGGCCGGATCGATCTCGCCATCCGGCCCGAGGATACGGATGTAATTCTCCTTGAGGTAATTGGGGTTCTTGCGCATCAGCGGAATGATGTCCTTGCGAACGATCGATTCCGGCGCATTCCAGTAAGGATTGACGATGACCTCGTTGATCTTGGAGTCGAGCAGCGGCGTCTGCCGGTCGATCTTGCCGACGATGGCCGTATGGCGCGAAACGACGCGGTCGGCCTCGACCGCCTCGATCTGGGCGGCAGGAACATTGACGACGACGTAGCGGGGACCGAGCGTGCCGGCCTTGGCGGCAAGCCGCGAAAGGTTGGTCTGGAGCTGGCCAAGGCGGACCTGCGCCGAAACGTTCATCGCCTTGAAGCTGTACTGGCCCATCACGCCATCCGCGGGGAGGCCATGCCGTGCCTGGAAGCGCTTCACGGCCGCGTCGACATAGGTGTCGAAAGACGGCGAGATACCCGCATTGGGCGACAGGTCGCCCGAAACCATCAGGCGCTTGCGCAGCACCTCGACATCGGGATCGGAGACGCCGAGCTTGAGCTTCTTATCGGCCGGAACGACTGGCCAGCCGCCGGCCGCGACGATGCCCTGGTACTGGCCGATCGCCGCTTCGATGTATGAAACCGTCTGCTGGCTGAAGATCGGCGTGCGCGACGAAACCTTGGCGCCTCCGGTGGCCTTTGCGTCGAATTCGTCGTCCCAATTGCCGCGGCGCGACGATTTAAGCACCGCGCCAACCGCGTCCGTGTCCTCGGCTAAGGCGCTGCCCGCGACGAGCGATGCCGCGACGGCGGCAGTGCCGGTGAGAAACGAGCGGCGGCTTGTGGTAATGGACATTCCCGGCTTTTTCCTGCTTTCGACCACGGACCCAACGTGCCCGCAGATTAAATTAGTCAATCTTAACAATTGACCAACCATGACGAGGCGTCACCTCAATTCGGGCGACCGCAACGCAATTCCGCGTGATGAACCACCTTTAATAGGCTCCCTCAGGCTCGGGATTTCATCCGAATATGGCGGCAGCGTGACCAAAGGCGAGGCGTGCGAGCGATGAACCGTCCGGTGTGGCGGTGGAACCACAGACCGCTCCCCGGGGGACCGGTCCCGACGACGATTGGATTTTCGCAAGCCATTGCATGGCTGTCGCTGACCCTCGCCTTTTAGATGAGTGGCTCGCAACCCAGAGCTAAGTCGCGCGTTTCTCGCAGCCGGTTCATGATCGCCGGGCGCATGGGAGGAAAACAGGATGAGCCGCAATCGCTTTGCCCAACCGGTCTCGATCTTTGTCGGGCTGGGCTTTCCGCGTGACGTGGAAACGCCGCAAGAGGCCTTTCAGGTTCTGAACGAGTGGGCGGGGTCACGCGGGCCAACCCATGCCATGGCGCTCAATGTCTGCCGCATGGCGTTGGGCGATGAAATGAGCATCGAGGCCGCGCGCATCGCTTTCGAGGCATTTGCCGAGGCGCGCGGCATGCTGGCGCCCGATGCGATGATCGACGCCGCAAAGCGTGCTTCCGACGAGTGGCTGCCTGCTCACTGAAGCAACGGTGCCAGCTTTCATGCCGGTCGTCCGGCCTCCCCTAGCGATTGGCCGGCTCCTTTCCCGCTCTTGCTTCGCGACAGCGCGCTTCGTGGTTCGGAGCCGTGGCTCCGCGTGCACGGCGGACATCACCCTACGGGCATGAACATTGCAGTCGTCCCGCTGGCGTTGACTGAAACCAGACAACTGCTCCCGGCATCGGCCGGCGGATTTCCTTGCCAGGTAGGGGTCTCGCCTGCCTTCAATCCACCTGATGCACCGCCCTTAAGCGTCAGAACTGGACATCAAGACCTTGCATTGTCCGGTATGCCCCGAGGCAACCCTTGGGCAGCTTTTGAAATGACAATATTGGAGTGATCCGACACCTTCATGGAGTGGGATCACGACGCTGTCGTCAACCAGACATTATCTCACACGAAAAATATTACGAAGCATGGATTTATGGCGAACACCCGCAAACCAGCATCCGGAAACATTCCAGGAAAAAAGCCTTTGCTCCGCTCGATCCATGTGACGTAGCGCGGACAGCATTAACGCCAACTGCCCCGCGTCGTGCTTTTCGAACTCGACTGCCGTATTGCGACGAACAGGTGGCGCACCTTATTGTCAGGGGCTATTGAGTTGTACTACGATCCGCCGCTCGGAAGATGAATGTTTTCCGGAATCAGTATATCGATTTCTTTCGGTCTCGACCTTTTATGAAGGAGTAGAAATGAACGCTGCGTCAAAGATAAATTTACCTGCGAGTGACCGCGATCTTATTGAAGCTCACGATCAATCACTTCGTCTTGAAAAAAAGGCTACGGCAGAATTGCGTGACAGACTCGATAGCTATCTTGCGCCAAACTATCGATCCCGCAAAATGGTGGATCACTGGGATCGTTTCATCGATAGTCGCGGCTATATGACAGAAGAAGAGTATATGAATTTCCGTTACGCCTGCGAAGAGACTCGACTAGAGAGCAACATGGTTTTCTCGTCCGTGCTCGCCGACAACTTTTCTATTTCCAAAGTGAAAATGGAAGGATCAATATTCGACGACGTTCTGACCAAGCGGGTAGATAATACTGTCCGCCTGAATGGCGAAGACGACTCAGTTCAACTGTCAGATCCCTGGGCGAGCGTCATCGACGGCGGCTTTAAGCACTTGAAGAAATACGGTTACTGGAAAGTCCCTTCTCTCGCTCCCGCCGATCTGGTCAAGAATCTCCGGGCCAAGATCGAGCGCCAGTTGGCGAGCATTCAGGAAGAGGTCGACAAGACGATTGCAGGGAAGGACGGCGCGAAGCTCGCGCACTGGATCGGGACGAGCCAAGCCTTTACCTATGAAGACCTCCACAAGCTCGCCTCCGATCCTCTGATCTATTCCGTCGCGCAGAGGTATCTAGGCGTCCCACCGATCTTCACCACGCCAGTTTCTGTGCTTTCGGGCCCCGTGAGACCGAAGCAACAAAAGGAGATGTTTGGCACCGGCCAACTCTATCACTACGACATGCATCGACTGAAATTCGTCAAGATGTTCATCTACCTGACGGATGTTGGTCCGGGCTCCGGACCGCATACGCTCATTCCCGGCACGCATATCAAGCGCCCCGATTCCCTGTTGGAAGATCGACGGTACAGCGAGGAGGAGATGATCGCCTCAGGCCTTAAGGGGAACGAGATCAGCATCACCGGGCCCGCCGGAACGGTGTTTTTCGTGGATACGAGTTGCTACCATAAGGGCGCCTCTCCCCTGACTGATTATAGGATTATGGCACAGGTTCAGTTCAGCAACTCGTTGTTCGGAAAGCCCGTCAAGCCGGTCGAACACAAGATCCAGCATGCTCACTCCACCGATAAAATCAGCGGCACGCTGGAGAAATCTTGCAACCTCGTGCGCAAGTATGTGCGCCGCAGAGGCGTGCGGTTCATGCAAAACTATATCTGAGCGATCACAAGTTCCTGAAAACCGGAGCGTTGCCTTTCAATCGCTCCATTGCTCGGATACCAGTGATTCCGGTCATGAGGATAACCCCGATAGAGACTGTCTTCTCCAGAGCGGCGCGTGCGATTGCGGGCGTTTTGATCGCCGGCGCGGTGACGATTGCCGCGTCCGCTCAGGCCTATGCCCAGTCCAACCTGCCGGTGGTTCGCGACGCCGAGATTGAAGCTCTGGTCCGCGATTATGCGCGGCCGATCTTCAAGGCCGCGGGCCTGTCCAAATCCGGCATCGACATCATCCTGATTAACGACACGAGCTTCAACGCCTTCGTCGCCGGGCGCCGCATGTTCATCAATACCGGCGCGCTCGTGCAGGCCGAGACGCCGAACGAGATCATCGGCGTCATCGCCCACGAAGCCGGCCATCTGGCCGGCGGGCACCAGGAGCGGCTGCGCGACCAGTTGGCGCGCGCCCAGACCATGGCCATCGTCGCCGGTCTGCTCGGCATCGGGGCTGTCGCGGCGGGCGCCGCAACGAACTCCAGCGAACTCGCACAGGCGGGCGGCGGCATCGCCATGGGCGGCGGGGAATTCGCGCGGCGCGGTCTGCTCGGCTACCAGCGCAGCGAGGAGACCACAGCCGACCGCTCGGCGGTCACCTATCTGGAAGCCACCAGCCAGTCGGCCAAGGGCATGCTGAAGACCTTTGGCCGCTTCCAGAACGCGCTTTCGCTTTCCGGCACGCGGGTCGACCCCTATCAGGTCAGCCATCCGATGCCGCGCGACCGCATCGCCAATCTCGAAACGCTGGCCACGGGCAGCAAATATTACGACGTCACCGATTCGCCGACTCTCCAGCAGCGCCACGACATGATGCGAGCGAAGATCGCGGCGTTCACCCAGGGCCAGTCGGCCGCCGCCCGGCTGTTCCGCAAGGATCCGAAGGGCATTGCCGCACAATATGGCGACACTATCGCGACCTATCTCTACGGCAACCTCAAGTCGGCGCAGAAGAAGGTCGACGCCCTCATAAAACTCCAGCCGAAGAACCCGTATTTCCAGGAGCTTCGCGGCGACATCCTGATGAAGTCAAACAAACCGAAGGAAGCCGCGGAAGCCTATCGCAATGCGGTGCGGCTCGACCCGGTGAAGTCGGGCATCATCCAGATTTCCCTCGGTCAGGCCTTGATCGCGTCGGGCGACCCCGCTTCGCTCAAAAAAGCGGTGAACGAAATCAGCGACGCGCTGGAACGCGACCGCGAGAATCCTGCCGGCTACCGCTACCTTGCCCAGGCCTACGGACAACTCGGTGAAATTCCCGAGGCAGAGCTGGCGACAGCGGAAGGTTACTATTATTCAGGTGCCTATCAGGACGCCAAAATCTTCGCGATGCGCGCGCAGACCAAGATGAAGCGCGGCGAACCCGGCTGGGTGCGCGCGCAGGACATCATCAACTACAAGATTCCGAAAAAGAAGGGTTAGCCGGCCGCCGCAGGAGTGGCGCCGTCGGCGGGAGATGAATCGATGAACAAGGCAATCCTGTTGGGCGCGAGCGGCGTCGCGGTGGCTTTCGCAATGCTGGCCGTCGGCTTCGTCGCCGGCAAGCAAGGCGCGGTGGCCGATACAGCGCCGCAGGCAATGATGTCGGAAGCGGTGATGGACCGGCCGGAGGTGGAACGGATCGTGCGCGAATATCTGATCGCCAATCCCGAAGTGATGCTCGAGGTCCAGGCCGCGCTCGACACCAAGCAGAAGGAAGAGCAGCGGGTCGCCAGCCTCCAGGTCATCCAGGATGCCAAGAGCGACATATTCAACTCGGCCCATGACGGCGTCGTCGGCAATCCCAACGGCAAGGTCACGATCGTCGAGTTCTACGACTACAATTGCGGCTTCTGCAAACGCGCCCAGGAGGACATGCTGGCGCTGACGGAGTCCGATCCAGACCTGCGCTTCGTGCTGAAGGAATTCCCGATCCTCGGCCCGGATTCGCAAAAGGCCCATGTCGTGTCGCAGGCTTTCAACAATCTCATGCCGGAAAAATACGGCGAGTTCCACAACCAGCTTCTCGGCAGCAAGGGCCGCGCCACCGAGGCCGCGGCAATGAAGATCGCGGTGTCGCTCGGCGCCGACGAGGCGAAGCTGCGCGAGGAGATGAAAAACCCGACCATCTCCGATACCTTCGCCAAGACCTACGACCTCGCCAACAAGCTGGCGATCACCGGGACACCCTCCTATGTGGTCGGCGACGAGGTCGTCTTCGGGGCGCTCGGCAAGGATGTGCTGACCAAGAAGATCGCCTCCGCCAAGGCAGCCTGCGCCAGCGCCGCCTGCTGAGACGGAATTTCCCAACCTGCCGATTGTGGACAGGCAAACAACGCGCTTGCGCTCTTTTCGGCGCGGGCTATGCCGTCTATAGAGGGCGCCGCGCGAATGAGCATTTTCCCGCGCGACTCGAAGGTTAATTGATTGAAGACGGTCTTCGTCCTGAACGGTCCCAACCTCAACGCGCTGGGCAAGCGCGAGCCGGGAATCTATGGCGGCAAGACGTTGGCCGCGATCGAGGCTGATTGCCAGGAAGCGGCAGGACTGCTCGGGCTTGCGATCGACTTCAGGCAGTCCAATCACGAGGGTGATCTGGTCGACTGGCTGCACGAGGCCGCCGACAAGGCGGTTGGTGTGGTGCTGAATGCCGGCGCCTACACCCACACTTCCATTGCGTTGCACGATGCGATCCGCGCGACGGCGCCCCTGCCGGTCGTCGAAGTGCATCTTTCGAATATTCATGCCCGCGAAGCGTTCCGCCACAAGTCGATGATCGCGCCGGTCGCCATAGGGATGATCTGCGGCTTCGGCCCGCTGGGCTATACGCTCGCCCTGCAAGCCATCGCCGCGCGGCTGTAGAACCGCGCGACAAGAAGGAAAAAGGTTTCGATATGTCGACAAAGAAAACGGATGTTGACCAGCAGCTCATCCGCGATCTCGCCGGGATCCTGAACGACACCAATCTTTCTGAAATCGAGGTCGAACTCGGAGACCTGAAAGTGCGCGTCGCGCGTCACGCGGCCCCTATCCAAGCCTATGCCCCGGCGGTCGCCGCCGCCGCGCCGGTGGTGGTCGCGGCAGCGCCGGCGGCAGTGGCGCCCCCCTCGCCCGCCGACCTCTCGAAGAATGCTGTGACCTCGCCCATGGTCGGCACCGCCTATCTCTCGCCCTCGCCCGACGCCAAGCCGTTCGTCGAACTCGGCCAGACGGTGCGCGAAGGCCAGACGCTCATCATCATCGAAGCCATGAAGACGATGAACCAGATTCCGTCACCGCGCGCCGGCACTGTTACGGCGATCCTCATCGAGGATGCCCAGCCCGTGGAATACGGCATGCCGCTGGTCGTAATCGAATAGGTCGCGGCACCGATGTTCCAGAAGATCCTCATCGCCAACCGGGGCGAGATCGCGCTCAGGGTGCTCCGCGCGGCCAAGGAACTCGGCATCAAGACCGTCGTCGTGCACTCGACCGCCGACGCCGACGCCATGCATGTGCGCCTTGCCGACGAAAGCGTGTGCATCGGCCCGCCGCCGTCGCGTGACAGCTATCTCAACATTCACCAGATCGTCGCCGCCTGCGAGATCACCGGCGCCGATGCCGTGCATCCCGGCTACGGTTTCCTCTCCGAGAATGCGAAATTCGCCGACATCCTCGCCGCCCACCACATCACCTTCATCGGCCCTTCGGCCGAGCACATCCGCATCATGGGCGACAAGATCGAGGCCAAGCGCACCGCCAAGCGCCTCGGCATCCCCTGCGTGCCTGGCTCCGACGGCGCCGTCACCGACGAGGCGGAGGCCAAGCGCATCGCTGCCGACATCGGCTATCCCGTGATCATCAAGGCGACAGCCGGCGGCGGCGGGCGCGGCATGAAGGTCGCCCGCACCGAGGACGACCTGATCGAGGCGCTGCAGACCGCCAGCACCGAAGCCGGTGCGGCCTTCGGCAACGATTCGGTCTATATCGAGAAATATCTGGAAAAGCCGCGCCATATCGAATTGCAGGTGTTCGGCGACGGCGCCGGCAAGGGCGTACACCTAGGCGAACGCGACTGCTCGCTGCAGCGCCGCCACCAGAAAGTGTGGGAAGAAGCCTTTTCGCCCGCTCTCAACGCCGAAGAACGTTCCCGCATCGGCGACATCTGCGCCAAGGCGGTCGCGGACCTCGGCTATTCCGGCGCGGGCACGATCGAGTTCCTTTACGAGGACGGCGAGTTCTATTTCATCGAGATGAACACGCGGCTCCAGGTCGAGCATCCGGTGACGGAGGCAATCACCGGCCTCGACCTCGTGCATGAGCAGATCCGCGTCGCTTCTGGTGGTGGCCTCTCGGTCACCCAGGCGGACGTGAAATTCCAGGGGCATGCTATCGAATGCCGCATCAATGCCGAGGACCCGCGCACCTTCGTGCCCTCGCCCGGCACGATCACGCATTTCCACACGCCGGGCGGGCTCGGCATCCGCGTCGATTCCGGTGTCTACTCCGGCTATCGCATCCCGCCCTATTACGACAGCCTGATCGGCAAGCTGATCGTGCATGGGCGCAACCGCGTCGAATGCATGATGCGGCTGCGGCGCGCACTCGACGAATTCGTGGTCGACGGCATCAAGACGACCCTGCCGCTGTTCCGCGAGCTTGTAGGCAACAGCGACATCGCCAATGGCGACTACGACATCCATTGGCTGGAAAAATACCTGGCCGAAAGCGATTGATCCGGCACGGCCGATGACACGCCCCTTCGCGCCAGGCCACCGCATACCGACCGACCTTTTGCTGAAGGCCTACGCCACCGGCGTCTTTCCGATGGCGGAAAGCGCCGACGACCCGGAAGTCTTCTGGGTCCGCCCGGAGGCGCGAGGCATCATTCCGCTGAACACGTTCCACGTCTCGAAAAGCCTGCGCAAGACACTCAAGCAGAACCTGTTCAACGTCAGCATCGACACCGACTTTCCCGGCGTCATCGACGCCTGCGCGGAGGAGCGGGACAATCGCCACTCGACATGGATCAACGCGCCGATCCGCGAGGCCTATATCGAGCTCCACCGCATCGGCCACGCCCATTCGGTCGAGGCCTGGCGCGACGGGCGGTTGGTCGGCGGTCTCTACGGCGTGACGCTCGGCCGCGCCTTTTTCGGCGAGAGCATGTTTTCGCGCGAGACGGATGCATCGAAGATTTGCCTGGTGCATCTGGTCGAGCGGCTGCGCGAGCGGAAATTCACGCTGCTCGACACGCAGTTCACCACCGAGCACCTGAAGCGCTTCGGCGCGGTCGACGTGCCCCGCCGCAAATACGAGATGCTGCTGGCCGAAGCGCTGGAATCGACGGCGAAGTTTTTTCCGTAAGCGAAGCTTATCAGTTCGTCTTCGGCGTTTCCGGCGCCGGCACGTCGGAGCTCTGCTTGCAACTCTTCAGCCACACGTCGTAGACGGCGTGTTCGACGGCGTTGAGCCCGGGGCTTTCGGCGAACATCCAGCCGGTGAAGATGCGCCGGATCTTGCGGTCGAGCGTGATCTCGTCGACCTCGACGAAGGAATCGGTCTTCGGCTCCTCCTCCTTGGCCCGCGAATAGCAGACGCGCGGCGTAACCTGCAGCGCGCCGAACTGCACGGTCTCGTTGATATACACGTCGAAAGTGATGATGCGTCCGGTGATCTTGTCGACGCCGGTGAACTCGGCGACCGGATTGGCGATGCGCTCCGCCGACGCGGGCTGGACGGGCGCGAACAAGGCCATGCCGGCGCTCAACAATGTCGCCAGCCCTGCGCTGCTCCGTCTCGGGGAAAAGATCATGCGGACGAATCCGGAAAGAGGTTGCCAGACGACCAGTGGGCCTTATTGGCCGGCATGGTCAACATGCGGTTAATTCCGGATTGTGGCGATAACGGACCGCAACGGCAAAACTCAACCGCCCGGCGTCCAGGCGTCGTAGTCGCCGGTGACCTGCGGCCGGTGCGAACCATGCGCCAACGAGCCCGGCGGACGATAGGCGGCAGGGCTGCCGGTCAGGTTCGGGAGATGCGGCTTCTGCCATTCGCGCGGCTTGTAGCTTTCCTGCGGCGGCGCGACGTCGACGCGATGATGCATCCAGCCATGCCATCCCGGCGGGATGCGCGACGCCTCGGCGAGGCCGTTGTAGATCACCCAGCGGCGCGTGCGGCCTTCCGAATCGGTGCCGCCCTCGTAATAGGTGTTGCCGGCCTCGTCCTGCCCGACCTTTTTGCCATAACGCCAGGTGTGGAAGCGCGTGCCGAGCGTCTGGCCGTTCCACCAGGTGAAGAACTGGACAAGGAAGTCTTTCATCGCATCCCTCGGCCGACCGGCGCCAAAAAAGCGCGTCGCGGAATTCGGCCCGTTATGGCCTTGCCCGCCGTCCGTTGCAAGTGTGCGGCGATGTCTCACCCAACTTCTCCGGCTCGCTTGGCGAGGTGCGGCACGGAACGGCAGCGCCGCTTTCGGCGGAACCAAGCCGGGTGAAGCTGGTTCTGTCCTCAGGCACCCATTCAAGGAGGACCATGACATGAGACTTCTTTCTTCATTGCTGCTGGCAGCGGGCCTGTCGCTTGCCGCCGGTACGGCTATGGCCGCCTGCCCCAACGGCGCGGCATCGGGCACGGATATGAACAAGACCGGATCCATTTCCAAGGACGGCACGCACGCGCCGCTGGAAACCCCGGATGCGCAGCAGCAGGCCGGCAATCCGACCGCCAAGGACGGTGCCACCATGCCGCTGGCCACACAGGAAGGCGGCGGCAACAAGGACTTGGCCACGTCCCAGCAGGACGTCGAGGCCCAGCAGCACGGCGACAAGACGGCCGCCGCAACCGCTGAAGACGACAAGTGCAAGGAATAAGCACGTCGCTGTCGGTTCGCCACGCCGGCGGACCGACCCGCATCCATCTTGCGCCGGGATAGACTCTCAGCCCAAACGCTTCTCGTAGACGAGTGCCGGAATGGCGAAGGCCGAACCGCAGCAATTGACGACGTCGCCCTGCTGCGCAAAACCGTTCTTGCTGTAAAAGGCGACAGCCGGCAGGTTCTGCGCTTCCACCTCGAGCCGGATCGTCCGGGCATCGGGAAAACTGTCCTCGATCTCGTCCAGCAGCAGCCTTCCCAGCCCGCTGCGCTGCAATGCCGGCCGCACATAAAGCTGATGCAGGATCACGATTTTCGGCTCGCTCGTGGCTGCCGCATAAGCCATGCCGCCGAGAGTCTTGCCGTCATCGGCGACGATGAACTCGGCGTTCGGTCTCACCAGCCGCGCCTTCAGTGACGCGATCGAATGCCAGTCATCGGTGATCTCGGTGACCTTGGCGGCGCCATAGATCGAATCGTAGGTGGCGTGCCATGTCTCCACCAGCAGGGCGCGGACCGCCGGCAGGTCGCGCTCGCTGGCGGTGCGCAGGAACATCTTATCCCTCGATGCCGAGTTTCGCCTTCACCAGGTCGTTGACCGCCTGCGGATTTGCCTTTCCACCCGTCGCCTTCATCACCTGGCCGACGAACCAACCGGCGAGCGTCGGCTTCAACTTGGCCTGCTCGGCCTTGTCCGGATTGGCGGCGATCACGTCGTCGACGGCCTTCTCGATCGCGCCGGTGTCGGTCACCTGCTTCATGCCGCGGCTCTCGACCAGCGCCTTCGGGTCGCCGCCCTCGTTCCAGACGATCTCGAACAGGTCTTTTGCGATCTTGCCGGAAATCGTGCCTTCCTTGATCAGGTCGATGACGGCGCCGAGTTGGGTCGGCGAAACAGGAGACTCTTCAAGGCTTTTGCCGGCCTTGTTCAAGGCGCCCAGCAAGTCGTTGATCACCCAGTTGGCGGCGAGCTTGCCGTCGCGGCCGGCCGCGACCTGCTCGAAATAGTCGGCAATCGCCTTTTCCGAAACCAGCACCGAGGCGTCGTAGGCCGACAGGCCGAGGCCGGAGATCAGGCGCGAACGCTTGTCGTCCGGCAATTCCGGCAGGCCCTCGGCCAGCGCGTCGACATAGGCCTGGTCGAACTCCAGCGGCAAGAGGTCGGGATCGGGGAAATAGCGGTAGTCATGCGCCTCCTCTTTCGAGCGCATCGACCGCGTCTCGCCCTTGTTGGGGTCGAACAGCCGCGTCTCCTGGTCAATCTTGCCGCCGTCCTCGAGGATCGCGATCTGGCGGCGCGCCTCGTATTCGATCGCCTGGCCGATGAAACGGATGGAATTGACGTTCTTGATCTCGCAGCGCGTGCCGAACGCGCCGCCCGGCTTGCGCACCGAAACGTTGACGTCGGCGCGCAGCGAGCCTTCCTCCATGTTGCCGTCGCAGGTGCCGAGATACCGCACGATGGTCCGCAGCTTCGTCACATAGGCTTTCGCCTCTTCGGACGAGCGCAGGTCCGGCTTCGACACGATCTCCATCAGCGCGACGCCCGAGCGGTTCAAATCGACATAGGACATGGTCGGATGCTGGTCGTGGATCGATTTTCCGGCATCCTGCTCCAGATGCAGGCGCTCGATGCCGACCTCGATCTCCTCGTATTGGCCCTTCGAATCCGGCCCGACGGCGACCGAGACGACGCCCTCGCCGACGATCGGCTGCTTGAACTGTGAGATCTGATAACCCTGCGGCAGGTCGGGATAAAAATAGTTCTTTCGGTCGAAGACCGACTTGTGGTTGATCTCAGCCTTCAGCCCCAACCCCGTGCGGATCGCCTGGCGCACGCATTCCTCGTTGATCACCGGCAGCATGCCCGGCATGGCCGCGTCGACCAGGCTGACATTGTCGTTGGGCGCCGCGCCGAACGAGGTCGACGCCCCCGAAAACAGCTTTGCCTCGGAGGTCACCTGCGCGTGGACCTCCATGCCGATGATCACCTCCCAGTCGCCTGTGGCGCCGGGGATAAAACGTTTCGGATCGGGCGTGCGGGTGTCGATGAGGGTCATGTCGGCCTGGATCGTTCGATTGTCCGATGCGGTTTTCGCACGGCGGACTGTCGTCTTTCGCTAGTGCAAAGCAGGGAGCGAGGCAAGGCTTGGGCGGTGGATCGGGTTGGATGTCGGCGGTGGCTGGGAAGCTGACCCACGCAATCTGCGATAAAATGCGGATCGCGCCTTCACGGAGCCCCAACGATGAGCGTCATCTATTCCTCAGTCAGGCGGTTTGAGTGCTGGGCGTATACAGTAAGCCATCAGAAGCTTCTTCTCCGTTCCCCTAAAAATGACACGCATTCGACGAGAGTGGATGTATTATTTTCTGAGATCGAGGCTCACTTGATTTTCCCGGTGTTCCCGGCACTCTCGATCTTGCAGAGTGGTAATCTGGGCCGTTTTCCTGTCCAACTTCCTGCCACCAACCTTACATTTCAGCCATTTCTGTTTGAACTTCAGTCTGCGCGAGTGACGGGCTACATCGTGGCAAGATCGATACAGTTTATGGAAGACGATGGCGAATACCACGAACCGGATGCATGGGGAGTGCTGCCTTCGAAGGGTTAAGCAAATTAGCATGGCGGTGTGAGCCCCCACGCGGCGAGATGACCGAAATGGGGGTCGACACCGGACATTCAAACCGACACGCAATCAAGCCCTCCGCCCCGCTTCCCTTTTCCAGCCCTCTCCGCTATACGCACCGCTCCCGATGGAGTGTGGATGTCTACCTACGCTGAGACCCGCTGAAGCCCTGCCTTTTTGGCAAGGCAGGGCATGAAAACCTGAACCCCGTGCCGCGAACCTTCGCGGCTGCGGTTTTTTGTTTTGGCCATTCGGCCAGGTTTTCCCGGGACATTTTTCCAATGGACATCTCGCGCACGGAACAGCGCATATTGCACCTGCTCGCCCAGGGCGGGCGCATCGAAATCGAGAAGAACGCACGCAAAAGAATAGAGGCGGCGCATTGCCTGACGCGCGACGGCTGGCGCTATCCGGGCTTCGATCTCGACCTCTTCCGCAAGCTGAAACGCAAGCGGGCGGTCGCATCGTCCGAAGGCGGCCCCTATCGCATCACCCGGCGCGGGCTGGAGCTGGTGCGGTCGGAACTCGACAACCGTTAGGAAGACAAAGCCGGCCGGGTTCGACTCGGCCGGCCCGGCTGTCACGCCGTCGCGATATATTCGCGGATCTGCTCCGCCTCGCGCTCGACATCCTCGATCCGGCGCTTGACCACGTCGCCGATCGAGACGATGCCGTCGAGTTGGCCGTTCTTCTCCACCGGCAGGTGGCGAAAACGGCCTTTCGTCATGATCTCCATGACCTCGTTCACGGTATGGTTCTCGTTGCAGATGCTGACCTTCGGCGTCATCACCTCGCGGACGCTGCGGTCCAGCGCCGCGGCGCCTTCCCTGCCGACCTGCCGCACGATGTCGCGTTCGGAGAGGATGCCGACGATCTTGCGGTCGCCATTGGTGACGACCAGCGCGCCGATGCGCCGCTCCGCCAATATCTGCACGGCGGTGGAGAGCTGTTCGTTCGGGCCGATCGTCAATACGTCGTGGCCCTTGCTTTCAAGGATTGCCTTCACCGTCATGGCGTCCTCCACCTGTCGTTGAGCGAACGCGGCGCGACCGCACGCCGATCCGTGGCGTATCGTGCCCGTCGAACAGGACCAATGCAAGTGTTTGAACTGTTGCGGCCTAGCTTCGCCGGCGATCGGCGCTGCCCAGGAAATAGGGAAGCCCGAGGAAGCCGAGGACGAAACCGCCTATATGCGCTTCCCAGGCAATCGCAGCGTCCGCGCCCGGCCCGAAACCGTAGAGGCCGGTCGCCAGGTTGATGATCATCCAGAAGGCGAGGAAGGTGACCACGCTGCGCGAGCGCAGCACCACGCCCACCGGCAGCGCCGGCCCGCCGAAGGCCGCGCGCCCTCCCCGCCGCTCCATGCGGAACGCAAAACGCGCCGCCGCTCCCATCATTCCGGAAATCGCACCGGAAGCCCCGATCAGCGGCCCCTGGTCGAGCGGATGGATCGCCCAGTGCAAAGCGGCGGCTGCAAGGCCGGTCAACGCCCAGAACAGCAGGAACCGCGGCGCTCCCAGGCGGTTTGCCAGCGGCGAACCGAAGGCGGCCAGCCACACCATGTTGATGCCGAGATGCAGCCAGTCGCCATGCAGGAACGTGTAGGTGAAAGGCGTGGTGAAGGCGTAGATGTCGAGGGGAAAGATCCCCGAATAGCGTACCGGAATGAAGGCGGTCCGCAGCAGCAGGTCGGTGTCGGCGTCGATGCTGAGCATGTAGACGCGGACCACATGGACGGCGGCGCAGAGCGCGATCAGCAGAAGCACGACGCCGGGTATGTTGAAGACCGGTTCGTGTGGCGGCTCCTGCGGCTGCGGCAGCGGTTCGTCGGTGGGATGCGGATTTGTCATGCGTGCTTGCTAAAGCATGGCGCGCGAAAGCTGAATGCCCTGCCCGTTCAAAGCATGGAGATTCTGCGCGCCGCCACCTGCACGCCCGAATCGCTATCCAGCCAGCACGAAAAAAAGGCCGCCCGGGAAATAACCCAGACGGCCGGTCGAGCCCCCGCTCTCCCCAAAAAACTTTGACTGAAGTGGCGCCGTCGCTGTCCGCAACCGCGCCGTGGAGTGGTTTCATTAATGTCACGGCGGCCCGGGACGCGCAATCTAAACCAAAAATTAACCTTACCGGCCCGCAGGCGTGAACAACCCGAGGCCGCACTGGCACGCTTCCTGCTCCGCCCCGCATGTAGATAACCAGCGGACGCGTTTTTGTCTGTCCCTGACACAGAAGACGGCAAAAGCGCGTGGAATGGAGCGGTATGAAACGGGAAGCTTCGGTGAACCTGTTCCAATATTGGAACCGACTGCGGGACGGGCGTCCCGCACCCAAGCGCACCGAGATTGAGCCCGCCGACATCAAGGCTCTGCTCGGCGACACGTTCATTCTCGAGAGCGATTCGCGCGGCGAGGCCGTCTTCCGGCTCGCCGGCACGCGGCTCTGCGCGATCTATGGCCGCGAGTTGAAGGGCTTCGCCTTCTCATCGCTGTGGCGGGAAAAGGACAGCCGCATGGTGATGCGCCTGGTGCGCGGCGTCTTCCAGGACAAGGCGGTGCTGGTGATGACCTTCGACGGCATCTCCCGCACCCAGCGCTCGGTGCCGATGGAACTGCTGCTCCTTCCCCTCGATGGCGGCCAGGAGAACCGCCGCGCGCTCGGCATCGTCTCGTCGGAAACCAAACCCTACTGGCTTGGCGCCGATCCGGTCAGCGACGCAACCGTCGAGACCGTGCGGATCGTCGACCCGGACCGCGAGCCGATGCTCCTCAAGAACAGGCCGGCCGTTCGCGTCCCAGCGCTGGAAGCAGGCACCCTGGATGACGCATACGATGGCCCGATGCGGTTTGGGGCGCGCCGCATCCGCCACCTGCTTGTTCTGCCGGGCGGACGCACCGAATAGGTGGTACAGATCACGAAAGACGTGCTACAATTACTCCCCGTTAACCTGTCTGACGATATCTAGTTGCCTCACAGCTAATATTGCGCGGATTGTGACGGTCGAGCGGAGCAGCAAGAGTGATCAGGGCGACGGCAGTGGACCAATCGCCATCGAAGGTCGAGCGACGCAACTTCCAGCGCGTCCGCGTCAAGATTTATGGCCGCTTCATGCTTGAGGATCGCACCGAGCATCCGTGCCAGGTGATCGACATGTCGCCCGGCAATGTCGCATTGCGCGCCGACGAGATCGGACAGCCCGGCGAGAAGGTGATCGCCTATATCGATCATATCGGCCGCGTCGAAGGCGTCGTCACGCGCACCATGGAAGATGGTTTTGCGATGACGATCATCGCGTCCGACCGCAAGAAGGACAAGCTTGCCGCCCAGTTGACCTGGCTGGCGAACAAGCACGAGCTGGACCTGCCGGAAGACCGCCGCCACGAGCGCGTCGCGCCGCGCGATCCGCTCACCACCATGCAACTCACCGACGGCCGCCAGTACCAGTGCCGGATCATCGACCTTTCACTCTCCGGCGCGGCCGTGGAGATCGACGTCAAGCCGGCGCTGGGCGTCCAGGTCATCCTCGGAACCATGCGCGGCCAGATTGTCCGTCACTTCGAGGACGGCGTCGCCGTGGAGTTCGCCGTCGTTCAACGCAGCGAAACGCTGGATTCGGAATTCAACAGCGGGCAGGACTGAGCCGCCCTTCCGTATCTTCTCCCCGTCGGGAAACGATGCGCCCCACGCTCAGCCGGGGCGCATTTTTGTCTGCGCATGAATCGCATACCGGACACGTCACTGCCGATTGCATCGAGACGCGCCGGCGATAGATGCCATTGTTCGGCACGCAGCATCACTGGCATTGCCCGCGACCGCTCGCCTTCAGCCGTCTTTTCAAGACGTTACCGATGCGCTCCGTGAGCGGCGCCGCGCAAGACCATCCTTAACAAATCGGAATCAGATTCAGTTAAATTTTATACTCACTAAACTCAATGTAGTTTACAATACCTTCCAACTTCTATTCAATATCTACTGCGCGGTTTTGCGTCAAATAAATCCGCCTCTGTCATTGTCTCCTCGAACGGGGAGACGGGACGATGTTGAAAACGAAGGGGATGCCGCTGCTGTTCGCGGCGGTCTTGGGTGTGTTGAGCATGACGGGCGCCGCGGGGGCGGCTGGTTCGTTCATGAAGACCGGGGGCCGCACGACCCAGCCGGTCGGTCACTATGAGTTTTGCCAGAAACTTCCGGACGAGTGCCGGCAAAAGACGGCAAAGCGCGCGCCGGTGGAATTGTCACGGCGCCTGTGGTCGGCAATCATCAGCGTCAACAATGTTGTGAATGCGTCGGTCGCGCCGAAAACGGACATGGAGATCTGGGGCCGCGAGGAAGTGTGGTCCTATCCCAATGGCGAGGGCGACTGCGAGGATTATGTGCTCGATAAGCGCCGCCAGTTGATGGCGCTCGGCGTTCCGGCCGGCGATCTGCTGATCACGGTGGTCCGCCAGCCCAACGGCGACGGCCATGCGGTGCTGACCGTCCGCACCAGCCTCGGCGACTATGTGCTCGACAATCTCGAACCGCGCGTTCTGGCCTGGGACGAGACGCCCTACACCTATCTCAAGCGCCAGTCGGAAACCAATTCGGGCGTATGGGTGAAGATCAACGACGGGCGCGCCGAGGCGGTCGCCAGCGTCCGCTAGAACGGGTTTCAGGGAAAACCCGGTCGAGTCCCCACCCTCCCCGTCCCCAACGACCGGGTTCAGGAGCCGGCCCCCATCCCCGGGGCCGGCTCCGCTCTTTTTGGGAACGTTTTTCGAAAGCGGTCCTAACGCAGCTTCCTCAGGCCCGCGCGGAACCGCCGGCCATTTGCGACATAATGTTCGGCAGACTGGGTCAGCCGCGCGGCGGCCTGGTCGTCAAGCACCCGCACCGCCTTCGCCGGCGAGCCGACGATCAGGGAATTGTCCTCGAAGACTTTTCCCTCGGTGACCAGCGCGCCGGCGCCCACCAGGCAATTCTTGCCGATGCGCGCGCCGTTGAGCACGATAGCGCCCATGCCGATCAGGCTGTTGTCGCCGATTGTGCAGCCATGCAGGATGGCACGGTGACCGACCGTGCAGCCGACCCCGATATCGAGCGGGAAACCGATATCCGTGTGCATGATGACCTGCTCCTGCACGTTGGTGCCGGCACCAACGGAAATGCGTTCATTGTCGCCCCGCAGCACAGTACCGAACCAGAACCCCGCATCCTTGCCGACATGGACATCGCCGATGAGAGTTGCGTCCGGCGCGATCCAATTGCTGGCCTCGTCCTCGAATTCAGGGGCTTTGCCATCGATGGAATAGATGGGCATTAAAATCTCCGCGCTACCGCTCGCCTTCCGCTCAACGGAACGATCCCTCATAGAAGTCCGGCCAGCCGTGCCGCAAGACCGATCGCGACGATGCCCAGCGCTATCGCCCAGACAAGCGCGGTGCAGACGCAGAAACCGAGATAAAGTCCCGAGATCGCCTTTTGCCTGCGAGCGAAGAGTGCATCGTTGGCGAGCATCATCGGACCGGCGCAGACGGCCGACACGATCGAGCGCAGGATGCGGCGCGGCGAGACATAGGGTTCCGAAAACGACAGCGTGCGTCCCGTCGCCAGTTCCATCAGAGAGCCGGCTATCCCGGAGACCGTGACGCCGGCCATCAGTGCGAACGCCATTTCCATGATGCCGCCCATGCGTTTACTCCTCGTTTACCATGCCGATGCACAGTCGTGATGGAAAGTCAGCAAGACTCGTGCCGCTTCCGGACGTGCCGGAACCGGACAGTGTTGCAACCAAGGCGCCGGAATGACCGCAGCCACCGCAGATGCAGCCGACGACGGCGGGGAAAACCCGATCGGATCGCGTCTTATGACGCGGATCTTCATTGCCTTTGCGGTGCTCGCGCTGGTTTCGCTGGCGCTGAGCATGGCCGGAAAATGGTTCGGCTCGTCGATCGCGCTTGCCGGCTACACCGACGATCCCTCGCCAAGGGAAGTCGTCATCGGCAACAATGTGATCGCCGCTCCCGCCAATACGATCCGTTTCGAGCGGGCACGCCGGGACGGCATCGCCTCGCGGCTCGACCTCTATCTGCGCTGGCCGCTGCTGGACGGCTACACGCAGGAGTCACGCAACGACTTCAACAATGTCGGCGGCGTCCGCAACATCCTGTTCCTGGGCTTCGAGGAACGCATGATGTCGCGCGACATGAGCGGCCGTTTCGCGCCCATTTACCGCTCGCTGATCGTGACGCCGGGCCGCAAGGGACCGGCGGGTCTGACGATCTACGAATTTACCAAAAAATCAGGCTATCTGAACGAAGTTCTGGCGGTTGCGCCGCGCGGCTCGAAGGAGCCCTTCGTCGCCCGCTGCCTTAGCGGAGCGAGCGCCGAGGAATCGCTGGCGCCCTGCGAACGTGACGTCGATTTCGGCGACAATCTGAGCCTGACCTACCGGTTTCCGCGCGAATTGCTGGCCGATTGGAAGACGCTCGATGCCGCCGTGCTCGCCAGGGCGACGGGAATGCTCAGGACCGCGCGCTGAAGCATCGCCGTCAATCAGGCGATTGCCGGCAGACAGGCCCATGCAAAAGTCTCAGCCGAGATCGATGTCGAGGATCGCCATCGAGAAATTGTAGTCGCCGTCTTCCTCGTCCTTGAACACCAGGCCGAGGAACTCGTCACCCACATAGACCTCGGCCGAGTCGGTCTTGCGCGGACGCGCCTTCACCTGCATTTCCGGATTACGGAAGGTGCGTTTGAAAAAGGCGTCCAGCTTCTTGATCTCGTCGGGCTTCAAGATGTTCTCCCCATTCTGGGACTGAGTGCGATTGGAGCGCGCTTCTGGCACGCGGGAGAACGGACTGTAAAGGCTGTCGTTCCGCATTGCCCTGTGGGCAGTACCTAGGGCGAGCGGCAGAGCGGGATCGGCTAGAGCCGTCCCGCTCGTCGAAAATCAGATGTCGAAGCTGACGACATGATCCATCGTCTGCGACGGCAGGAACTGGTCCATCTGCCGGGACGGCCGGTCGCAGCCGGTCTCGCCGACGACACGCGCGGGAACGCCGGCGACCGTCTTGTTGTGCGGCACGGGCGAAAGCACCACCGAGCCGGCCGCGATCTTCGAGCAGTGGCCGACCTCGATATTGCCGAGGATTTTCGCGCCGGCGCCGATCAGCACGCCGTAGCGGATTTTCGGATGCCGGTCGCCGCCGGCCTTGCCGGTGCCGCCCAGCGTCACTCCATGCAGGATCGAGACGTCGTCCTCGATCACCGCCGTCTGGCCGACGACGAGACCGGTCGCGTGGTCGACGAAGATGCCCTTGCCGATCCTCGCGGCGGGGTTGATGTCCGTCTGGAACACGGCGGACGACCGGCTCTGCAGGTAGAGCGCGAAATCCTGCCTGCCCTGGTTCCATAGCCAGTGCGCCAGGCGATGCGTCTGGATGGCGTGGAATCCTTTGAAATAAAGGACCGGCATCATGAACCGGTCGCAGGCCGGATCGCGGTCGTAATAGGCCTGGATGTCGACGCGCACCGTGTTGCTCCAGTCCGGCGTCTCGGCGACCATCGACCGGAATGTCTGGCGGATCAGGTCCGCACCGACATCCGGGTGATCCAGCCGCTCGGCGATGCGATGGATGACGGCGTCTTCCAGCGACTCCTGATTGAGGATCGTCGAATAGAGGAAAGCCGACAGCAACGGGTCTCGCGCCACCGCTTCGAGCGCTTCGCTGCGCACCGAACTCCAGATAGGATCGACGGGCTGGACCGCCGTCGGCTTCATCAGGTTCATCGTGCTCATCGAATGTCTCCGTACCGCGAGCGGTCGCGCCTATATACTCTCGACTATAGCGAGATTGAACTCAAATTTCTTCACCCTCTCGTCAAATGGATTGGATTGGCGGGTTTTCAAGCACCCATGGCAGCGGGTTCCCGCCTCGCCGTCTGGTCCTCACAGAGGATACTCGGCCAAAAACTCCAGCACCCGCTTCTTGAACGTCCGGTCCCCGACCGACAGCATATGGTCGCGGCCTTCGATTTCGAAGGCCTCGGCATTCGGCATCAGCGCGGCGAGTTCCGCCGCTGAACCGCCGATATCGTCCTTCGTGCCCACGGCAACCAGCGTCGGCTGGGCGATGCGCGCCACTTCCTCCTCTGAAAGCAGGGTCCGCGATGTCATGATGCAGGCTGCAAGCGCGCGCCGGTCGCTCTTGGTCTGGTCGGCGAACATGCGAAATGTTTTTCCACGCGCATGGGCTATCGTCGACGGGTCCGGTGCCGACAGCGCCTCGGCGATCGGGTCCCATTCACCCACGCCGTCAACCATGCCGATGCCGAGCCCGCCGAACACCAGCGTTGCGACGAGCGCCGGCTCGGCCAGCGCCAAAAAAGCGGAGATGCGGGCGCCCATGGAGTAACCCATGACGTGAGCCCGGCCGATGCCCAGATGCCGCAGGAGCGCGGCCGCGTCGCCCGCCATCTTCTCCGGCGTATAGTCCGCCGGTTCATAACTTTTCGACGACTGGCCATGGCCGCGATTGTCGAAGGCGATGACGCGGTAGCCGGCTTCATTGAGGGTCTTTGCCCAGCCGGGGCTGATCCAGTTGACCTGCAGGCTGGATGCAAAACCGTGGATGAGCAGGATGGGATCGGCCTGGCCGCCTTTGTCCGGCGCGCGGTCGACATAGGCGAGGTCAAACCCCTCGTGGTTGAAGAATGACGTCAATGTGCCCTCGGATATCAGCCGGGATTGCTGGCGCCGGCGGCATGATCGATCGCCGGATGGCGGAGTTCGGTGCCCGCGACGATGCCGGCCTTGGCGGCCATGCCGGCCTTCAACTCAAGCACGAAGCGCACGGGAACGCCCGGCGAGATCGTCGCTTCCGAAAACGGCTCGCCCTTCTTGATGGCGCGCACCGTCCCGTCCTCGGCGACGAACACCAGGTCGAGTGGCAGCGGCGTGTTCTTCATCCAGAAGCTCACCGGCTGCATCTGCTCGAACACGAACAGCATGCCGCGGTCGTCCGGCATCGTCTCGCGGAACATCAGCCCGGTCGACCGTTCCGCCGGATCGTCCGCGACCTCGATGTCGAAGGATTTCACGCCCGAACCGGTGATTGCGACCAGCGGGGTCGGATCGACAGGCAGGTCCTGAGCCTGGCTGGTCGCCGGCCCGGCCGTCTGGAAAAAAAGGAACGCGGCGACCGCGAGCGCGGCCACGGTCGCGGTACCGGCGAAGATCCAGGGTTTGCGGGGCATCGGAACTCCGTTGGTGCCCGCACCTCAGTGCGAAGACGGCAGCGTTCCGATATCGGGGTGAATTTCGGCAGCCATAAGGCCTTTGTCGCCGCGGCCGAACCGCACCAGCACGACCTGCCCCGGCCGCAGTTCAGCCAGCCCGTAACGCCGCAGCGTCTCCATGTGGACAAATATGTCCTCGGTGCCCTCGCCGCGCGTCAGGAAGCCGAATCCCTTGGTGCGGTTGAACCACTTGACCAGCGCGCGTTCCAGCCCGCTCTCGGCCACGACCGTGACATGCGTGCGCTGCTCCGGCATCTCGGCAGGATGCACCGCCGTCGAATTGTCCATGCTGACGACGCGAAAGGCCTGCATGCCGCGCTCGCCACGCTTTGCCAGGCAGACGACACGTGCCCCCTCATGCGCTGTCTGAAAGCCGTCCCGGCGCAGACACGTTACATGGAGAAGAACATCGCCGGTGCCCTCGTCGGGCATGATGAAGCCATAGCCCTTGGCCACATCGAACCATTTGATGGCGCCCGAGACCTCGACCACACCTGGAACCTCGTCGCTGTCGAGGTGCTGCGGGGCGTCGCCGATTTCCAAGCCTCGCCCCATCGAAGAGGCTTTGTCCCCCATCCGAACGCACCCTTTCCTGACAAAAAACACGTGATTCTTTACACAGAATAACATCGCGTGTTCGGGCCAGTGCAAGGCCTGATCTGCCTTTTTTCACCTTGGCGTATGCGGATTGCCGGCTATCATCGCGCAACGGCAACACTTCGATAAAAGGCCGCAAGTCGCTCGCAACCGGCCACTCGCGGCGCCACGCCGTGCCAGGGCTCGAATAGGAAAGGAATACAATGCGTTACCTGCACACCATGGTGCGAATCACCAATGTCGACGCCTCGCTGGATTTCTATTGCAACAAGCTCGGCTTGGTCGAGGTGCGCCGCCACGAGAACGAAAAAGGCCGCTTCACGCTGATCTTCCTCGCGGCGTCCAAGGACAAGGGCACTTCCGCGTCCAGCCGCGCGCCCGAACTGGAGCTGACCTTCAATTGGGATCCGGAAAACTACACAGGCGGCCGCAATTTCGGCCACCTCGCCTACAAGGTCGACAACATCTACGAGACCTGCCAGCGGCTGATGGACGCCGGCGTCACCGTCAACCGCCCGCCCCGCGACGGCAACATGGCCTTCGTCCGCTCTCCCGACAATATTTCCATCGAACTTCTGCAGGAAGGCGACCCGCTGCCGCCGGCCGAGCCGTGGGTTTCTATGCCGAACACCGGCGTGTGGTAAGGTTGCGCGGTATCGGGTGTGGGCTCCGAAAGGACGGCCCACACCCGAAACGGCAAGATTATGCCTTTGCGGCCGGTCAGGCGGCCGCCCCAGCCTCTCCGCTCGCGACGGCGGCCGGGTCCATCCACATCACCTCCCACACATGGCCGTCCGGATCCTCAAAACTGCGGCCATACATGAAACCGTAGTCCTGCTGCGGATTGGGATCCACGACACCGCCCGCCGAGCCCGCACGCCCCACCACCGCATCGACCTCGTCGCGGCTGTCGGCGGAAACCGCGATCATGAACTGGCTGGTCTTGTGCGCATCGGCGATCGGCCGCGTCGTGAAGCTGCTGTATTTCTCATGCGTCAGCAGCATGGCGAAGATCGTCTCGGAAAACACCATGCAGGCGGCCGTGTCGTCGGAAAACTGCGGGTTCTTGGTTCCGCCCACCGCCTCGTAGAATTTGGTCGAGCGCGTCAGGTCGGTCACCGGCAGGTTGACGAAGATCATCTTGGGCATTTCAACTTTCCTCTTTTCTGCTCGACCCGTCCGGGTGCGTTTGGTCGCGCGGCAGCGCACTGGTTGATGGATACGCGGCTAGGACGAACGCCGCTGTGAAAATCCGACACCGCGGATTGAGAAAAGCAGCGCGACCATAAAAATCGAGCCCGATCCCGGCAATTCCGAAGTGCTTGCCTTGGCAAAATCGTGCCGCTACACGCAAAACCTCCATCGCTGCCCCGCATTCGTGCCCCACCGGGAGGATCTGTCATGAAAGACGTGCTCGAGGAACTCGCCCGCCGCCGCGACATCGCCCGGCTCGGCGGCGGCCAGGCCCGCATCGACGCCCAGCACAAGCGCGGAAAACTGACTGCGCGCGAACGCATCGACATTTTTCTCGACGAAGGCTCGTTCGAGGAGTTCGACATGTATGTCGAGCACCGCTCCACCGATTTCGGCATGGAGAAACAGAAAATCGCCGGCGACGGCGTCGTCACCGGCTGGGGCACGGTGAACGGGCGGCCCGTCTATCTCTTCGCCAAGGATTTCACCGTGTTCGGCGGCTCGCTGTCGGAGGCGCATGCCGAGAAGGTGATGAAGGTACAGGACATGGCGCTGCGCAACCGCGCGCCGATCATCGGCATCTACGACGCCGGCGGCGCCCGCATCCAGGAAGGCGTCGCGGCGCTTGGCGGTTATGCCGAAATCTTCCAGCGCAACGTGCTCGCCTCGGGCGTCATCCCGCAGATTTCGGTCATCATGGGCCCCTGCGCCGGCGGCGACGTCTATTCGCCGGCCATGACCGACTTCATCTTCATGGTTCGCGACACCAGCTACATGTTCGTCACCGGACCCGACGTGGTGAAGACCGTCACCAACGAGACGGTTACGGCCGAGCAGCTCGGCGGCGCTTCGGTCCATACGACCAAGAGTTCGATCGCCGACGGCGCATACGACAACGACGTGGAGGCGCTGTTGCAGATGCGCCGGCTGGTCGACTTCCTGCCCGCCTCCAACACGTCGGAATTGCCGGAGATCGAGTGCTACCAGTCGGTCACCGAGCACGATTTTTCGCTCGACCGGCTGATCCCCGACAACGCCAACAAGCCCTACGACATCAGGGAATTGATCCTGAAGACCGCCGACGAGGGCGATTTCTTCGAGATCCAGCCGAGTTTCGCCAAAAACATCGTCACCGGCCTCGGTCGCGTCGAGGGCCGCACGGTCGGGTTCGTCGCCAACCAGCCGATGGTGCTTGCCGGCGTGCTGGACAGCGACGCCTCGCGCAAGGCCGCCCGCTTCGTGCGCTTCTGCGACTGTTTTAACATCCCGATCGTCACCTTCGTCGACGTGCCCGGCTTCCTGCCCGGCACCGCCCAGGAATATGGCGGGCTGATCAAGCACGGCGCCAAACTTCTGTTCGCCTATGCCGAGGCGACCGTGCCGAAGGTCACCGTCATCACCCGAAAAGCCTTCGGCGGCGCCTACGACGTGATGGCGTCGAAACATCTGCGCGGCGACATGAACTATGCCTGGCCGACCGCGCAGATCGCGGTGATGGGCGCCAAGGGCGCGGTCGAGATCATCTACCGGAAAGACATCGGCGATGCCGAGAAGATCGCCGAGCACACCAAGCGCTACGAGGACCGCTTCCTCTCCCCCTTCGTCGCCGCCGAGCGCGGTTATGTCGACGAGGTGATCATGCCGCACTCCACCCGCCGCCGCGTTGCGCGCGCTCTGCGCATGCTGCGCAACAAGGATTTGCAGAATCCCTGGAAGAAGCACGACAACATTCCGTTGTGAGCTACGGCGTCGGGCGCAGCCGCCAAGGGGCCGCATCCGACCGCCAAGGCGCCGGCGACGGCGGCATGTCCTGACGCGATCGCGCACGGTTCATGCCCCGCACGGGGTGGCGCGACCTGGCAGTCCAAGCCCGCTTCGCCGGCCGACGATCCATGCAATCGATGTTATCCCCGGCGCGACGCGGTCGACGAAGATTCGGGGACAGTCGCCGGATAGATCGATGAACACTTGCCGAGCGCCAAGCAGGGGATGAAATTTTCGTCCCGCCCGGATATTTTTTCGGATGTCGCGTTACGAAGTCTGCCAAGCCATTGTTTTTGCTGATTGCGCTTTCTCCCACCCAACAGGTGAGATGCCGGCGCATTCGATTTTCATCCCCCTCTCGAAAACCCGCCTCATACTTGCCGCCGGCTTCCCACGAAAGCGCCGTCATCACGGCGACGGCTGGGGGAGCCGCCTCTGGGCCTGCTGAAACCACGGCTAAGGTCCGTCTGGCAAACCGAGGCCGCGAAAGGGAATGGCGATGAACGGCACAGCGGCAATCGAGCGAAACTGGGAGGCGCTGAAGCGCATTCTCGTCACGCTCGTCGCCATGGCCGAGATGGGTGGCGGGATGTCGGGCGCTGGGGGCCTTGGCACTGGGGGCAGTTTACTTTCTTTCCGCGCAAAGGCGCTGCCGCTCCAAGGCTGGCTCAAGCGGAAAAAAGTAAACTGTCCCCGGCACTTAATCCGGCGCTTACCCTCCCCCGCCACCTCTACCTCGCCATCCTGCGGCTGCTGCGCCCAGCCGAAGCCGCGGCGCGGAGGCTGATCATCGCGGCGGCACTTGGGATCGTGGTGGCCCTGCCGCCGCCACGCCCACGCAAGCCAAAACCCGCGACGTTGCGAGGGCCGCGCGCCTTCCTGCCAAAGGGGCCGAAGAAACGTCCCAAGCCCACCCTGCGCACATGGAGCCTGCCGCTGCTCGATCCGCCGCGGCGGCTATTCCGCGTCCCGCGCCGCGCTGTCCCGGCCCACGCCGCCCCGCGCATCTTGTCGCTCGATTTCAACGCGACGTACCGGCCGCTGCCTCCCCCTCCATCGCCCGACGATCCGATCGACGCCGCGCGCCTTGGCCAGCGCCTTGCCGCGCTCACCGCCGCACTCGACGACCTGCCGGGACAGGCACAACGCTTCGCCCGCTGGAAGGCACGGCGCGACGCCGCCGCGACGCGGGACGGACCGATCTCCGGCCAGCGCCTCACGCCGCTGCGGCGCGGGCGCCCGCCCGGCGGGCGACTGTCGCGTTACGAGCCGGGCGCGCCGCATCCGCGAAAAATCCGCGAGGTCGACGAAATCCTGGCGCATGCCCATGCGCTGGCCGTCTATGCCTTGGACGACCACGATACGTCCTGACGCGCGACGGGCAGGGTTGAATTTCAAAAGCGGAGAAGAACGACCCGCGCAGGTTGCGCGGGGCGATCCGTGCTGTCCGCAAGGACCGCTGTTGAATCTGGTGGCGAAGCCCGCCAAACCTGTTTAGCTCCTGGCGGACGCATCGAGACTCGTTTGGCATGAGCGCGGAAAAGCAAAAGTTCATCCTCGGCATAGGCGGTGCGCATATCGACCGGCGCGGCCAGCTTTCCGTCGACTTCGTACCAGGCGCATCGAACCCCGGCACGATGCGCGAGGACGTCGGCGGCGGCACGTTCAACGCGCTGCGCAACGCGGTGCAGCGCGGGGTGGGCGGTTCGCTGCTGTCGGTGCGCGGCGGCGATGCGTCAGGCGTGACGGTAGCGAGCGCCATCGCCGCGGCGGGAATCCGCGACCTCTCCGTCACCTTCCTCGACCGCCGCACCCCGAGCTATACGGCGCTGCTCGACCGCCATGGCGATGTGGTTGCAGCACTTGCCGACATGGGCCTCTACGATCTCGTCTTCGCAAAACAGTTGCGCCGCGCCTCGGTGCGCGCGGCGATCGCGCAAGCCGACGCGATCTTCACCGACGCCAACCTGTCGGGCGACGCGCTGGCGCGCCTTCCGAAACTCGTGGAAGGGAAGCCTATATTCGCAATCGCCATCTCGCCGGCCAAGGTCTTGCGGCTGAAAGAAATCCTGCCGGCGCTTTCCTGCCTGTTCCTCAACACACGCGAGGCGGCCGCGCTGACCGGCCTTTCGCCCGACGCCCATGCGCCCGCGATGCTGGATAGACTGAGAACGCTCGGGCTGAGGCGCGCAGTGCTGTCCAAGGGACCCAATCCGGTGCATGTCCTCGATGGCGACCGGACGTTTTCGATAACGCCCCCTGCTCCCAGAAGCATAGCCGACGTCACCGGCGCCGGCGACGCCTTGGCCGGCGCGACTTCAGCCGCCATGCTGCGCGGCCTGCCTTTCGCCGACGCCGTGCGCGAAGGCATGGCGGCCGCGCTTCTCGCGCTGGAGAGCGCCGACGCCGCGCCGGTCCTTTCGAGCGCCACCTTCAAGGCCGCGCTCGCGCTTGTCCCAACGGCCGAAACCCTGCATGGGGCACCGAGCAGAGGAGAAGCGCATGTCGCCTGACACGGCCATGGCCCATATCGACATTTTCGCGCCGGTGGCCGAGGCGCTGGCCGCCGGCCGTCCCGTGGTGGCGCTGGAAAGCACCATCATCACCCACGGCATGCCGTATCCGGACAACAGCCGCATGGCCGGCAATGTCGAGCGCATCATCACCGACGAGGGCGCGACGCCGGCCACCATCGCGGTGGTCGACGGACGCATCAAGATCGGCCTGTCGCCGGCCGAGCGCGAGACGCTGGCCCAGGCGCAGGGCGCGATGAAGCTGTCGCGTGCCGATATCGGTTTCGCCGTCGCAGAGCGGCGCACCGGCGGCACCACTGTCGCCGCGACCATGATCGCCGCGCGGCTGGCCGGCATCTCCGTCTTCGCCACCGGCGGCATCGGCGGCGTGCACAAGGGCGCCGAGTTGAGCTTCGACATCTCCGCCGACCTCGACGAGCTTTCGCGCACGCCGGTCATCGTGGTGTCCGCCGGTGCGAAAGCCATCCTCGACATTGAAAAGACGCTTGAAGTGCTGGAGACGCGCGGCGTGCCCGTGGTCGCCTACCAGTCGAACGTGATGCCCGCCTTCTGGTCGCGCACATCGCCCTACCCCGCCCCGCTCAGGCTCGATGCACCCGAAGCCATCGCCAATTTCTTCAAGACCCGCCGCGCGCTTGGCCTCGACGGCGGCATGCTGATCGCCAATCCGGTGCCGGAGGCCGACGAGATCCCGGCGGAGCGAATGGCGGGCTATATCGCAAGGGCACAGCAGGCGGCGACCATGCAGGCCGTCTCCGGCAAGCGCGTGACGCCCTTTCTGCTGCAGACGATTTTGGAATTGACGAGCGGCGAAAGCCTGAAGACCAACATCGCTCTGGTGGAGAACAATGCCCGGCTGGCGGCTCGAATCGCGAGGGCGCTTTGAAGCCTCAGCCTGCCCTCAGCCCAGCCTCGTACGACTTCCGCGCCCAGCGCGCCATTTCGTCGGGATCGTCGACCGCCTCGTCGGGCACCGTCCAGTACGGCATCGCCACCAGCCTGCCGTGCCGCGACCCGGTATAGGTCCATTGCTTGCAGCCCGCCGCCGCGAACTCGCCGGCCACCTCGGCGTCGGCCTTCAGCATCAGTTCGCCGCGCAGTTCGATGGCGACGATCACGCCTTCGAAATAGATGCCCTTGCCACCAAACAGCCGCTTGATCGTTATCGGGCCGAGGCGGGAAAACAGATCGGCGATGGCGTCATTGTCCATGCCCGCTATTATGGCAGCAGCCGCCGCCCCTGTCATCGCGCAGGAAACAATGGCGCCGCCGCTTGCGCGACAGAGACAAAGACTGGAGAGACCCCTTGCCACTTCTTCTCAAAGGTTCCTGCCGCTGCGGCGCCGTCGGCTTCGAAGTCGAGAGCCACACGCCCGTCCCCTTCATGCTGTGCTACTGTTCGATCTGCCGCAAACAGCAGGGCGGCGGCGGATACGCCATCAACCTCGGCGCTGTCTTCGAGACGCTGAAGGTCACCGGCACGGGCAACCTCGGCCTATACCGCGCCGAGATCGTGGACGACGAGCGCACGCGCTGCGAGGTCTCGACCGGCGAGCGCCGCTTCTGCACGAAATGCGGATCGGCGCTATGGCTCTACGATCCGACCTGGCCCGACCTCGTCCATCCCTTCGCCTCGGCCGTCGACACCGACCTGCCGAAGGCGTCCGAGCGGGTTCACATCATGCTGAAATACAAGGCCTCCTGGGTCGAACCGGATATCCGCAAAGGCGACCGGAGTTTCGACCTCTATCCCGAGGATTCCATCGCGGATTGGCACAAGAAGCATGGGCTGTGGGTGGATTGACCGCGGCGCCTCCTCGTCGCGATCGAGAGCCTTCGACCGGAGGACGCACCGCGAACGTACCGGCCAGCCCGACCTAGTCTTTCACAAATGGATTCGGATAACTGCGCAGTCCGCCGGCCCTCGCCAAATCGACATTGATGTCGTCCAGCGCGCCTTGCAACCTGCGCCTCAATTCGGCAGTCAGCGCTTCGGCGTCTCCGCCGAAATCATGGACCGCTATCGGCTCCGGCACGCGGATGATCGCCTGGCGCGGGCCGACCGGTTGCGGCACGAAGCGGTTCAGCGTGTCACGGAAAGTGCCCGAGCAATAATCGTTGCGGATGCGCTTGATATGCTCGGCCGCCTGCTCCTGCGTCATCGCCGGGCTTGCCCAGGCGAACGGCCCGAGCCGGCAAAGCCTTTGCAGCATATCGGCGTTCGCCTTGACCGCTTGCGCCTTCCCATTATCCATCCCCGCGTCCGAACCCCGCAGCCAGCGCCGCACGGCGCGCAGCATGTCTGCACTGCCTGGGGATGCGTCCGAGCCGATCTCGCCCGCAACCCTCCGGGAAAGCTGGGCGATCAGCGCGTCCAGCCGCTCCGCGACGGGCTTCGAACGGTCCACGGCCACGCCCGCCTTCTCCTCGTCGCGTGCCAGCAGCGCCTCGTAGATGGCGTAGACCCGTTCGGCCGGCGTGGCACCGCGACCAACGGTTTCGATCCGCAGCCGCCGCGCGACATAAGCGCATTCCGTCCGCAAGCCGGCATCGGCATCGTGCAAAAGCACCAGCTTCCAGACCACCGGCGCGATCCACGATTGGAACGCCGGATCGGCGGCGCACCCTTGCGCCAGCGCCGCAATCGCCATTTCGGCGGCGCCCGGCATCAGCGGCGCGACCCAATCGCCATGCCAGCCGACCGCGCCTTCCGGATGCAGCAGCACGCCATGACCCTTGACGGCCCAGTCGACCGAATACTGGCGGGCGCTGTCGCTGTTACCGGGGATCTGCGCGATCAGATTGTTGGCCAGCCAGAATTTCTGCGCGAACCGGCCCAGACCGTTGACGACCCCGTTGGTCGCCCACGATGCGGTCAGCGGCGCGACCTTCGACACGATCTCCTTGTCGATCATCCAGTCGGTGAAGAATTCCGGATGGTTCGGCGTCAGGAACGTCGCCTTGTCTCTTCCGCAAACGCCCGCCAGCCGTGCCCGGTCGGTATCCGGAAAATCGATCTGGCGGACATTAGCGATGCCGCGGACGCCGGCGATGCGGTTCAGCACCGGCACGTCGCGCAGCAGCGGCAGACCCTTGAGCATGAGCACCCGGTTCACGGGCGTCATCAGCTTGATCAGCAAACGATTGGGTTTCGGTGCTACGAACGTGTTGAGACGGCCCGGCTTTTCCCCCACGCGCCGCTCCTATCCAAGCCAGCTTCGAAGCACGTTCCCACGGCTTACGCGCGATGTCCGGCAAGACGGTGCGGAGGTGCGCAAGCAGGCGTGCCCGCGAAAACTATTTGCAGGTCTGTGGCGGGGTGTCGAACACCGAGAGGTTGACCAGCTTGCCGGTCATCGTGAAGTCGCCATAGTCCATGGTGAGGTCGCGCGTCAGGCCGTTTTCGTGCAGCTTGAAGGCGATACGGTATTCCGGCACCTCCTCGCCGCCGTCGTTGGCCTCGTCGAAATAAGCGATGTCGACCGGCCAGTACTGGTCCTTGGCGAGCGTCTTCAGCACCGGCAATTCGGGATCGTTGGCGGACGCATCCGTCTTCTTGCCCACGATCACCGTGGTGGTCATCACCTTGTCGCCATTCTCCGAACCGTCGAAGAGGTTGGTTTCGTAGAAGGTTTCGCCGGTGTTGGCCTTTTTGATCAGCTCCTCCAGATGCTGGGTCGGGAACTGGGTCTTGCGCAGCTCGAGGCTGTTCTTCTCCGGCTTGTCGATCACGACCTTCAGCCCGTTCGGCTCCCGTGTCGCCGTGCCCTTCAACTCGCGCTCCAGCGCCTGGTCAGTGAAGGATTTGGTCACGAAGGAGAAGGATTTGCCGCCGCTGTCCTCGAAGGTCGTGGTCTGCTGGTCGGTGACGCGCGTGTTCTCGCCGGTGTCTATGCGGGTCACGAAGCGGAAATTGACGGTGTATCCTTCGCAAGGCGACCCATTGAACTCATAGACCATGCGGCCATGCAGTCCGGTGATACCCGAGCGGTCGGAGGCCTTGTCGAGCGCCAGGTCGTAGACCGCGCGGTGAGAGATCAGCGGCGCGGCGGCAAGGCTCTGGCTGACAGCAAGCGCCGCGATTCCGGCTGAGGCAAGGACGGCAAGGCGCGATACGCGCATGAGAAACTCCGATCGGGCATAGAAGTATGGCCTGCAAACTAGACTGATACCTCTAAAAAAGTCATGGCGGAAGCGAGGCAAAAGTTGCAGGTTCCAGCCTCGAAACGACCCGCATGATGACAGAGATAAGGAACGACGATGGGCGACACAATCGAAAAGCGGCTCAGCGAACTCGGCGTCACCCTGCCCGTGGCCGCCGCCCCGGCTGCCAACTACCTGCCCTTCATGCGCAGCGGCAATCTGCTGTTCACGGCCGGGCAGCTCCCCTTGAAGGACGGCAAGCTGATCGCCACCGGCCTGCTCGGCCGAGACCTTGACGTGGCAACCGGCCAGGAAGCCGCGAAATATTGCGCAATCAATATTCTGGCGCAGGCCAAGGCCGCGCTTGGCTCGCTCGGCCGGATCGGCAAGGTAGTCAAGATCACAGTCTTCGTTGCCTCGGCGCCCGACTTCACCGAACAGCATCTGGTCGCAAACGGCGCATCGGATTTTCTGGTCGCGGCACTTGGCGAAGCCGGAAAACACGCCCGTTCGGCGGTCGGCACGGCGTCCCTGCCGCTCAACGCGCCGGTCGAGATCGAAGCCATCATCGAAGCCGCCTAAGGCCTTGAACATGAGCGATATTTCGTGGCTCACCAAGCGCCCGATCGCGCATCGCGGCTATCACGACATGAACGGCCGGGTCTGGGAGAACACGCTCTCGGCCTTCGGCCGGGCGATCGACAACGACTATGCGATCGAATGCGATGTCCACCTGAGCCTCGACGGCGAAGTCATTGTTTTCCATGACAATGACCTGCGCCGCCTGGCCAGCCAGGAAGGTTTCGTCTGGCAGAAGACCGCAGCCGAGTTCGCGGCGCTCAAGATCGGCGGAACGAAGGACCATGCGCCGACACTGAAGGAGATGCTGGATTTCGTCGCCGGCCGCGTGCCGATCGTAATCGAGCTGAAGGGCATTCCGGGCCATGATGCTGGACTTGTCGCCAAGGTGGGCGCCTTGCTGAAAGGTTACAAAGGCAAGGTCGCGATCATGTCGTTCGACCATTGGCTGATACGCGATTTTTCGCGCTACATGCCGGACGTGCCCGCCGGCCTGACCGCCTGGGGCCACCAGCAGCAGGAAATCGAAGCGCATTTTTCTATGCTGGCCCATGGAATTTCGTTCGTGTCCTACGCCGTCGAACAGTTGCCGAACCCATTCGTGACTTTTGTCCGCGATCGGCTGTCCATGCCGGTGATAAGCTGGACCGTGCGGGATCAGGCGGCGGTCGACCACACCTTTGCGCATGCGGACCAGATGACCTTCGAGGGTTTCGAACCGCAAAAGGTCGGGGTTGCGTGAAATGGCCCTTGCCGCGCCGCTTTCGCAGTGCACATAACACTGCGATGATGCAGCGCAGCACAAATGGCGGCGACGCTTCCCGGACCGGGCATGCGATCCGGATTGCCGGATCGATGGACGATTTCTCCCGCCAGGAATGGGAGAGCCTGACCGGGACGACGCGCGAGTGCACCGGAGCTTCCGGTTACAACCCCTTCCTATCGTTTGATTTTCTACGCTCGCTGGAGGAGTCCGGCTGCGCCATCGCGCGCACTGGGTGGCAGGCCAGCCATTTGCGCTTGGAGGACGAGAACGGAAATTTACTCGGCGCGGTGCCGGCCTATCTGAAATCGCACAGCCAGGGGGAATATGTCTTCGACCAGGGCTGGGCCGACGCGTTCGAACGAGCCGGCGGCGACTACTATCCGAAGTTGCAGGCGTCCATTCCTTTTACACCGGCGACCGGCCCTCGCCTGCTGGTTCGCCGCGACCTCGATGCGGATGTGACCAAGGCGACTTTGGCAGCAGGTCTGAGGGCCGTGACGGACAAATTGAACGTGTCTTCGGCCCATGTGACATTCGCCAATGACGAGGACATGCACGCGCTGGCGGGCGCTGGCTACCTGCGGCGCACCGACCAGCAGTTCCATTTCTTCAACGACAACTATCTGAATTACGACGATTTTCTGGGCACGCTCGCCTCCCGCAAACGCAAGGCGTTGAAGAAGGAACGCCGCGAGGCGCTGGCCGCCGGCCTCAGCATCGACTGGCTGACCGGCAGCGACCTGACCGAAAAAGCCTGGGACGATTTCTTCGCCTTCTACATGGACACCGGCGGCCGCAAATGGGGCCGCCCCTATCTCAACCGCAGGTTTTTTTCGCTGATCGGCGAAAGGATGGGAAAAGACGTTCTTCTGGTCATGGCGAAGCGCGCCGGGCGGTATGTGGCGGGGGCGATCAACTTCATCGGATCGGATACGCTCTACGGCCGCAACTGGGGCTGCATCGAGGACCATCCGTTCCTGCATTTCGAGGTCTGCTATCACCAGGCCATTGATTTTGCGATCGAAAGAAAGCTCCGCGTGGTCGAGGCCGGTGCCCAGGGCGAACACAAGCTGGCGCGAGGCTACCGGCCGGTGACGACGCAATCGGCGCATTACATCGCCCATCCCGGCCTGCGCAACGCGGTGGACGACTATCTCAGGCGCGAGCGACAGGAAGTGGCGCGAACCACCGAATATTTCGAGCACCACACGCCGTTCCGCAGGGAAAACCAGGAGGTTGAGCGGGAGTAGCAAATCCTGCCGCCCCTGCCCGGATGGGACGCCGCTGGACGGGGCGCCTTGGAAGACGACCACGGCACCGTGGTTGCGGCTGGCGGGCAAGAATCGGATTGGCTATTGCGGGAAGACACGTTCTCCCTGCCGAAAGGTTCGCCGATGCCCGCTTCCTATGACCCGAACAACGTCTTCGCAAAAATCCTGCGCGGCGAGATTCCCTCGCACAAGCTTTTCGAGGACGAGGCGACCTTCGCCTTCATGGACATCATGCCAAGGGGCGACGGGCACTGCCTGGTGATCCCGAAGGAGCCCTCCCGCAATATTCTGGACGTCGAGCCCGATAGTCTCGCGGCGGTAGCGGCGACGACGCAAAAATTGGCACGCGCCGTGGTCAAGGCATTCTCGGCCGATGGCGTGACGGTGCAGCAGTTCAACGAGCCGGCCGGCGGACAGGTGGTGTTCCACCTGCATGTCCACATTCTTCCACGCTTCGACGGCGTAGCGCTGAAGCCGCATACGGGACAGATGGAGAAGCCGGAGGTGCTGGCGGCCAATGCGGAGAAGATCCGCGCGGCGCTGGGTTGACCCTCCCCCTTGCGGGGAGGGTCGCGGAGAAAGCCGAGCGGAACGCCAGGATTTCGACGCGGGGTGGGGTCGGCGATGAAGCGCTCCATCCTGAGGTGGCGATGCCGGCAAAGCTTGTCGCGTTTCGTTCAGAGGCGGCCCCAGCCCGGCTTGCTCAACGCCACTTCGTTGCGTTGGGTCGCCGACCCTCCCCGCGAGGGGGAGGGTAAGCGGCGCAGCTACCACCCCATCGCCATGCCGGCGATAAGCGCCGCCTCTCCGGTGACGATGCCGACCAGCATGCGCTTTCCCGAAAGAAGATAGACGGCGAAGCCGGCGACCGCGGCGCCCATGCGCAGCGCTGGCGCGGTTTCGGCCAGCGAGCCGCTGGGGAAGACGATGAGGTTGCCGATGACGGCGGCGACGAGCGCGGTGGCGACGGCGCGCACGAACACCAGCGCCTCGGATTGTTCCGACATGCGGCCGCCGAAATGCACGCCGAGGAACCGCCAGATGTCGGTGGCGAGCCCTCCGGCGACAAGCACGAAGAGGAACGGCCACCACCAATTGTCGAAAGACTGGAAGGTCATCGGCCGACGCGCCTCGCGGTCAGCCGGTGGAAGGCGAAGGCGACGACGCCACCGACCAACCCGGCGGCCAAAAGGTCGAAGCGCGGCCAGAGCATGTGGAAGATGGGGCCGAGCACGAGGCCGCACAGCATCGCCACATGCGCGGCACCCTCGCGGGCCGAGCCCCACAGCGAGGTCAGGAAATAGATCGGCGTGAGGAAGAGCAGCGCCGCCGTGACCGGCGCCGGCAGGCTGCCGACCAATAGATAGACAATCCCCACCAGCACCGTGTTGGTGACGAGCAGCGTCGAGCCGAGCCCGAGAAACCAGACCGTGCGCATGTCGCGGGGCACGCCGCGCACGCGCTCCATCGCCAGCACCCAGGAGGTGACGGCGACGAAATGCGACAGGAAATACAGCGTGAGCCTGCGGGTGCGCTTGCCCTTGAGTTCCGGCATCAGCGCCACCACCATCGGCATCATGCGGAACGACGACAGCGCGACCCCGAAGGCCGCCCATGGCAGAGACGCGCCGGACAAGATGCCGCCGATCAGCACGACATTGGCCGGCAGCGCCCAGACGATTGCCGTCATGAACACGGTTTCGCCCAGCGTGAAGCCGGATTCCTTGGCGAGCCCGGCGAAGCCGACATAGGCGGTGGCGAGTATCCAGCCCGGCAGGGAATATGCGGCACCCACGCCGCGCAGATACCAGCGGCGGCGGTTATGCGACCACGGCGGCGGGATGGATGCGGCACCTGACATGGGGTCCGCCGCATAACACGGGATTGCGATGAAGTCAGCGAAAGACTGGCCGGGGAGATGCGCCGATCAGCATCCAGACAGCCTCGGCCATGCCCTACACGGGAAAATCGACAATGCCGGGAACCCGTTGTTTGTTCAAGCGTTTGGGCATCTGGCTGAGGGGACACACAAGAATATGCGGGCAGAAATGAAGCACCCGTTTCTCGCCGGAGGGGGCGACGCCGCGGACATAATTGCCAACTTCCACTGGGCGTCGACGCCGCTCGGACCGATAGACGGCTGGCCGCCCAGCCTGAAGTCATCGATTTCGTTGATTCTCCGCTCACCGGTGCCGATCGTCACTCTATGGGGCGAAGACGGCATCATGATCTACAATGACGGATATTCCGAGTTTGCCGGAGGCCGGCATCCGGCGCTTTTCGGCAGCAAGGTGCGCGAGGGATGGCCGGAAGTCGCCGACTTCAACGACAATGTCATGAAGGTCGGCCTGGGCGGCGGCACGCTCGCCTATCGCGACCAGGTGCTTATCCTGTCGCGCAACGGTTCGCCCGAAGATGTCTGGCTCGACCTGGACTATTCGCCGCTGCTCGACGAGAACGGCATTCCGGCCGGCGTCATGGCGATCGTCGTGGAGATCACCGACAAGATCAAGGCACGGCAGGCGCTTGACGCCGAACGCGAAAGCCTGCGGCGAATGTTCGACCAGGCGCCCGGCTTCATCGCGATGACGACCGGGCCGCAGCACCGGTTCACCATGGCCAACGACGCCTACAACGCGATGGTCGGTTACCGCGAGGTCGTGGGCAAGACGGTCGGCGAGGCTCTGCCCGAGGTTATCAGCCAGGGTTTTATCAAGCTGCTCGATCAGGTCTATCAGAGCGGCCAGCCCTTTGTGGGACGCGCCGCCCGGGTGGACCTGGCGGGGGCCGACGAGGAGCCAGACGAGCGGTATCTCGACTTTGTCTATCAGCCTATCATCGCCGAAGGCGGTTCTGTCAGCGGCATCTTCATCCAGGGACATGACGTGACCGATCAGAAGCGCACCGAACTCGCGCTTCGTGAAAGCGAGGAGCGGTTCCGGCTGGTCGCCGAAAATGCGCCGGTCATGTTGTGGATGGGCGACCAGGACAGCCGCTGCGTCTATCTCAACAAGGCGCAGCGCGAGTTCTGGGGCGTTTCACAAGACGACGTGCCCGCTTTCGACTGGTTCGCAACGGTCAAGCCGCATGACCACAAGCTTCTGAAGCCATTTCAGGACTCCATGCGAACCCACACTCCGTTCTCCATCGAGACGCGGATGCGGCACGCCGACGGCTCCTACCGCATCGTCACGACGAACGCCCAGCCGCGCTTCGGCCCGCGCAAGGAATTCATCGGGATGATCGGCGTCAATGTCGACGTGACCGAAGCGCGCAAGACCGAAAGGGCGATCCGCAAAGAGTCCCAGAAGCTCTCCATCCTCAACCGCACGGGCGCCTCCGTCGCCGAGGAACTGGATGTCGAGCGCATCGTCCAGATCGTCACGGACGCCTGCACCGAACTCGTCGGCGCGCAATTCGGGGCGTTTTTCTACAATGTCATCAATGCCGCGGGCGAGAGCTACATGCTCTACGCCCTTTCAGGCGTTCCGCGCGAGGCGTTTTCGCAGTTCCCGATGCCGCGCAACACCGCGGTCTTCGAGCCCACCTTCAAGGGCGATGGCGTGGTGCGGTCCGACGACATTCTTCTCGATCCGCGATACGGCAAGAACGAACCCTATAAGGGCATGCCTGTCGGTCATCTGCCCGTGCGCAGCTATCTCGCCGTGCCGGTGGTGTCGCGCGCCGGCGAGGTGATCGGCGGCCTGTTCTTCGGCCACGAGGAACCGGGCCGCTTCAAGGCCGACCACGAGGAACTGCTGATCGGCATTGCCGGCCAGGCGGCGACGGCAATCGACAATGCGCGGCTCTTCCAGGCGCGCGAGCGCGAAGTGGCCGAGAGGCGGCGAACGGAGGCAGCGCTTCAGACGCTGAACGCCACGCTGGAGCAGCGCGTGCTGGACGAGGTCGCCGAGCGCTCCAAGGCCGAGGAGCAGTTGCGCCAAGTCCAGAAGATGGAGGCCGTCGGCCAACTCACGGGCGGCATCGCGCATGACTTCAACAACATGCTGGCCGTCATCCTCGGCGGGCTGAACCTTTTGCAGCGCAAGCTCAGGAAAGGCGAGACCGATGTCGAGCGGTTTGTCGAAGGTGCCATCGACGGAGCGCAGCGCGCCGCGGCGTTGACGCAGCGCCTGCTGGCGTTCTCCCGGCAACAGCCGCTCGCGCCCGAGCCGATGAACGCCAACCGGATGGTCTCGGGTATGAGCGAACTGCTCGCCCGCACCCTCGGCGAGCAGATCGACGTAGAGACTGTGCTCACCGCCGGGCTCTGGCAGGTCAAGGCCGATCCGGGCCAGCTTGAGAATGCTATCCTGAACCTATCGGTCAACGCGCGCGACGCGATGTCCAACGGTGGGCGGCTGACCATCGAGACCTCCAACGCCTTCGTGGATGACGCTTTCGCCAAGGAATTCGCCATTACGCCCGGCCAGTATGTGCTGATTGCCGTCGCGGATACCGGCACCGGCATGAATCACGAGGTCATCGCCAAAGCCTTCGACCCGTTCTTCACAACCAAGAGCGTCGGAAAAGGCACCGGGCTAGGCCTGAGCCAAGTCTATGGATTCGTGCGCCAGTCCGGCGGCCACGTGAAGATTTACTCCGAAGTCAATGTCGGCACGACGGTCAAGGTCTACCTGCCGCGCTATTACGGGGACTCCTCGGAGATGGAGCCGAGATCCAATGCTTCAATCACCAATCGCGGCCTGCCGACGGAAATCATCCTGGTCGTGGAAGACGAGGACCGGGTGCGCGCCGTCTCGGTCGAAGCGCTGAGCGAACTGGGCTACGGCGTCATCGAGGCATCGCGCCCGTCCGAGGCTCTGCGCAAGCTTGAGAGCGGACCCAAAGTCGCGCTTCTCTTCACCGATGTGGTGATGCCGGAGATGTCGGGCCGCGAACTGGCCGATATGGCGCGCAAGATGTATCCCGACCTGAAGGTGCTCTACACGACCGGCTATACGCGCAATGCCATCGTCCACAACGGCATCCTCGATCCGGGCACGAGCCTGCTGACAAAACCCTTCAGCCTCGAGGATCTCGCGGCCAAGGTGCGCAAGATTTTGGATGGCTAGCCGAGGTAGGCGCACTGTCAGGCGGCTGAGGTCAGCACGGACGTGATACGTGCAGGCGAGCGCCAGCCGAACTTCCGGCAGCGGGTGGCTGCCCGCCCGGTCACATCTTGTCCGGCCCAGGGTCGCCGCCGGCCGCGGCGATCGACAGCCTGCGCAGATAATGGTTCCAGCCCTTCTCGTGGCTGGCGCGCTCTTCCTCGTTCGGCAAACCGCTATGGGTGAAGCGCACGAGCGTGCCGCCATCCTTTGCGACCAGATCGATCTCGACAAGACTGGAACCGGGCGGCACCGCCTCCCGGCCTTCCCAGCCAAAGCTGTAGGCGAGGCGATGAACCGGGATGACCTCGGTGAACTCGCCGCGGGCGGCGTGCCTGTCGCCGACGCTGACGAGATAGATGCCGCCGGGACGGGCGTCCGTCGTCGCAGTGCCCAGCCA
Source organism: Mesorhizobium yinganensis (assembly GCF_040081985.1). Classification (NCBI taxonomy): domain Bacteria; kingdom Pseudomonadati; phylum Pseudomonadota; class Alphaproteobacteria; order Hyphomicrobiales; family Phyllobacteriaceae; genus Mesorhizobium; species Mesorhizobium yinganensis. The sequence goes on along the minus strand of NZ_JBEBMH010000015.1, from coordinate 28,901 downwards.
GCGGAGAATCTTGTCGGGATCGGTGAGGAAGGCGAAGACGGTCGCCTGCGGGGCTGCGATCTGAATTTCGGTTCGAAGCGTTTCGTTCATCGGCGGCTTCCTCCGGCAAGGGACGGCGTTTCGTCCCGGCAGTGGCTACAATGTAGGCCAGGGACCGTCCGGCGCAAGAAACTTCCTGCCCGCTCATGACAAGCGCCTGACATGATTGCATGATCTCCCGCATGCAACTCTCCTCCACCCTCGCCTGGCTGGTCGACGAAGCAAGCACGGTCCCCGGCGCCGAGCATTTCATGACGAGGCTCGGCGAAAGGCTCGTCGCCGACGGCCTGCCGCTCGCCGGCGGCGCGCTGACCCAGGCCGCGCCGCATCCGATCATCGCCCGGCGCACCTGGCTGTGGCGGGCGGACACCGGCGAGGTCATCGAGGCCCTGGGATTCGGCTCGCTGGGCGCGGTTGGGCTCGAACCGGCAAGCGTCGGCCGCGACTGGCTCACCGGTCTCGGAACGGGGATCGTGCAGGAGAACGTCGTCGGTCCGACGGGCGACGGAGCGTCGGACGCCCCCGTGCTGGGTTGGGCTGCGTCGCGGCCCTTGACGAAGGCCGAATCCGAGTTGCTTCTTGAAGTGGCCCGCTTTGCCGCGGCGCCGCTCGGAGTGCTTGCCGCGCAGTCGACACTCGCGGCGCTGCTCGAGACCTATCTCGGCCGGCGTAGCGCCAGGCAGGTCCTAGCCGGCCAACTGCGGCGCGAGACTGGCGAGACCATACGCGCGGTTCTGCTTTATGCCGACCTGCGCGGCTTCACCGAACTTTCGGAGGCAACGGCGCCAACATCGGTCGTCGCCGCGCTGGATGCATGGTTCGACCGAATCGCCGGCGCCGTTCATGCCTTCGACGGCGAGGTGCTGAAGTTCATTGGCGACGGGGTCTTGGCGATCTTTCCGGTGGGAGAACGCCCTGCTTCGGCGGCCTGCGATGCGGCATTGCGCGCCGTCGCGGCGGCGCGTGCCGGCATGGCCTACCTTGATCGCGAGCGCGCCGGGCAGGGCCTGCCGCCCTTGCCGTTCGGCATGGCGCTACATCTCGGCGATATGTTGTGGGGCAATATCGGCACCGCCGACCGTCTGGATTTCACCGCGATCGGGCAGGCGGTGAACCTGGTCAGCCGGCTCGAGGGCCTGTGCAAACCCCTCGGCCGCGACGTGTTGATTTCCGGCGCATTCGCCGCGGAAACGACGAGGGATATGATTTCAATGGGCGAGCACAGGTTGCGCGGCATCGCCGATCCCTGCCCGGTTTTCGCTTTGCCTGCTTGATTCGTTTTTCAAGATGAACCCGCCCGATGGCACAACGCAAACGCGGGCGCGGTCCATAGGTGTCGGCGAGGCTGCGTACTAGGCTCCGCCCGCATCTTCATGCAGGGAGGGATCATGAGACATTTTGGAACAGGTTTTGCCGCCGCGCTGCTGGCGGCATGCGCGGCGACCGGCGTCCACGCGGCGGAGCGGGCACGCGATCTCGGCGTGCCGTTTGCCGGCAAGGCCGGGCCGCTCAACGCCATCACCGACGTCAAGGGCGTCGAGGTCGGCCATGTCACGCTCATCAGCGGCGAAGGTAAGCGGGAAAAGGGCGTCGGGCCGGTGCGCACCGGGGTGACCGTGGTGCTGCCGCGCGGAAAGGAAAGCGCCAAGCCGGTTTACGGCGGGTTCTTCAACCTCAACGGCAATGGCGAGATGACCGGCCAGTCCTATCTGCAGGATTTCGGCATGGTCTATGGACCTATCGGCATCAGCAACACCAACGCCATCGGCCAAGTCTATGCCGGTATCCAGCAATGGACGTCCAACAAGTTCGGCGACGCGCTGTGGCCCGTAGTGGCCGAGACCTATGACGGCGGCCTGAACGATATCGAGGGCTTCCATGTAAAACCCGAGACGGCGATGGAGGCCATCGACAAGGCGTCCGGCGGCGCGGTCGCGGAAGGCAATGTCGGCGGTGGCACCGGCATGCGCTGCTTCGGCTTCAAGGGCGGTATAGGCACCGCGTCGCGCATCATCGAGGTTGAGGACAAGTCCTACACGGTCGGCGTGCTGGCGCAGTGCAACACCGGGCTGCGCACGGTGCTCAGGATCGCCGGCGCACCGGTCGGCGAGGAACTGGCCAAGACATGGCTGCCTTGCTACGCGGCAGACGTGGCGGGCTCGGAGGAGAAGAAGCCCAAATGCGCCGCCGACGGCAAGGGCGGCACCCCTCTCCCGGATGACGGATCGATCATCATCGTCGTAGCGACCGACGCGCCACTGCTGCCGCACCAACTCAATCGTATGGCCCGCCGCGCCTCACTCGGCCTCGGCCGGCTGGGCTCGTTCTCCGGCAACACGTCGGGCGACCTGATCGTGTCCTTCTCGACCGCCGAAGGCGCCAACGACGTGTCCGACGAAGAGGTCGCGCCGTTCAAGCAGGTATCGCAGGGCAACATGGACCCGATCTTCACGGCGACGGTGGACGCGACTGAAGAAGCGATCGTCAACGCCATGGTGGCGGCCGAGACAATGACCGGCGGCAACGGTTATCGGCTGTTCGGTCTGCCGCATGACCAGTTGAAGGCGATTTTGAAGAAGTATGGGCGGGCAGCGAATTAATACCAACCACTGTTTCCCTTGACGTTTGTGCCCGCCCCTCACTGTTCTGCCGTACTGTGAAGGAGCGGGCACATATCGTCGAGACGGACAGCGGGAAGGTTTCCGCCTTCAACGAAAACGGCCGCCTCGCGGCGGCCGGTCTTCGTTTCGGGAACTTACGTTCGAACTACCCCTTGCGCGGCAGTTGCGGCACGAGGCTGCGCTTGGCGACATCCTTGGCAGGCGGCGCCAGCTTCGGTTTCTGCGCGACGGCCTTCTTCGGCGCGGCCTTCTTGGTGGAAGCTTTTCGGGCCGGCTTGCTGCGCGGTTCTTCTTCCTTCTTCGGCTTGACAGGCACCTCGTCGGCGACCGCCTCGAGATTCAGGCCCTTCTCGCCGCTTTCCTTGGTCTCGACACTGACGCGGACCGTGCCGCCTTTCTTGAGCTTGCCGAACAGCACCTCGTCGGCCAGCGGCTTCTTGATGTGCTCCTGGATGACGCGGGCCAGCGGACGCGCACCCATGCGCTCGTCGTAGCCCTTGTCGGCCAGCCAGGCGATGGCGTCCGGCTGCAGGTCGAAGGTGACGCCGCGGTCGGAAAGCTGCGCCTCCAGCTGCATCACGAACTTCTGCACCACCTGGTGGATCACCGGCACCGGCAGCGAGCCGAACGGTATGATCGCATCGAGCCGGTTGCGGAACTCCGGTGTGAACAGGCGGTTGATCGCCTCCACGTCGTCGCCCTCGCGCTTGGTCGAGCCGAAGCCGATCGCCGCGCGCTGCGCATCCGACGCGCCCGCATTGGTCGTCATGATCAGGATGACGTTGCGGAAGTCGATCTGCTTGCCGTTGTGGTCGGTCAGCTTGCCGTGGTCCATGACCTGCAACAGGATGTTGAACAGGTCCGGATGCGCCTTCTCGACCTCGTCGAGCAGCAGCACGCAATGCGGATGCTGGTCGACGCCGTCGGTGAGCAGGCCGCCCTGGTCGAAGCCGACATAGCCGGGAGGCGCGCCGATGAGGCGGCTGACCGTGTGTCGCTCCATGTATTCCGACATGTCGAAGCGCAGAAGTTCGACGCCGAGCGAGGAAGCAAGCTGCTTCGCCACCTCGGTCTTGCCGACCCCGGTCGGACCCGAGAACAAGTAGCAGCCGATCGGCTTCTCCGGTTCGCGCAAGCCGGCACGCGCCAGTTTGATCGCCGAGGACAGAGCCGAGATCGCAGTATCCTGTCCATAGACGACACGGCGCAGTTCTGCGTCGAGCGTCTGGAGAACCTGCTCGTCGTCGGCCGACACGGTCTTGGGCGGGATGCGCGCCATGGTGGCGACTGTCGCTTCGATCTCCTTGATGGTGATCGTCTTCTTGCGCTTGGCCTCGGGCAGCAGCATCTGCGACGCGCCGGTCTCGTCGATCACGTCGATTGCCTTGTCCGGCAGCTTGCGGTCGTTGATGTAGCGCGCGGAAAGCTCCACCGCCGCCTTGATGGCGTCGTTGGTGAACTTCACCTGGTGGAAATCCTCATAATAGGGCTTCAAGCCCTTCATGATCTCGATCGTGTCCTCGATCGTCGGCTCCTTCACGTCGATCTTCTGGAAGCGCCGCACCAGCGCACGGTCCTTCTCGAAGAACTGGCGGAATTCCTTGTAGGTCGTCGAGCCGATGCAACGGATCGCACCCGACGACAGAGCCGGCTTCAACAGGTTGGACGCATCCATCGCGCCGCCGGACGTCGCGCCGGCACCGATCACCGTATGGATCTCGTCGATGAACAGGATGGCGCCGGGAAACTCCTCGAGTTCCTTGACCACCTGCTTCAGCCGCTCCTCGAAGTCGCCGCGATAGCGCGTGCCGGCAAGCAGCGTGCCCATGTCCAGCGCGAAGATGGTAGCGCCGGCCAGAACCTTCGGCACGTCGCCCTCGACGATGCGCTTGGCCAAGCCCTCGGCGATCGCCGTCTTGCCGACTCCGGGGTCGCCGACATAGAGCGGGTTGTTCTTGGAGCGGCGGCAAAGGATCTGGATCGTGCGGTTGATCTCGTCGGTGCGGCCGATCAGCGGATCGATCTTGCCCGACTTGGCCTTCTTGTTGAGGTCGACGCAATAGGCAGTCAGCGCGTCCTGCTGCTTCTTCTTGCCGTTGCCGCTCTCCTCCTGCTCCCCGCTGCCCTGGGCGCCGTTCTGCTCTTCCTCGGCGCCACGCGGCGTACGGCTCTCGCTGGAGCCGGGGCGCTTGGCGATGCCATGCGAGATGTAGTTGACCGCGTCGTAGCGGGTCATCTGCTGTTCCTGCAGGAAATAAGCGGCGTGGCTCTCGCGCTCGGCAAAGATGGCGACGAGCACATTGGCGCCCGACACCTCGTCGCGGCCGGAAGACTGGACATGGATGACGGCGCGCTGGATGACGCGCTGGAAACCGGCGGTCGGCTTGGAATCCTCGTCATAGCCGGTGACGAGGTTGTCGAGTTCGGTGTCGATGTAGTTGAGAACGGTGCGGCGCAGTTCGTCGAGATCGACGTTGCAGGCGCGCATGACCGCGCCCGCCTCGGAATCGTCGATCAGCGCCAGCAGCAGATGCTCCAGCGTCGCATATTCGTGGTGGCGCTCATTGGCGAAAGTGAGGGCCTGATGAAGGGCTTTTTCGAGCCCCGGGGAGAAAGCCGGCATGTTACCTCACTTCTTTTCCATTACGCATTGCAGCGGATGTTGATTCTGACGGGCGAAATCCATGACCTGGGCCACCTTGGTCTCGGCCACTTCGAATGTATAGACGCCGCATTCGCCCACCCCGTGATTGTGAACGTGAAGCATGATGCGCGTGGCGCTTTCCCGATCCTTCTGGAAAAACCGCTCCAGAATGTGGATCACGAACTCCATCGGCGTGTAGTCATCATTCAGGATGAGGACGCGATAGAGGCTGGGTTTCTTGGTCTTCGGTTTGGTGCGCGTGATCACTGCCGTGCCCCGGCCCGGTCCACGCCCGTCCTGGTCACCGCCTTGCATTCTTGCCACTTGCCGCACCGTGGCTTCCCCGCCTTGTCTCACAGGTCCTTTCCTTCCGCGGGTGTTTCTCCCGCCCGTCACATGTAGGTCGCTGCGTCGTGATTTTAAGCCCTTCTATTGGGGTGACAATATGGTTGCGTCATCAGTCGGCCCGTTCACTGACGATTGATGCCTCGGCGGGCAACAAAAAACCCGGCCGCGAAGCGCGGCCGGGTCTGCCGGCGAACCGGCGATCTGAAAAAGGCGACTGCCTGCCGGCCGTCACTTCGCCTTGGCGACGATCGATTCGAACGGCTTGTAAGCTTCCTTCGCCATGTCGGCATAGAGGCCGGAAAGCTTGCTCGATTCGGCCACGAAGCCCTCATAGGCCTTCTTGGCAAAGTCGGTCTGGATCTCGACGGCGCTCTCCAGCGACTTGGCCGCGAAAAGCTTCTCGAAGGTGGCTGCGCCGGCCTCGTAGGATTTCTTGGTGTAGTCGGTGGCTTCGGTGACGATCGCCTGGGCGGCCTTCGAAACGGAGGCAAAGCTCTTCAGGCCCTTGTCGACGAATTCCTTGCCGTATACGCCGGCATCTTCAAACATCGTGGTCATGAACAGTCCTCGTGCGGGAGTGGACGGAGCAGTTATATGCGCCGCATGAGTATTTATTGTGCATTGCACAAAATGTCAAGGGACCCTTGCGGCCCAAGGCTTTGCGCAACCGGTACGGCTCAAGTTTGTGTCGTTGTGATCTAAAGCCCGAACGAATTCCTGAACGATCTGGTTACCATAAACGGATTGGTAACGCGCCCAGCCTACTGTCACCGTTCGAGGCAGGATCCTTTGCCGCCTCCCGGGTGCAACGGCAATCTCAAAGGGTGTTCAACAGTGCGTCAGGCGACTGCTCTCCGTTTTTTCAAAGCATTGTGCTCCCCGGCGACAATCGCGGCCGGCCTGCTTGCCGCCGTCGTCGGCATGACCCCGGTCGCCGCCTCGGCGGCGGACTCGCGTTATGCCGCGATCGTGATCGACGCCAACACCGGCAAGACGCTGTTTTCGGCGAATGCCAATTCCCGGCGATATCCCGCCTCGCTGACCAAGATGATGACGCTCTATCTAACCTTCGAGGCGATGAAGAGCGGCAAGATCAAGAAGTCGACGCCTGTAACCTTCTCGGCGCAGGCAGCCGCGCAACCGCCTACCAAGCTCGGCGTAAAGGCGGGCAAGTCCGTCACGGTCGAGACCGCGATCTATTCGCTGGTCACCCGCTCGGCCAATGATTCGGCCGAGGCGCTGGCTGAACTGCTCGGAGGCTCGGAAGCGGGCTTCGCCCGCATGATGACGTCGAAAGCCCGTGCGCTCGGCATGGAAGGCACCATCTTCCGCAATCCGCACGGCCTGCCCAACACCGGACAATTCACCACAGCGCATGACATGGCGACGCTCGGCATCGCGCTGCGCGAACATTTTCCTCAGTACTACGCATATTTCTCGGTCCGCTCCTTCACCTACGGCAAGCAGCGCATCGCCAATCACAACCGGCTGCTCGGCAAGATCAAGGGCGTCGACGGCATCAAGACCGGCTATACCCGGGCGTCCGGCTTCAACCTCGTCTCGTCGGTTTCCGACGGCAACCGCCGCATCGTCGCCGTCGTCATGGGCGGGCAGAGCGGTGCGAGCCGCGACCGCCAGATGGCCGAACTGATTGAGGAATATCTGCCGAAGGCCAGTGGCCGCAAGGGCGGCCCGCTGGTGGCCAATGCCGGCGGTGGCACGGTCATGGACATCGCCAAGGCAATGCTACCGAAGAAAAAGGCCCCGACGCCGGACGCCCGCCCCGAGGACGATCAGGACGAGCAGGTCGCCGCGTTCGTCGAGCGCACCGAAGCTGCGCGGCCCGCCGCCAAGGCGGTCGCGAAGGTCGCCGCGGAAGCGCCGGCCGAGGCGAAGGAGACCACGGCCACCGCGGTGCTGGAGGAAGCCTATGCGCCGCCGGCACCGCGCCCCTCCGCCGAGGTCGATACCGTCAAGACCGCTTCCGTGGAGCCCTCCGGCTGGGTGATCCAGGTTGCATCCTCGCCGAGCAAGGCGGAAGCCACCAAGGCGCTGGAAGCCGCCACCCGCAAGGCGCCGCAGATACTGGCATCGGCGTCGGGCTACACGGTGCCGTTCGACAAGGACGGCGTGACGTATCATCGTGTACGCTTCTCCGGCTTTGATACGAAGGCCGCGGCCTGGAAAGCCTGCAGCCAGCTCAAGAAAAAGGATGTGGGCTGCTACGCAGTCCAGAACTGATACCGTTGCCTGCGGTCCGGCCATCGGCTCCGGCTAGCCTGAATTGAACGTCGACCTGTTCCGAATGTGTACCGAGTATCGGGAGAGTTAGTGGTGATTGGCGAGAAGGACATCCTTGGCTTCGTTGATGCGCGCCGCGAGGAACGACGTCCCCCCGAGGTCGGGGTGCAGGCGCTGCATCAGGCGGCGATGCGCCTTGCGGATATCCGCCGGGGAGGCCCCCGCTTCAAGACCAAGGATCTTGTAGGCCTCCTGCTTAGTCATGGCGCCCGCACCTGGCGCAATTCTCTCCCCGTCGCCACTTTGCGCCTTCGCGTGTTCGCGCCAGACGGGAAACCGGCTGTCAAGGTACGTCTCAAGTAGCTGCCGGCTCTCCCAGTCCTCCTTCAGGTCCTCGTATAGTTCGCGCAATTCCCTGAGCGACATGGTGCTGAGCATGCGCTGCTCGTGACGCCCGGCCAGCACCAGGCCTTCCAGCCCTCCCGTGTCGTGGTCGAGTTCCATCTCAAGAGCGGCGGTGCGCACGCTGGAACGTTTTCCCGCGGTCTTCGGCCTTGCCGGCGCGGCCATGCGTGAGGCGCCGTACCAGGCCAGCGCCAGCGAAAACATCAGGCCGCCGACCCCCGCCCTGCCGAGCAGCAACAGCGCCAATCCGACGACGCCAAGCATGATCGGCCCGGCCGAGCGCAGCATGCGCGCCAGCTTGACGGCATCCGCCTTCAGAAAGGCCGCGACCGCCAGAAGGACGGCGAGCAACACGACCAGGCCGCCAATCAGGTAGGTCATCGGTCGGCGCCACCGCGCATATGTTCGATCAGCAATCGATCCTCCGGCAAGTTGCGCGCCTCAAGCGCCCTCACCCCTCCCGCCGCGAAGACTGCCACCGAAGCGAGCAGTTTCGCAAGCGTGGCGGCCGCGGCTCGGTCGAAGCGGAACCATGCGCCCTTCGACAGGCGCGCGATCTCGCGGAATGCGCTCTCCGCCCGGGAATCCCTTCCTTCCTGGAAGACGAAGACCGGAACGCCGAGCAGGCCGAGCTTGCCCGCCTGCTCGGCCAGAGCGTCGATCTCCTCCTCGAAAGCATCGCCGATATAGACGAGCGCATCCACCTTCTGGCGCGCGGTCTCCTTCAGCGTATGAGACAGGATTTTTCCGATCTGGGTGTTGCCGGCGCGGCAGTCGATACGGATCATCAGGTCCTTCAAAGCACCCGTATCGCGCACGAACGCGGAAGAACGGCATTCGGCGAAGCCGCGGAAATAGGCGAGTTGCACGGCCAGGCTGCCGGTCTTGCCGGCGGCGTCGAACATCTGGCCCTGTAGCTGGCAGGCAAGATCCCAGGTTGGCTGCCGGCTCATCGTCGCATCGAGGGCCAGGATCAGCCGCCCGGTCGCCGCACCCTTGGAGACCGCGACCGCTTTCGCCAGCCGCACGAAATCATCGATCTCGCGCGAGCCGGAAATGTCGAGCGACTTGCCGGGGTTGTCCTTGCCCATACACACAAAATGTGTCGGACTGGCGCGGCTTGCAAGGCCGACAAAGGGTCAGGTGTAAGCCGGCGATTGCGCATCATGCGCTGGCCGCTATGGTCGCGCCATGATCGGCAGACTGAAAGACTGGGCGCGCGCGATCAAGCGCGATGCACATGCGGTCTACCTTGCCGCACGCGACCCCCGCACCCCGTGGTATGCGAAGGCCCTGGCACTGTTCATCGCCGGATACGCGTTGTCGCCGATCGACCTGATCCCCGACTTCATTCCGGTGCTCGGCTATCTGGATGATTTGATCATCCTGCCGCTCGGCATCGTGGCGGTCGTAAAAATGATCCCGCCTGAAGTGATGGCCGAGCACCGGGCGGCGGCCGCGCTCGCAGCCGAACGCCCGGTGAGCCGCGCCGCCGCCATGGCGATCTTCTGCCTATGGGTGGCTGGCATCTTGCTCGCCGCATGGCTCGGATATCGCTACTTCACCGACTGACAGGCGGGAAGAACAGCTACGTCCGGTAAAGTTGCGATGGCCGACAAGCGGATGATAGATTCGAGAATCGCCGCAGTGCCGCGCGACGCGGCAGGCCGGGAGACGGAATGAAAGGTTTGCGGATCGGGTTCGGCGGCGTCGCCTTGCTGGCGGGCCTAGCCATGCTCGTCTTCACGACGACCCAGCCGGTCGGGGCGAGCACGCGGCTCTGCCGGCAGCTCGAGGCCGAACTGGTTAGCGCAGACAATGGTGGGGGCGGCGGGCGGGCCGGCAGATATGACGACGCTATCGCGAGGCAGCGCGAGCAGATGGCGATTGCCCGCGAGCAGGCACGGGACGCAGGCTGCGGTTTTGCGCTGCTCGGCCGCACCGTGCGGCAATGCGCGGCGCTGAACGCCACGATCGACCGGATGGAGCGCAATCTCGAGAAACTTCAGCAGCACCGTGGCCGGATGGCGGACGGCGGCGGCGGAAGACGCTCGCGCGCCAAGGTTCTGGCCGCGCTGGAGGCCAATGGCTGCCGTGAAGAGGCCATGGCCGAGCGCCCGAGCATCGAGGATCCGCGCGAGGCGTTGGCCGATCCGGATGACGACGGGCGGGTCAGGACGCCGCTGGAATTGATGCTGGAGGAAGGCGGATCGGGCGAGGCGCCGGAAGCCAGGGCGGGGGAAAGCTACCAGACCATGTGCGTGCGCACCTGCGACGGCTATTTCTTCCCGATCTCCTACGCCTCGACAATCGGCGACTTCGACCGCGACCAGACGAATTGCGAGACCTCCTGCCCCGGCACCGAGATGCAGGTATTCTTCGGCCCGAGCGGCATCGACGAGCCGGCGCAAATGGTATCGACTAAAACCGGCCGGTACTATTCCGACCTGCCGACCGCCTTCCTGCACCGGCAGGCCTCGGTTGCGCAGCCGGTGGGATGCGGCTGCAATCCCAAGAAGGATTTCAAGGTGATTGCCGGCACGCCGCCTCCGCAGGTCATGAGCCGGCCGGCGGAGACTTTTGTTCCAGGGAACGAGACTCCGAAGCAAGACGATGCTGACCAGAACGCGGCATTGCCGCTACCGACAACAAAGCCGGACACGAGTACGGCACCGGATGTCGCCGCGACACCTCCCGAGGAGGCGATGCCGCCATTCGAGGTTCAGCCGCTCGACGCGCCGCCGGAGTCGAGCATCGTCGCCATTCCGTTGCCGGAGCCGGTCACACCAGCCGAAACTGTCGCTCCGCAAGAAACTGCACCGGCGGATGCCGCGAATGACGCGCCCGCCAAGCCGGAAAAACAGGCCGAGCGAAAGGTCAGGGTCGTCGGGCCAGCGTTCCTTCCCGACCCAGAAGCGGCAGCAGTTCCGCAAGCTCAGGCCCCGACGCAAGGCCCGTGAGTGCCAGCCTCAGAGGCATGTAGAGCACCTTGCCCTTGCGTTTGGTTTCCTGGAAGACGGCCCTGGTCCAGGTCTTCCAGGTCGTTCCGTCCCACGGCTCTTCCGGCAGCAGATCGAACGCGGCGCGCAGGAAGTCGCGGTCCTCGTCGGAGAACTCGATCGGCGTCGCGGGTCCGTCGCGCAGCACGCGCCACCAGGGCAGCGCATCCGCCACCGTATCGATATTGCCGCGCACCGCCAGCCAGAAAGCCTCGGCTTTGTCGCCCGTAACACCCAGCACGGCCAACCGGTCGCGCGCCTCGGCAAACGGCATGTGCTGGAGCAGCGTACGGTTCAACGTGGTCAGATCGGCGGGATCGAATTTGGCAGCCGACTTGGAGGCGGTTTCCGGTTCGAAACGTTCAGCGAGTTCCGCCATCGACGCAACGGCGGACGTATTCTCCGACGTTCCGATCAGCACGGCCAGCGAGGCCACCGCCATCGGCTCGATGCCCTGCTCGCGCAGGCTGCCGATCGACAGCGCGCCGGTGCGCTTCGACAGGCCCTCGCCCGTCGTCGTGGTCAGAAGATTGTGGTGGCCGAACCGCGGCGGCTCGGCGCCGAGCGCGCGAAACAGCGCGATCTGAACGCCGGTGTTGGTGACATGGTCATCGCCGCGGATGACGTGGGTGATGCCCATCTCGATGTCGTCCACCACCGAAGGAAGCGTGTAGAGATAGGTGCCGTCCTCGCGCACCAGCACGGGATCGGACAGCGAGGCGAGGTCGACGGTCTCCTCGCCGCGCACGAGGTCGGTCCAGGAGATTTCGGTGCGCACGGTCTTTTCCGGGTCGCCCTCCTCGTAGTTGGGCAACAGGAAGCGCCAATGCGCCTTGCGGCCCTCTGCTTCGAAGGCGGCCATCTCGGCCGACGTCAGCGCCAGCGCCTCGCGGCCATAGACCGGCGGCAACTTTCGCGACAGCCTCACTTTCCGGCGCAGCTCAAGCTCTTCCGGCGTCTCATAGCAGGGGTAAAGCAAGCCCGCCGCCTTCAGGCGCTCGACCGCGTCGTCATAATGCTCGAAACGCCGCGACTGGTATTCCGTCGCGTCCGGATAGATGCCCAGCCAGTGCAAGTCGTAGAGGATGGCGTTGGCGTATTCCTGCTTGGAACGGGCAACGTCGGTGTCGTCGAAGCGCTGGATGAAGCGCCCCTTGTGCTTCAGCGCGAACAGCCAGTTGAACAGCGCCGTGCGAGCGTTGCCGATGTGGATGTTTCCCGTCGGCGACGGGGCGAAACGAACGGTAACGGTCATGGCGGCGGGTTAACGGAAGAACCGGGCTATTTCAAGTTCCGCGAGGGAAAGCGGGCCTGGGAATGCCCATTTCCACTGGATCAAGAGCAATTCCTGACTGAGATATCGCTAACGTCCGCCTCGCGTTGCACGCAACGCGCCGCCACGCTACATCGCTGGTATGAGCACCGAGCCCGCCCCCGACGTCCTGCGCATCGCCGTCGCCCAGTTGAACCCGATCGTCGGCGACGTCGCCGGCAATCTCGCCAAGGCGCGCGAGGCCCGCGCCGACGCGGCACGCCAAGGCGCCGACCTGGTCCTCTACACGGAACTGTTCATTTCCGGCTATCCGCCCGAGGACCTCGTGCTGAAACCGGCCTTCCTCGCTGCCTGCGAGCGGGCAGTGAAGGAATTCGCCGCCGACACCGCCGATGGCGGGCCGGGTGTCATCATCGGCACGCCGCTCCAGCGCAAGACCGGCCGGCACAATTCGGTGGTCGTCGCCGACGGCGGCAAGATTATCGCCGAGCGCTATAAGGTCGACCTGCCGAATTATGGCGAGTTCGACGAAAAGCGCGTCTTCGACGAAGGCTCGATCCAGGGGCCGTATAATTTTCGCGGCGTCAGGATCGGCATTCCGATCTGCGAGGAGATCTGGAACGATCTCGATATCTGCGAGACTCTTGCCGAAAACGGCGCCGAAATCCTTCTGGTGCCAAACGGCTCGCCCTATTATCGCGGCAAGGTCGATGTGCGCCACCAGGTGGTGCTGCGCCAGGTCATCGAAAGTGGATTGCCGATCCTGTTCGCCAACCAGCTTGGCGGCCAGGACGAACTGATCTTCGACGGTGCGAGCTTTGCCATCAACGCCGACAAGGCGCTGGCCTGCCAGATCAGCCAGTTCGAGGAGACTGTCGCTGTTACCACCTGGAAGAGAGGCGGCCGGGCGGACGCACACGAGGGCTGGGCTTGTACAGACGGGCCGATGTCGAAAATTCCCGAAAGAGAGGAAGCCGACTATCGCGCCTGCCTGCTCGGCCTGCGCGACTACGTCAACAAGAACGGATTCAAGAACGTCGTCCTCGGCCTGTCAGGCGGCATCGACTCGGCGATCTGCGCCGCGCTCGCGGTCGACGCTCTCGGCGAAGAGCGCGTACGCTGCGTGATGATGCCCTACCGCTACACCTCGAAGGACTCGCTGAAGGACGCCGAGGACTGTGCTCGCATGCTCGGATGCCGTTACGACATTGTGCCTATCTTCGAGCCGGTCGAGGGCTTTTTGCACGCTCTGACGCAACTCTTCGAAGGCACCAAGGAAGGAATCACCGAGGAGAACCTTCAGAGCCGCGCCCGAGGCACCATTTTGATGGCGATCTCCAACAAGTTCGGCTCCATGGTGGTTACCACCGGCAACAAGAGCGAGATGTCGGTGGGTTATGCCACGCTCTATGGCGACATGAACGGCGGCTTCAACCCGATCAAGGATCTCTACAAGATGCAGGTCTACGCGCTGTCGGCCTGGCGTAACGACCATGTGCCGCCGGGCGCGCTCGGACCATCGGGCAAATTGATCCCGCAGAACATTATCGACAAGGCACCGTCCGCGGAGTTGCGCGAGAACCAGACCGACCAGGATTCGCTGCCGCCCTACCCCGTGCTCGACGACATTCTGGAATGCCTGGTCGAGAATGAGATGGGTGTCGAGGACATCGTCAAGCGCGGCCATCCGCGAGAGACGGTGACCCGCGTCGAGCATCTCTTGTACATCGCCGAGTACAAGCGCCGGCAGGCCGCGCCCGGCGTGAAGATCACCAAGAAGAATTTCGGTCGGGACCGGCGCTACCCGATCACCAACAAGTTCCGCGACCGGGGCTGATCGCTACAGGCCGCATTATGGAAATCACGCACGATCTTGCCCGCCTGGATTTCCAGGCGACGTCCGACCTGCTGAAGGCGAGCTACTGGGGCAAGCAGCGCACGGACGAAATCAATCGCCGCGCCTTCGCCAATTCGGTCTGCGCCATAGCACTGATCGACGGAAAACAGGCCGGTTTCGCTCGCGCCTCGGGCGACCGCGCGGTGTTCGCACGCATCTCCGACGTCATCGTCTGGCCGGAGCATCGCGGCAAGGGCGTCGGCAAGGCGCTGGTGCAGGCGCTGGTCGACCATCCGGACCTTCGCTCGGTCTCGGCCTGGATGCTGAACACTTCCGACGCTCACGGGCTCTACGCGCAATTCGGTTTCCGCCCGGTCACCGACGGCAACGAGATGCGGCTGGATCGGTAAACGCTGCCGCCGTCGCGGGTAGCTAAGCAGGCAGCCCCGGCCGCTGGGTAAGGATCATCCCCAAGCCGGCTCACGACTTCACTGAAACTGATAGGTGAATACCCGCGATTGCAGCCAGCGGGACTCTCTCGCGACCGGACATCGTGCGCCAACTTGACGAACAGGACGTGAAGGCCAGCGGGGAGGACGGACATCATCACTTATTGCGGAGAATTCCAAATGAAAACCCAAATGTATTAGTCATAACTCGAGGTGATCAGCGAAATACCTTCGCAGCGTGTAATAAATTTCAATCTAATCGAGATAATTTCAATCAGGCTTTGCCGTTCTACTTCGAAGAAATAAGCTGATGTCTCGGGGAAATTTAAGTCGATCTGAATTTTCTAGGCGCAAAAATTGTGGTAACATATCTCAGGCAGGTGATTTTCAGGCTTGCGTGAGGGTGGCGTGGTTTTCGCGCACTTTCCTCTGACATTGACCTCGTTTGGTCCCAAGAACCGGCAGTAGTCCGGTCGCGATACTCAAGTGCACAGCAGCCACTGCGGGCATGAAATGCCGCCGCGGCAACGATTCCGTTCGGCTGAGCCTCGCTGATGAGCTGCGTCAGCTCAAGGAGGTATTTATGGCTATTATCAATGGCGACAATCTCGCCAACGTTTTGTTCGGCACCAATCTGGCCGACACTATTAGTGGCCTGGGTGGCGACGACATCATCGTCGCGCTTGACGGCAATGACACCCTCGATGGCGGAACCGGCGCCGACACCATGGTCGGAGGCCTCGGCAACGACGTCTACATCGTCGACAATGTCGGCGACAGGATCGCGGAGAATGTCAACGAGGGTATCGACCGGGTCGAAAGCTCGATCAGCATCAGCCTTAGCGTGGCAGGCAGGTTCGATGTCGAAAATCTCACCCTGACCGGAACTGCGATCACTGGTATCGGCAACGCCCTCAACAACATCATCATCGGCAATGCGTCGAACAACTCGCTGAGCGGGCTTGCCGGAAACGACAGTCTCTTCGGGTTGGGTGGTAACGACAATCTGTTCGGCGGCGATGGCAACGACTTCCTCAATGGCGGGGTCGGCGCCGACAAGATGACCGGGGGTGCCGGAAACGACACTTATGTATTCGACAATGTGGGCGACGAACTCTCCGAACTGGCCGCCGGCGGCACCGACACAGTTCAGAGTTCCATAAGCCTGAGCCTGAGCGATCCGGACCGGTTGCAGGTCGAGAACCTTACCTTGACCGGCACTGCGATCACCGGCATCGGCAATGCCCTGAACAATATCATCAACGGCAACGCGTCGAACAACACACTGAGCGGGCTTACCGGAGACGACAGGCTGTTCGGCCAAACCGGCAACGACAACCTGTTCGGCGGTGACGGCAACGACCTGCTCAACGGCGGGATTGGCACTGACGCGATGACCGGAGGCGCCGGAAACGATACCTACGTGGTCGACAATGCCGGCGACGTCGTTACTGAAGCGGCAGCAGGCGGCACAGACACGATCCAGAGTTCAATCACCTTGAGCCTGAATGTCGCCGGACGTTTCGATGTCGAGAATCTCACACTGACAGGAGCAGCCGCCATTAACGGCTTCGGAAACGCCCTTAACAACATCATAATCGGCAACGCCGCCAACAACACGCTGAGCGGCGCGGACGGCAATGACAGGCTCTTCGGCCAGGGCGGCAATGACAGCCTTTTCGGCGGCGTGGGTAACGACGTGCTGAGCGGCGGCACCGAAAATGACTTCCACAGCGGCGGCACCGGCAGCGACACCATAGCGACCGGGACCGGCATCGACACGGTTCTCTTCGATACCGCGCTGGGCGCCGGAAACATCGACACTTTGACCGATTTCGCCCCGGTCACCGACACGATCCGGTTGGAGAACGCGGTCTTCACTGCCCTGCCCGCGGGCGTGCTTGCCGCTGCCGCCTTCCGCATCGGTGCCGCGGCTGCGGACGCCACGGACCGAGTGATCTACAACGCGGCGACCGGCGCTCTCTTCTACGATGCCGACGGCACCGGCGCGGCCGCGCAGGCGCAGTTCGCGATCGTAGGCGTCGGACTGGCGATGACCAACGCAGATTTTGTCGTGGTCTAGCCTCGGTCGAAGCCGGTTGAACGCACCTTCGTTGAAAACCTGCAGGGAGCCCGGCCACGGGCTCCCTGTTTGCAAGGGCGCCGCTATTCCTGCAAACCCAATCGGTTTCGTCGAACCTCATCCACGATTCCCCATGCCTTGGCTTCTTCCGCCGACATGAAGAAATCGCGGTCGAGCGTGCGCTCCACCTCTTCGACCGTGCGGCCGCAGTGTTTTGCGTAGAGGCCGGTCATATGCCGCTTCACCTTGATGATGTCGGCCGCATGGCGCTCGATGTCGGAGGCCTGTCCCTGGAAGCCACCGAGCGGTTGATGCACCAGAATGCTGGCATTGGGCAGCGCGACGCGGCGGCCGGGCTCACCCGCCATCAGCAGGAAAGAGCCCATCGAGCGCGCGGTGCCCATGCAAAGCGTCGCGACCGGGCATTTGATGAACTGCATCGTGTCGTAGATAGCGAAGCCGCTGGTCACCACGCCGCCGGGCGAGTTGATGTAGAAGGAGATTTCCTTCTTCGGATCCTCGGCTTCAAGGAAGAGCATCTGCGCGCAGATGAGCGCCGAGGAATTGTCGTCGACGACGCCGTTGAGAAAAATGATCCGCTCGCGCAGCAGGCGCGAAAAAATGTCGAACGACCGTTCGCCGCGCGGCGACTGTTCGACGACCATGGGGACGAGTTGCATCGTGGCGCTCATGGCGCGATCCTCCGTTCGGTGATGAGATGGCTGTTGCTAGGCGGCGAGCGCCATCGGCGTGTTGCCGTTGGCGGCAACTGGCAGCATCGCAGGCGGGCGATGCGTCAGCCTGAACCAGGTGTTCTGCGGGCCGCGCGGCGCGATCTCGACGGTGACAAAACTATCGCCGCGCGCATCCAGCGAGCCGTCACGCCAGCGATAGGTCAGTCGCGAAAAGGGCTTTGCATCGACGATCTCAAAGCTATTAGCCCGGCCGCCTCCGCCGTTCCCGCTGGAAGCGGGCATTGCACCGAGCCAGTCGGCCGCGAGCTCGGGTACGGACAGCGCCCGCCAGACCCGTTCGGCCGGCGCGTCGAGGCCGCATTCGACGACGATCTCGCCATCCTTGCCGACGCTGCTTGTCGTCATTGGTCCATCTCCCTGAGCAGGTCCTTCAGCCGGTCGACGCGCGCCGGCCAGAAGGCGCGGTGGCGTTCGATCCAGCCCAGCAGCGGCTCCAGCCCCTGCGGTTCGACGCTGTAGTTCACATGCCGTCCCTCGCGCCGCTCGCGGATCAGCCCAGCGCCGCGCAGCACCGCCAGATGTTGCGAGATCGCCGGCTGCGACACGCCGAAACCCTCGCGCAACTCGGTCGCATTCTTCTCGCCCGCCGCCAACCGCTCGAACACGGCCCGGCGGGTGGGGTCGGAAAGCGCGCGAAACACATCCGTCTCGTTCATGGCGAACAGATAAGCAGATACTTATCTCAATAGCAAGGGACTCATGGAAACGTTGGCCGCTCAATTGGCTTCCAGCGCCACAATTCGCACAGCGGCAGTGGTTCGCCGAGCCCAGGTGGCCAAGGGCACCCCAAGACCCGCGTCATTCGCCCATATATTCGCCAAGCTCCTGCGGCGTACGGTTCACGCCGATCGACATGGCAAGGATGCGCGAAACGTGTTTTCGCGGCAGTCCGGTTTCCGACACCCAGGCGTTCACCTGGTCCTGAATCTTCTGGAGGTCCTTCTTCGAGGTCGGACTCTCAGCGATGTCCAATCCGGCGTCACGCAAAGCCGCTGCCATGTCGGACGAGATGATGAAGGAATCCCAGCCGATCCAACGCAGGAAATATTGCCCCGTATTGCCACCCAACCGGCTGCCGTTCTTGCCCAGGAAGGCCATCAGCCCGACCTGATCGTCGGCAGGCCATTGCGCGAGGAACTTTCCGAAGCCGCCATGCTCGCGCGACACGCGGTCGACAAAAGCCGCGTTTTCCTTCACCGAACGTATCTTCTGCGGGTTGCGGACGATGCGGCTGTCGGAAGCGAGGTCATGCCAGAAATCGTCGGGCTGGAAGAGCAGGCGTTTGGGCTCGAAACCGAGGAAGGCTTCTTCGAAGCCCGGCCATTTCTGCTCGATCACCCGCCACACGAAACCGGCAGCGAAGACACGCTCGACAATGGCCGATAGAATGCGGTCGTCCCCCACCTTCGCCACGTCGCCATTGTGAGGCGCGGCACCGAGGAGATTGTCGAGAACGGCGTCGCCACCCTTGCGTTTTGAAGCCCTCGCACGAATTGCCGCGAAATCCGCCATTCTGCTAATCCTCCATGACGAAGACGCGCCACGACCTATTTACAAGCCCGCCTGCCCAACCGAATACAGCCGCCGTCCGACGGAGTGTGCCATGCAGAAATCCCTCGCAGAAATCGCCAGACGCTGGCTGACGCGCAGGCCGGAGTCGCTCAGCGAGACTGAGAAGGGCGTGCTGCAGAGCGCCATCGACCGCCGCACGATATCGCGCGACATCAACGCCGTCCACGAGCACAAGATGTCGACGGGCGACCGCATCGCCGACGGCATCGCCCGCATCGGCGGCTCATGGAGCTTCATTCTCTCCTTCCTGGTGTTCCTGGTTATATGGACGGTGGGCAACACGCTTCTCCTGGCAAGCGGGGCGTTCGATCCCTACCCCTACATCTTCCTCAATCTGGTACTGTCGATGTTGGCGGCAATCCAGGCACCGGTCATCATGATGTCGCAGAACAGGCAGGCCGAGCGCGATCGCCTCGACGCCTCGCACGACTACGAGGTGAATTTGAAGGCCGAGATCGAGATCATGGCGCTGCACGAAAAGTTCGACGACATAAGACACCAGGACATCCTGACCGTGCGCGACGAGATTGTCGCGTTGCGCGCTATGCTGGAACGCATCGAGAGCCGTCTGGCCGAGACCGGCCGGCCGGCATGAGCGACACCATCCATCTCCTCATCGAGCGTTATGGCCTTATCGCCGTATTTGCCGGTTGCCTGACCGAGGGTGAGACGGCTGCGATTCTGGGCGGGTTTTTCGCTCACCAGGCGGTGTTCGTGCCCTGGCATGCCTACGCCGCGGCCTTTCTTGGGGCGTTCGGCGGCGACACCTTTTTCTTCCTGATGGGGCGGCGTTTTGCCGGCCACGCAATCGTGCGGCGGCTGATCGCCAAGCCGGGCTTCAGCCATGCCCACGACTTCCTGCACAATCATCCAAACCTGTTCATCTTCGCCAACCGCTACATCTACGGCATGCGGCTGTTCGGCGGTGTCGCCGCCGGGCTTTCCGACATCCCATTCCGCCGATTCGTCGTCATCAACATGCTGTCGTCGCTGCTGTGGGCGGCGATCTTCTGCGGTCTCGGCTATTTTTTCGGGCTCGGCGCCGAAACGCTGCTAGGCGAAACGATCCGCAAGCATCATCGGCTGCTGATCGCGCTGGGCATCGGAATTGCGGTGCTGGTGTTCGGCCATTTCGCCGCACGCTGGGTGCGGACAAGGCAGGCAAGGCGAATAGCCTAATAGTGGTGCGTCAGACTTGGACGACCGTTAGGAAGCACCGTGATCGGGATCGCCGCCGCCCGGTCAGGCCTGCAGGGCGCCCAACCGTTCGACGATCGCAAAACCCCAGACGCCGATTGCGAGGATGATGGCGATCAGCACGGCCAGCGAGCCGCAATCCTTGGCAAGCTGGATCTCGACGTTGAACTCGCGCGAGAAAGCGTCGCATGCCGCCTCGATGCCGGTATTCAGCACCTCGACCATGATCAGCACGAGGATCGAGGCAATCAGCAACGCGTAAACCATCCAGGACGTGGCGACGAACCAGCCGACCGGGATGGCGACGATCAGCAGGCCGAGTTCCTGCTGGAACGCCTTTTCGGTGAGCGTCAGCCTGCGCAGCGCCCGCATCGAATTCCAGAAAGCGCTGATGATACGTTCCATAGTCGAAAAACCGCCCTGCCCGTTGCCGCTCTGATCGAGAACGGCTCTTAGCGAAAAGCAGCGCTTACTGGAACAGGTAGGAATCGTTGGCGAAAAAACCGTGATTGACGGAATCGTGCACGCGCCGGCCATGTGCGCCCTCGCCCGCCGCGCCATAGGCGAAGAAAATCGGCATCAGATGCTCGTCGGTCGGATGGTTCTCCGCGGGGAATGGCGCCCGATGCTTCCAGTCGAGCAGCGCTTGCGTATCGCCCTTCGACAGTTCATCCGCGAACCAGTCGCTAAATGCCTTCACTTTTGCGGGTAGCGCCGGATCTGGCTCGGCCCCCTGGCGCACCACGGAGAAGAACGCGCGCAGATTGTGGGTGATATGACCGGAGCCGATCACCAGAATGTCCTCGCCGCGTAGAGGCGCCAGCGCGCGACCGACGGCATGATGCCAGGCGGCGTCGCGGTTGGGATCGATCGACACCTGCACAACGGGTATGTCGGCTTGCGGATAGGCAAGCTTCAGCGGCGTCCAGGTGCCGTGGTCATAACCACACCTGGCTGCACGGCTCGGTGAAAGGCCAGCTTCGCCAAGGAGGCCAAAGACACGCTCGGCCAGCGCCGGGTCACCTGGGGCTGGATATACCATCTCGTAAAGCTCGGGCGCGAAACCGCGGAAATCATACATCATTTCCGGCGCGGGATCGGTGACCACCGCGACGCCGTCTGTCTCGAAATGGGCGGACGAAATGACGATCGCCTTCGGACGCGGCAGCAGCGAAGAAAGCGCTTCGAGATAATGGCGCGCCGGCGTGTCCGAAATCACGATATTCGGCCCGCCATGCGAGATGAAAAGCGACGGCAGAGTGGTCATGGGCTTGCTCCTGACGCCTTTTTATCCCGAAGCCGCCATAGCCGCGAGCCCGCAATGCCACGACGCTGCGTTCAGCAATCGTGGACGCGGAACCGGTCACTGCTCTATGGGCTCGGCCGGCCACCATTGCGCATGGACAGGAAGACCATCATCAATCGTGTAGTAGTCGCCTTTGTCGGCTGCGAAAATGTGCATCGAAGCCTTCAGGCCGGTCGGTCGGTCGAACGCACCGGCGAGGATGGAGACCGTCTCGCCGCCCTCATGCTTCCAGAACAGCGCGGCGCCGCAGATATGGCAGAAGCCGCGCCGGGCTCGCGGTGACCCGGCATACCAGGTAATCGCTTCCTCGCCTTCGACGGCGAGTTTAGCCGCAGCGACGCTGGTCGCCGCGAAGAAATGACCGGACTGTTTCCGGCACTGGGAACAATGGCAATAGACGACATCGCGCAGCTTGCCGCTGGTACGGAACCTGACCGCGCCACAGTGGCACGAGCCGGTGTGGATATTGTCCATGAACCTCTCCGACCAAGTTTCGTTTCGCCTGGACGCACAACGTCGCATCGATCGGATGGCGTCGTCGGCTTGAATGCGACGTCGCATTGGCCGGCCTGTGACAAAGGCGGCACCCCTGTCCGGCGGAAGACGCAAGACCTTGAAAGATTTTGCAAAGTCGTCTGCAAGGTATTCCCGATTAAGGAAACATTAGAGGGAGTGCTGCAATCTTAGACATCGGGATGCGCGTATGACGCTCGCGTCCCCGCTTCTGCCGGGCAGGGCCACCTGCTCCGGGCCGGCATGAATGCCCGGCCCAGAAACACAGGCCGGGCCAGCCGGCACGCGCGTGCGTTGGAGTAGTCGTAGATGCAACCGGCGATAACTCCTTCGGAGAAGTCGAACGACATCGCCATGAGCGTCGTCACCACCATGCGCCAGATGGGCGTGATGGGCCTGCCGCGCAATTACGAGATTTTCTACGAGGCGCTGACCGGGTCCAATCACGACCTGACGATGGAGGTCGTGTCGCTCAGCAGCCGCCCCTCGCAGGAGGAACTGGACCGCATCGGCCGGAAATATTTTGCGCAGAACCATGAGCATGCCATCGTCGCGACAGCGCGCGAAACGCTGGCCAAGGAACTGGAGGATGTTGCGCGCCTGCTGCGCAGCGAGCGCTCGCATATCGAGAAATACGGCGCGATTCTGACCGAGACATCGGACGGGCTGACCAGCCGCCATGCGATGAGCCGCGAACTTCTCCAGCGGATCGTCTCGGTGATGAGCGTCGCCACCAATTCCACCATCGACCACGGCAAGCAGGTCGCGACGACTCTGAGCGAGAAGTCGGCGGAACTGGAGAGCGTCAAATCGGCGCTCGAAAAGTACAAGATCCTAGCAGACACCGATCCGCTGACGCATATCTGGAACCGGCGCGCCTTCGACAAGCAGATCGCCGACATCTACAACGACCGCAAAAGCGTGATGTTTGGCGCACTGGTGCTGGCCGACATCGACCGCTTCAAGGAGATCAACGACCGCTTCGGCCATCCCGTCGGAGACAAGATCATCCAACTGATCGCGGAAATCCTGCGCGGCAATCTGCACAGCGACATGTTTGTGGCGCGCACCGGGGGCGAAGAATTCGCACTGATCCTCGAGGGCGCCGGCGAACAGGCAACCTACGATCTCGCCGACGGCTTGCGCGCGCTGATCGAGCAAACGGTTTTCTCTTCACCGACCGGGGTGAACTACGGCCCCGTGACGGTGTCGATGGGCATCTGCATGGCGTCTGAAGCCGACGGTCCGGACGACCTTTATTCGAAGGCCGACCGGGCGCTCTATCGTTCGAAAATCACCGGCCGCAACCGGGTGACGAAATTCTCGACCGTACAGGATCGGCCGCTGAAGAGCTGGCTGCTTTACAAGAAGGATTGACCGGCAGCGCCGCGGCGCTGCCGAAACATTCAGCCGTTCACGACCTTGCGGTGGGTCACGCCGGCGCCCTTCTTGAGGAGTTCCGAGACGAGAAACGCCAATTCGATCGCCTGGTCGGCGTTGAGGCGCGGATCGCAATGGGTATGGTAGCGGTCCTGCAGCTCGTCGTCGCGGATGGCGCGGGCGCCGCCCGTGCATTCGGTGACGTTCTTGCCGGTCATCTCGATATGGATGCCACCCGGATGCGTGCCCTCGGCACGATGCACCTCGAAAAAGGTCTGCACTTCCTTGAGGATGCGATCGAACGGCCGGGTCTTGTAGCCGGCCGCCGTGATCGTGTTGCCATGCATCGGATCCGACGACCAGACGACGTTGCGGCCTTCCTTCTTTACCGCGCGCACCAGCTTCGGCAGGTGGTCGGCGACCTTGTCCGAGCCGAAACGGGCGATCAGCGTCAGCCGCCCCGGCTCGTTTTCCGGATTGAGCAGGTCGATCAGTTGCAAGAGGCCGTCGGCAGTCAGCGACGGTCCGCATTTCAGGCCAAGCGGGTTCTTGATGCCGCGGCAGTATTCGACATGCGCGTGGTCGGGCTGGCGCGTGCGGTCGCCGATCCAGATCATGTGGCCGGAAGTTGCATACCAGTCACCCGACGTCGAATCGACACGGGTCAGCGCCTCCTCATAGCCGAGCAGCAGAGCCTCGTGGCTGGTGTAGAAATCAGTCTCGCGCAGCGAATAATTGCTCTCCGAGGTGATGCCGATGGCCTGCATGAAGTCCATCGTCTCGGTGATGCGGTTGGCCAGCGATTCGTAGCGCTCGGCCTGCGGGCTGTCGGCGACGAAACCGAGCATCCAGCGATGCACGTTCTCCAGACTGGCATAGCCGCCCTGGGCGAAGGCGCGCAACAGGTTGAGCGTGGCCGCCGACTGGCGGTAGGCCATTTCCTGGCGCACCGGATCGGGGATGCGCGACTTCTCGTCGAAGTCGATGCCGTTGATGATGTCGCCGCGATAGCTTGGCAGCGTCACGCCGCCCTTGGTCTCGTTGTCGGACGAACGCGGTTTTGCGAATTGGCCGGCGACGCGGCCTATCTTCACCACCGGCTGTGCGCCGGCGAAAGTCAGTACCACCGACATCTGCAGGAAGACGCGGAAGAAGTCGCGGATGTTGTCCGCGCCATGTTCGGCGAAGCTCTCGGCGCAGTCGCCGCCCTGGAGGAGGAACGCGTCACCGGCAGCCACGCTTGCAAGCTGCTTCTTCAGCTTGCGCGCCTCACCTGCAAAAACCAGCGGCGGAAAGCTTGCGAGACGGGCCTCCGTGTCGGCAAGCGCTGCCGCATCCGGATAGGCCGGAACCTGCTGAATAGGCTTGGCTCTCCAGGAATTCGGGGACCATTTCGTCATCGTCGCACCCAATCGTCGCTGGCAAGGGCGAAATACCCCGCCATCCCGTCCTTCGGGAAGGCGGCTCTATACAGGAACGAAGCCGGCTATTCCAGACCGGAGTTCGCCGGGTGGCGAGGCACCTTCGAGTGAGACACGGCGATTGCCCGGTGCATCGCCCCCTATTGCCGACTGCCCACTGCCTAAGGGGATCAGGCAAACTCCATGATCACCGCGTCGACAGCAAGGCTGTCCCCCTGCTTGGCGTTGATCTTCGCAACCGTTAGGTCGCGCTCAGCGCGCAACACGTTCTCCATCTTCATCGCCTCGACCACGGCGAGGATGTCCCCGGCCTTGACCTGTTGTCCCTCATCTACGTTCAGGGACACCACCAACCCCGGCATCGGGCAGAGCAACAGTTTCGATGTATCCGGCGGCAGCTTGATCGGCATCAGCCGGTCAAGTTCGGCCGTGCGCGGCAGCATGGCGCGAGCCGTCACCGTCATGCCCTTCCAATCGATGCGGTAGCCGCTCTCCACCGGCCGAAGCTGTGCGACCACTTTGTGGGCGCCGACCATGCCGCGCCAGACCGGTTCTCCCGGTCGCCAGTCCGAGGCAACCGTCAGCGGCTTGCCGCCGGCAACCATCATGTCGATTTCCATCGGCACCGAGATCAGGCCTTCGCCGAGATGCACGGGGACGTAGTCGGTGCCGATCTTCACCTCCCACTCGGATTTCAGCACGCCGGAATGCGGAGCGAGCCGTCCGCTCAACCGGTCGAGCCGGTCGCGGCGCAGCAGTTCCACGGCGCAAGCCACTGCCGCAATCACCACTTTCTCCTCGTCGGTCGGCACGATCGGGGCAAAACCGTCCGGATACTCCTCGGCGATGAAGCCCGTGGAAAGCCGCCCTTCCCGCCAGCGCGGATGGCGCATAAGCGCCGCCAGGAACGGTATGTTGTGCTGAATACCGTCAACGACGAATTCGTCGAGCGCATCCGACATCGCGTCAATTGCGGTGAGGCGGTCCGGCGCCCAGGTGCACAGTTTTGCGATCATCGGATCGTAGAACATCGAGATTTCCGAGCCTTCGGTGACGCCGGTGTCGTTGCGCACCACGACCTCGTCGAAGCGGCCCTCCTCGGGCGGGCGATAACGCGTCAGCCGGCCGATCGACGGTAGAAAATTGCGGTAAGGGTCTTCGGCATAGAGCCGACTTTCCACCGCCCAACCGTTGAGCCTCACGTCCTCCTGGCGGATGGCGAGCTTTTCGCCAGCGGCCACGCGGATCATCTGCTCGACCAGATCGACGCCGGTGACGAGTTCCGTCACCGGATGCTCGACCTGCAGGCGCGTATTCATCTCAAGGAAATAGAAGTTCTTCTTCGCGTCGACGATGAACTCGACCGTGCCGGCGCTCTGGTAGTCGACGGCTTTGGCCAGCGCCACCGCCTGCTCGCCCATGGCTTTTCGGGTTTTTTCGTCGAGGAACGGTGACGGGGCCTCCTCCACGACCTTCTGGTTGCGGCGCTGGATCGAGCATTCGCGTTCGCCGAGATAGATAGCTTTGCCGTGGCCGTCGGCCAGCACCTGGATCTCGATATGGCGCGGCTCGACCACGAATTTCTCGATGAAGACTCGGTCGTCGCCGAACGAACTTTTCGCCTCGGAGCGGGCGCGGACAAAACCGTCCCGCACCTCGTCCTTCGACCAGGCGATGCGCATGCCCTTGCCGCCGCCGCCCGCCGAAGCCTTGATCATCACCGGATAGCCGATCTCGCCGGCGATTCTTTCGGCATGATCGCCGTCCTCGATGACGCCGAGATAGCCGGGCACGGTCGAGACCTTCGCAGCGTTGGCGAATTTTTTCGATTCGATCTTGTCGCCCATCGCTTCGATGGCTTTTGGCTTCGGGCCGATGAAGACGATGCCCTGCGCTTCCAGAGCGGCGCAGAACGAAGCGCGTTCGGAAAGGAACCCGTAGCCGGGATGCACGGCCTGCGCCCCGGTCTCCTTGCACGCCTTGATGATCTTGTCGGCAACCAGATAGCTTTGCGCGGCGGGTGCGGCGCCGATATGCACCGCCTCGTCGGCCATCTCGACATGCACCGCGTCGCGATCGGCGTCGGAATAGACCGCGACCGTTGCGATGCCCATCTTTCTGGCCGTCTTGATGACGCGACAGGCAATCTCGCCACGGTTGGCGATCAGTATCTTGCTGAACATGAAGGCCGCTTTTCTCCCACGGAACGCCGCCCCTTCTTATGGGGATGACGGCGCAGGCTCAAGCGGCCTGTTGGACGCCGTGCCAAGGGTATGGCGGTATTGCCCCGGCACCGGCAACAAAAAACCCGGCGGTTGCCCGCCGGGTCTGCCTAGACCGATCGGTAAGGCCGATCAGAACGTGCGCTGGAAGCGCAGGTTGAAGCCCCACGAATCGCCGAACTCATCACCGTCCTCGTTTACGAGCCTATTACCGTTGCTGCCCTTGTCAGGGCTGTAATAGACGACTTCGGGCGTAATGGTGAAGCCGGGGACCAGATCGTAGGCAACGTTGGCCACAACGGAGAGGTTTTCGCCGTCGTCATAACCAACCTGGGCGTTGAACTTCGCCTTGTCGTTGAACTTGATCGACGTACCGCCCCAGACGCCCCAGTCGCCAGCCCACTGCGCGTAGTAGTTCGCGTTGTCGAAGCCCGCCGAATCCCAGCCGCCCATCACGAACACCGTAGCGGTTTCGGTGATCTTGACGTCTAAGCGGCCCTTGATGGCGACTTCTTCGTTCCTGCTGTCGTAACCGGCGACGACGCCGATCTTGCCCCAGCCCTGCGTGAACGACAGACCGCCGACCACATACGGAGTGTAGTCCTGGGTGATGCCGCTATACGGAAGGTCCGCGCGATAGTAGACCCCGCCCTGGTCGCCCTGCTCCAGAGCAGCGCCGGCCGCGAAGCCGTTTCCGCCGGTGTAGGTATAGGCGATCTGCAGCGAGCCGGTGTTAGGGCCGTAGTTGACGACAGTGTCATTCATGACCCCGCCCGCATAGTCGGTGAAGGTATTGAAGTAGGAGTCCGTCTTACCGATGCGGAAGCCGGCGAGCTCGATATAGGCATGCTCGATGCTCATGCCGTCGCTCATGTCATAGTCAGGAGTGTTGTTGCCGGACACCTGGTAGTTGAAGTTGATGGCGGCATAGGAACGCAGCGTGCCGTATTCGGTCTCGCTGCGGGCGTCGGCGCGCAGCTGGAAGCGGACGCGGTTGTTGTAGGTCTCGTCGCCGGCGGCGCTGCGGACGCCTATATGCTCATCATCGACGTATGCGGAGCCATAATAATCGCCGCCGCGAATGTCGACGCGGACATAACCGCCGATCTTCAGACAGGTTTCGGTGCCGGGCAGGTAGAAGAAGCCCGAACCATAGACGTCACAGACCCGCATATTCGACGGGTTCCGGCTCGGCAACCACGACCGCATCGGCCGCGCGCGCGCCGCTAACTGCGACCACAGCCGCAGCGGAGCCAAGAAGAAGGCTCTTGATGTTCACTTTCTGACCTCCAGAAAACTAGTTAAAAAAAATGGGCGTGCAAAAACAGTCACGCGGAACGGTGCCCCTCACGGCCCGCGTTAGAAAAGGCTTAAGATTTACTGGAAACCTCCTTTCCCTTAGTGTCCGTCCGGGAGCTTTGTGAATCGGTGGAATCGGTTAGCTGATTTGGGGTTGTAGGGTTTGAGTCTGCTATGATTCCCTGATTGGCGCTGATTCGAAAGGAAGCGCCGATGTGGACGGTTGAAAACCGGGCTCGCTACAACCGCGATCACCTGCGTTATCCGAGCGACCTTACGGACGAAGAGTGGGCTGTG